>JAJTFC010000145.1 GCA_021298315.1 Planctomycetaceae bacterium
CGTTACAGAATGGAACAATCGCGGCCAACCCGAAACCCCAGCGCGGCGCAAGAGTCGCGTCATCTCGCTGCGTAGGTTGGCGTTCTTCCAACCCATCGCCGTGTTGGCTGCCGCTCGATACTGCGGAGCGGCGACCACGTATTCGCTCTTGTCCCCGAAGATCTCGAACGCTTCGTCGAGGATCGGTCGCAACTCTGGAAAGATTGGGCAACTGCGAATCCCACGACCTGCGTGGTGCTCTACCTTCGGCTCCGGGATGCTCATTCGGTTCAGTTCCCAGTCGATGTCGTCCCATCGTAGCGATAGCGTTTCCGAGGGCGTTCGCAGCCCACCGTAGCGACTCAGCCCCAAGATCACTTGCCAGACGGGGTTGGCCTTCTTCATCAGCTTGTCGACCACTTCGCGGGGCACAAACTCGTTGACCTTCACCGAACTCCTCTGCGTCTTTACTTTGCAGAACGGGTTCTTCTCGATGATCTTCCAGTCGACCGCATCATGCATGAATTGGCCGACCACGGAATGGTGGAAATTCTGGTAAGGACTTCTAGACTAGTACGGACCAGCCCAGATCAAATTCGTTTCCTTTCGTTTCTCCTTTCTGTCAGCAAACTGACTGATTTGGCTACACTACCTACAATTCACGCGCGGAGCAGCGCAAGCTGCCCGGAGAGTTCAAATATCCTGTGGATTCATGAGTGTTCGAGCGTGGAACACTGCAATTGACACTTCACCAGAGGGCTTGCGCCCTACCGCTTTCAAAAACCCCTCGGCATGCGCCGAAATACACTCAAATCCAATCTTTCCTAAAGTGATTCAAGTGTCGATTTGACGGTGTTGGGTAAGCGCCCTGCCGCTTTTCATGAAACGGCTCTCGGCCATCTGCAACCGCTAACAAACACCCGGGATATCAGCAAGCCTGAGTTTCAATAAATCTACCCGAGGTTCTTGGATGCTTACTCTCGACGGGAATTGAGCATGGTATAATTCCAAGTCCTCCCAGGCTTAAACCCCCTCCCACCCTTGAATCTTTATGTTTCCAAACGGTCTGTTGCCAAAATGGGCAATCCGGATCCTCGCCTCACAGGCACTCGCATCGGTATTGCTCGTCCCAGCGATCGCTCAGGAACCCGAACCGATCTACTTCGAAACCCAGGTGCGTGGAATTCTCAAGACCCATTGTTTCCATTGCCACGGCGAAGCCGAACATCGCGAAGCGGGCTTGGATCTTCGCTTGGTTCACTTGATGAAATCAGGTGGAGAGTCGGGTGCTGCAATCGCCCCTGGTTCGGCCAAAGAAAGTCTTTTGTTCCAGCGCATCGAAGATGGTCAGATGCCCCCTGGGGGCAAACTGATCCCCGACGCCCAAAAGGAAATCCTGCGAGCTTGGCTCGATGCAGGGGCCTTGACCAAACGCCCCGAACCTCAGACACCAGCCATCGAGGACTGGACAGAAGAAGAACGTAGCTACTGGGTCTTCCAACCTGTGCGATCCGTTGAGGTTCCTCAAGTCCCTCAAGCACTTTCCAACTCGGCTTACTCTCCACTGGACGCTTTCATCCTTGAGAAACTCGCCCAAAAGCAGATCCCTGTTGCACCGATCGCTGATCGACTCACGCTGATCCGACGTTTAAGCTTCGATCTACGGGGTATTGCTCCAACTCAAGAGGAATGCTCAGACTTCATCGCCGATCCAAGCATCGACGCTTACGAGCGTCTTGTCGATCGACTCCTGGCAGATCCTCGGTACGGTGAGCATTGGGGGCGACACTGGCTCGATGTGGCTGGCTATGCCGACAGCGATGGTTACAGCGAACAGGACACCGAACGACCATGGGCTTGGCAATACCGCGACTATGTGATCGATAGTTTCAATTCCGATGAACCTTATGATCAGTTTGTAACCCACCAACTCGCCGGCGATGAACTGGTACCTCAACCTTGGGAGAATCTCGAAGCCCAGCATCAACGATTGCTGGCAGCGACCGGATTTCTGCGAACTGCTCCGGATGGTACCGAGCATAATGGTGTCGATCAAAATGTCGCTCGAAACGATGTTATTGCCGACACGATCAAGATTGTGTCGAGCTCTTTTCTCGGATTGACGGTCGGTTGCGCTCAGTGCCACGATCATCGCTACGATCCGATCTCGCAACGCGACTACTACCGCATCCGAGCTCTGCTGGAACCCGGCTTGGATTGGAAGAACTGGAGGGGAAAAGGTGCCCGCTTGGTCAACCTTTGGAACGCCCAGGAGCGGCAGCAGGCTTCCGAAGTCGATAAAGAGCTCGGAGAACTTGAAACCAAGCGGCTCATGGAACTCGATGGGATCGTCGAAGACATTTTTCAAAAGGAACTAATGAAATTGCCAGACGAGCAGCGTGAATCAGCGAAAGCCGCTCGCTCGACCCCAGCCGATAAACGAACTGAGGATCAGCAGAAACTCATGCGGGATTTCCCAAGCCTCAATGTCGATCGCGGCAGTGCCATCCTTTACGATGGCACGCGTATCAATGAGTTCAATAAAAAGTATGAAACGCTCCAATCAGAGATCAAATCCAAACGTCCTGCCGAAGTCTTCTTAGCAGGCTTTTCAGAAGTTCCAAATCAGGTACCGGTAACATTCCTTTTCAACCGCGGCGACTTTCAGCAGCCGAAAGATCCGATCAACCCAGGGGGATTGAGCATCCTCGGTGAACACGACAAGGTAGCCGCAGATGATGCGAGTGTTCCGACAAGCGGCAGAAGGCTACAGTTTGCGAGGATGCTGACCCAGGGTGTTCATCCATTGCTGACCCGCTCCTATGTGAATCGCACTTGGATGCATCATTTCGGCCGAGCGATCGCTTCGAATCCTGGTGAACTGGGAATGTTGGGTGAGCGACCCACGCATCCAGAGTTGCTCGATTGGTTGGCCAGTGAGTTGGTGCATTCAGGATGGAGTCGGAAAAAATTCTCCCGCGAAATACTTATCTCGGAAACCTATCGACGATCATCGGCAAGGCCTGCTGGAGGCCTAGATACCGATCCACAGAATATTTGGCTCGGGCGAACCAACGTGCGGCGATTGCAATCCGAATCCGTTAGGGATGCGATGCTCGATGCTGCGGGGGTTTTAACATTGAGAATGCACGGATCGCCGAGCAAGGTCAATCCGGATGAAGTTGGGCAATTCATCATTGGCAAGGCGACTCGCGACGGCAACGGAATCTTGGTAGCCAAGCATGAGGAGGTCGCCGACGCTTATCGACGCAGCATCTACATTCAAGTCCGGCGATCGATGCCCCTGGGGGTTATCGAACCTTTTGATCCCGCTAGTACCGCACCTAACTGCGACCGACGTTCGCAATCGACCGTAGCGACTCAGTCGCTGATGCTGATGAACAATAGTTCGGTCGTGAGGATCTCAGAACATTTCGCCAAGCGTGTTGCAAGAGAGGCCGGTGAGGATCCAGCGGCACAGGTTCTAAGAGCTTGGCAGTTGGCTTACGGGTACGATCCAAGCCAGGTCCGTCGAGATGAGCTTGTTCAATGGTTAATTCAACAACGGAGCCTGCTGGCACAGCCGAATCCAGAACAACCTGCAGCACCCAACGGCGGGGCTCTTGAGCCGGCTAAGGCCAATGAACAAGCCTTGGCTCTGCTTTGTCAAGCGTTGCTCTCGTCGAATGCCTTTTTGTACATCGATTAACGGAACCAACCGCAGCGGAGTTTTTAACGAATGTCTGTTTCATCGCGACGCCATTTTCTGGCCCAACAGGGGATCGCTGGAGCCACGCTATGGATCGCCGGTATCGCTGCGCAGCAGGTTCTTGGCGAGCCTCCCAAGCCGGCTTTGCAGCCGATTCAATACGATATGAAACCAAAAACACCGCATTTGGCACCTCAGGCCAAGGCGATGATTTCGATGTTCATGCAGGGTGGGCCGTCCCACATGGATTTGTTCGATCGCAAACCTGAGATCGAAAAACGAAACGGCGAGAACTACTCGGGTGAGCTCAAATACGATAACGCGGCAGAGTCGTCGGCCAAGATCTGGGCAGGACCATGGAAATGGCAGCACTACGGCCAATGCGGCATGGAACTCAGTGAACTCGTACCGCATCTAGGCTCGATCGCAGACGATATCACTCTGATCCGTTCCATGCATACAGGAGTCAATAATCACGGACAGTCGATCTACGCTTTGCATCATGGCAGGATCACCGAAGGTCGCCCGGTGCTCGGTTCGTGGATCACTTATGGGCTTGGCAGTGAGAGCCAGCAGTTACCAGCCTTTGTCGTGCTGACCGATCCAGGAGGATTGCCTGTGTTGGGAACCGATTGCTGGTCGAATGGATGGTTGCCTTCGATGTATCAAGGGACAGTGATACGGCCTCAAGAACCACGGATATTGAACCTCAACCCACCACCCCATCTCGCAGGTCGATCCCAAAAAGCTTATTTAGAGCTACTCAAACAGTTGAATGCCGAGCATCTCTCGAATCGAGCTTATGAAATCGATTTGCAATCTCGGATGGCAAGTTACGAGTTAGCCGAAGCGATGCAAACCGCAGCGCGAGAGGCACTGGATATCAGCAAGGAGACCGAAGAGACCCACAAGATGTATGGGTTGGATCAAGACGCGACGCGTGAGTATGGGACACGGTGTTTGATCGCGCGACGATTGGTCGAGCGCGGGGTTCGATTCGTTCAGATCTACACTTCGACCCAACAGTGGGATCATCACGGGAACATCAAAGACGCATTGCCGGGTGCTTGTAAGAAGACCGATCAGCCTTCGGCTGCTTTGGTCAAGGATCTCAAGCAACGAGGGTTGCTCGATAGCACATTGGTGCATTGGGGTGGAGAGATGGGGCGATTGCCTGTGGTTCAAAACGAGAAAAACATCGGTAGGGATCACAACACGTACGGCTTTAGTACATGGCTAGCAGGTGGAGGGGTCAAGCAGGGTTTGATCTACGGGCAGACCGATGATTTCGGATACCAAGCTGTCACGGACATTGTGCATCATTACGACTACCATGCGACGCTGATGTATTTGTTTGGGCTTGAACCTAGCAAGCTAGTTTTCGCAAGGCCCGGAGGGGTTGGCAGTCTACTCGATGGCCAGCCTGGAAAAATTGTCGAGGGGATACTCAAGAAACCACCTGCAGTTGCAGGTACATAATTTCTTGACAACCACGCTCTGCGACCATCACCTCAAGCGAATCGGCTAACAGTGCGAGGTATTCGCATCATGGAACTCGCAAGATCTTTTCCAATAGGCGGCCCTTTGCCAACTCGTCAACCAACTTGTCCAAATACCGAACCTGCTGGGTCAACGGGGTCTCGATCTCCTCGACGCGATACCCACAAATAGTGCCCTTGATAAGCACCGCATTTGCGTTGAGGGTCGCTTGGGAAAAGAACGCCTCGAACGTCGCACCATCCTTGATCAACCTCTGCAAGTCCTTCTCCTTAAAACCTGTTAACCACCGAATGACCTCGTGCAACTCCTCCTTGGTTCTCCCCTTGCTTTCGACCTTTTTAAGGTAGTGTGGATAAACCGTTTCAAAGGTCAGTTTTGCAACGCGTTCATCGTGAGCCTTCGTTGTCTTCATGCTTGATTCCTCGTTGAAACGTAACTTGATCTGTTCGTGTCCAAGAATGGAACTTACTGGATAGGCAAGGATAAATCGATGCGATCTTGCTGGCGCAATACCGTCGCTTTCAGTTGCGTAGCCTTCGGATGCATTCTTAGCAAATCCCCAATCAGTCGGCTTTCGTCGATCGGGCCAGAAAGGCCCTCGATCGACAGCAAGACATCTCCCTTGCGAAAGCCTGCCTTTTTTGCTGCCGCATGCTCGCCGTACTCGCCGACAGCATGCACTAGGAGACCTAAATCCTCTGGTTCGATTTTCATCTCCTTACGCTTTCCCTCATCGAGCGACTTGAGAACCATGCCCCCCAATGCCATGGCTCGCATTTGCCATGTTCCCACCCGCGAAGCGATGTCGGTATTGCTCCTCCAACCTTCTTTCAGTTCAACTTCTAAGGCGAGGTTCTCTGCGCCCCTTTGAATCGTCCAAACCGAATTCTGCGGATCTGTGCTACGGTGCAGAGCCCAAGCAATATCGGCAAGCGATACGATCGGAGCGTCATCGATCGCCAAGATTTCGTCCCCCTTTTGAAAGCCTGCTGTCATCGCGATGCTGCCAGGTTGAACATCCCGAATCCTCGTCCCAACTTCCTGGTACATCTTCAGACCGATCGTCAGCGGATCGGGCATTGGGTAAATCAGTTCCTGCGGAATGACCTCTTCTTTTTTTCGATACCATGCTCGATAGGCATCACCGATCTGATGGCAATGCACACAGCTTTGCACGACATTTCCCTCCCAGTTCAGTTCGCGACTGTACTTGCCCGCCAAACCGGGGATCTCTATGGGTAATTGAAATGGGGTCGGGCCTCCCTGCTTGGGCTCGAGCTTATCTTTGTGCGAATCCCAAGCCGCGAAAATTTTTTGTGCCTTCGACAGCGTAGCTTGCAAGCTCTTGGTGGATGTTTCGGATTCATCGAGTTGATGTTGCCATGATCCATAGCGAGCAATGAGCTTGCCATCGGGATGAAAGATCAACGTTGAGAAGGAGAGGTCATAGTCGAACTGGAACTTTGAAAGGTCGATCGCATTGGCATTGATCAGCCTTAGACAAACGAATTGGTCGAGTTGTTCCTGGAGTTCCTGTGCATGCAAGACGCTCTCGTCGATCCCAGTGCAGGCTTTGCACGGCACGCATCTCAGGACGATCAACAGGGGCTTTCCGACTTTTTTGGCCTCCGCAAACCCTGCGTCAATGTCGTTGTAGAGCCATCTTTTATCGATCGCAAGATTTTTTTTGTCGTCCCTGACGGCTTGCTCGCGTCGATTTTTTTCATCCGCGAATGCCAACGAGACAAAGCAAATCGCAATGAAAACCGCTACAATCCGGGTAACTGGTACCATTTCCCCTAACCCCCCTAAATGATGGATTCCTGTCCTCCTGGACTTGCACCGCCCCGTACGAAGGAACCATAATATAAGGAGGTTTGGCCGGCTCGTGGGATAACCACTCGGCGAACCTAACCCCAAACGTGGGGTTCCCGCCATTTCACCCCTCAAACACGGAATCATGCCATGCTTAACTTTTTTGGCGGTTCGCATCGTATGTGCAGTGGGCTTTCTCGACGAAGTTTCCTGTCGGTAGGCTCTCTGTGTTTTGGGTTCGGAGGCTTTTCTCTCGCGGACTTGCTTCGGGCGGAGGATCAAGCCGGCAAACGCAATTCACACAAAGGCTTAATCAACATTTTCTTGGGTGGTGGTCCACCTCACCAAGACATGTGGGAAATCAAAACGGAAGCACCTTCGGAAATCCGAGGTGAATTCAGTCCTATCGCAACTAACGTTCCCGGTATTCAAATTTGCGAAGTCTTTCCTCAATTGGCCCAGAGGATGGACAAGTCGGTTGTGATTCGTTCGGTTGTCGGTTGCAAGGATCGTCACGAATCGCACCAGTGCATGAGCGGTTGGTTCCCAGACGATCTCAAAGCCCTAGGCGGACGACCCTCGATTGGATCTGCCGTCGCGAAAATCCAAGGATCGGTCGATCCTGCCGTTCCTCCTTTTGTGGGATTGGCGGCCAAGACACAGCATGTTCCATGGTCGAATTCCGGAGAAGCCGGTTTCTTAGGCGCAGCCCACTCGGCATTTAAGCCAGACGGGCCGGGCATGGAGAATATGAAACTCCAATCGATCGGCCTTGATCGCCTCAAAGATCGCCGGCGTTTGCTCACTAGCCTCGATACCATGCGACGCGATATCGACAACTCCGGAATCATGGCAGGTATGGACGCATTCGAGCAACGTGCCTTGGATGTGTTACGCGCCTTGGATGTGTTGACCAGCAGCAAGCTTCTCGATGCTCTTGATCTGAGCAAAGAAGATCCCAAGCTTGTTGAACGATACGGTGACGGAAAACCTTACAAATACCAATACGATGGTGCTCCTACTTGTAATGATCATCTTTTGATCGCAAGGCGTCTGATCGAAGCCGGGGTGCGTGTTGTAAGTCTCAGCTACGGTCGATGGGATTCTCACGGAGCAAACTTTGACCTCGTCCGCGACCACGGAGGAAAACTCGATCAATGCCTCAGCGCACTGATGGACGATCTTTCGGCTCGCGGAATGCTCGATGATGTGACGGTCATCGTTTGGGGCGAATTCGGAAGAACACCCAAAATCAACAATGGGGCGGGTCGAGATCACTGGGCTCAAGTCAGCAGTGCTTGGATGGCCGGAGGCGGTATGCGAACCGGCCAAGCCATCGGTGCGACGAACCGACTCGGTGAATATGCCAAAGAAAGGCCGGTTCACATGCAGGAGATCATCTCCACCCTGTACCACAACCTGGGCATCAGTACATCGACCACCACGATCGTCGATCCGTCTGGCCGCCCCCAGTTCTTAGTCGATCACGAACCCATCCGCGAGCTGATCTAGAGGCTGCTGTGAATACGATAGTACAAGTTCCAACGCGTCAGCAATTGCATCATTCGTTGGTACTCCTTTGGGGATTGCTCACCGCCCTGCTTTTGGTTGTTTTCAACTCGAAGGTCGCCTCGGCGCAGGATCCAAAGGCTCTGGTTTTTGACACCGCCGAGATTACTCTCCGAGGTGCCGATGCTCGGGCACAACTGCTTGTTCATAGCCCAGCATCTGCCGACGGTTCAGTCGTCGACTTAACTCGCAATGTCCGATTTGAAATGTCTCAACCGGGGTTGATCGCTATCGACCCTGCAGGTTTGGTCTCTCCGATCGCAACTGGCACTCTGACGGTTACTGCCATTGCCGATGGATACATGCCTGCACAAATACCTATTAAAATTGAGCTTTCGGGAGCCGAAGAACCTGTCAATTTCTCCAACCAAATCGTACCGATCTTTACCAAGTTTGGTTGCAATGGTGGTGGATGTCACGGCAAGCTTGCGGGGCAGAACGGATTTCGACTCTCGCTGCTTGGTTCCGAACCGCTTGAAGACTACGAACACTTGGTTCGTGAATCTCGGGGCCGAAGGCTCTTTCCCGCTGCACCAGACACAAGCTTACTCCTGACGAAATCCGTTGGCACGGTACCCCATGGTGGTGGTCAGCGAATGGAACTCGATAGTCATGAATACCGATTGCTTAGGCGCTGGATTTCACAAGCGATGCCTTACGGTGATCCGAACGGACGCAAGGTGACATCGATTTCAGTCAAGCCATCGGCACGTCAAATGGCTAGAAACACGCAGCAGCAACTCAGTGTCATCGCGAACTATAGCGACGGCTCGACCGAGGATGTCACGCGTACGGTTCAGTATGAATCGAACAACCTCGATATGGCAGAAGTCAGCGTCGGGGGCCTTGTAAGCGTACGCGATTATGCAGGCGAAGTATCGATCATGGCTAGATACTTAGGCCAAGTTACCGTATTTCGCGCGAGCGTACCGCTTGGGACACTGACCCAATCGCTTCCAATCGCGCGTGGGCCGATCGACGAAGCGGTCTTTCAAAAACTCAAGACGCTCGGGATTCCACCCTCAGGACTCTGCGACGACGCGACTTTCCTCAGGCGGGTCACTTTGGACATCGCTGGACGATTGCCAACGGTTGAAGAGGTTGAGTCGTTTCGAGCCTTGTCGGTCGCTGGAGGTGATGCACCCGAAGCCATGCAAAAGAGACGAACCGATATCACCAATCGGTTGCTTGATTCTGCCGATTACGCATCGAATTTTGCATCGAAGTGGTCTGCGATCCTGCGAAATAATCGAAGCAACGAAGAAACGCGGTACGGTGCTTATGCGTTCCATGATTGGCTGCGGCAAGGTTTTTTTGAAAACAAGCCGATTAGCATCATGGTTCGGGAGTTGCTGACTGCCACGGGAGATGCCGAAAGCAACCCAGCAGTGATTTGGTTCCGACAAGTCAACAATACCGAATCGAGGACCGAAGACATAGCCCAGCTTTTCATGGGGCAACGCTTGCAGTGCGCTCGTTGCCACCATCATCCTTATGAAAAGTGGGCTCAGCAAGACTATTACCAAATGGCCGCCTTCTTCTCGACGGTCGATCGCCGCGAGGGTGCACTTCCCAACGAACCTCGCTTTGTAAGCCGGGTTGCCGCCGCGACGGCTAGCCATCCCAAGACCGGCCAAGCTTTGCCAGCCACCGGATTGGACTCAGGGAAAGCGGAACTTGCCAATTATGAAGATCCACGCGGTGCCTTGGCCCACTGGATGACTTCACCGACGAATCCTTTTTTTGCGAAGTCGGTTGCGAACCGCTACTGGAAACACTTTCTTGGTAAGGGGCTTGTTGAACCCGAGGATGACATGCGGATTACCAATCCACCGTCGAATCCTGAATTGCTCGATGCGCTTGCCAAGCAACTCGTCGATTCCGGGTACGACCTAAAGCACCTGATACGCTCGATTTGTACATCGACCACTTATCAATTGAGTTCTGCAGCCAATGATTTGAATATCAGGGATACGAACTGCTATTCTAGGTTCTATCCCAAGCGTCTTTCGGCAGAACTTTTGCTCGATTGCATCGATACCGTAACAGGAAATTCGACCGGCTTTGATGGCATGCCCGCCGGAACGCGAGCGATGGAGCTGCCCGACACCTCCTTTGCTTCCTACTTTTTGACAGTCTTTGGACGGCCTGACTCTTCAACGGCTTGCGAATGCGAGCGTACGAACTCTTCGACCTTAGCGCAAAGCCTCCACCTGCTCAACTCTAAAGAGATGCAGAGCAAACTTTCGGCGGATTCAGGTCGGGCCGCTCAGTGGGCAAATGCGACCGTGGTCGATCAAAGCCTGAGTCCGGTGGAGAATATACGCAAGACGGCCCCGGATCGGATCCGTGAGTTGTATCTTCGGAGTCTCGGGCGAGTCCCAACAGATTCCGAACAAAATGTTGCCATGGAGTATCTAATGCAGCGGGCCGATCGTCTCAAGGAAGCTTACGAAGACCTCGTTTGGGGTATCGTCAATAGTAAAGAGTTCCTGTTTAATCATTAAGCCGACGCAGACCCATGAGATTGATTTCTAGGATAAAACCAGCGCTGTGCTTGCTGGTGTTGGGTTTGCTCTGCGGTCGGGTACGAAGCGAGGCCCCCGTGGTGGCACTCGAATCGGTTTTTCCACCGGTGCTTTCCACCGCTGGGCCTAATGCGTTTCGGGTGACGGCAGGGAGGTTCAACCAGGACATCGAGTCGCTAGTCTTTTCTGACCCTCGTATCAGCGCAGTTCTCGATGCGGCCCCGAATCTGCCTTTGGATGATGTGCCGCAAAAGAGTTATGGCCAGTTTAGCGTTACGGTCGATCCGGCCACGCCTCCTGGATACTACGAGGTCTGGGCGGTTGGTCGTTATGGTATCTCGAACTCGCGAATGATCGCGGTGGTCAGTACCCCTGTCGAGGTTCTACCTGGGAACATTGACCCGAAGAATCCTCCGGAGCTCAAGCCAGGGGTTTGTTATGTGGGGACCACAAAGCGTAGCGATAAGGTCGTTGTAAAAACGAAGAAAACCGACCATTGGCCTAAGTGCCTGCTTGCTGGCCAAGTCTTTGATGCGGCCACGATCCCCGCGATGACAGTGACCGATAGCAAACAGTTTACACTCCATCAACTGAGAGCTCAGGGCAAATCGCCTGTTGTGTTTGAAAAGCCCGTTTCGATCCCAAGCGATCCGATCGAGGATGTTTACCTTAGGATCTACGATTTTCTGTTTCGATCGTCGGATTCCACCGTCTTTGCATTGGTGATCGATCCCGCTGAAAATCATCCGCTTCTAAGCACGTTAGCTTGGAAGCCTCCCTTTAAAGCGTTTGCCGAATCCATTGCTCCTTGGCCAATCATCGAGCCTAACACTGTTGTTGCTGGTGGAACTTATCCAGCCCCGCCCTGGCAAACAACGGTTGAACTTAGCTCATCGAAACCCTCTTTGGAGATCGAGTTTCCGGTTGCCGAAGGTGCGGTCTATGAATGCGAGGTGTTTTCAGACTCCGATTTGTCCGATATTCGAATTGTCGCCGATCGAATAACTCCTGCTCCAACGGCTGAGCAGGTTGCTGAAATCCAAACGGTGATGAATGCCCCTACAGGCACTGCAATTGATCCGGCGATCGAGCAACGGGTCAAGGACTACCGAGCCCGAATCAGTAGCGTTGGACGCGAGATCATTGCTGTAGCCGAAGACGGGATTGGGGCTGGAACCAAAGCCGTCCGCATGACATCCCTCGATCCGATCTTTACGATTCCCGCAGGATCTGCGGGTAAGCATGTGCGGCTCTCGGTAAGCGATCTACAGTTGTCGGCTTCAAGCAAATTCAAATCCCCTGTGACTCTACGCGTCGGGCCGCAGCAACCACGAATCCATGCCGTTGGGCATTGGGTTCCTGATACGAACAATGCTGCACAAGCTAAAACCACTGGCGTTGGATTGACCAAGGGTGGTCAGTGCGCCATGCAAGTCAGTATTCGCAGAGCTGGAGGTTTCGCCGGACCGGTTCAGGTGACCTGCGAGGGCTTACCCGCGGGTGTTTCGGTGTACCCAGCGGTGATCGCACCAGGGCAAACAGAAACGCAATTGGTTTTTTACGCTGAAGAAAACGCGACCAATTGGGTTGGTTTGATCAACCCAGTTGCCAAAGGGGCTTGGACGGATCCAAACAACGCGAACCAAGAAATCGTTGTGCCGATACGAGCAAGCACGATCGCGGTCTCAGCTTCTGCCGAACGGGGTTTGCCTCAAGCACGTTTGTCGAGCCAATGGCAATTGAAAGTCATCGAACAAGACATTGCACCGATTCAGCTCAAGGCTGGTGATGGACCTGGTTGGATTCTTGAAATCCCGCTTGGTGGGAGTGCCAAAATCCCGATCAAAGCCATACGTCGAGCCGGTGGAGAGCAGAAAGGGGTTATGCGACCTCAGAACGTTCCCGCCAAGGTGACGCTCGGTGAGTTTGAGTTGCCTCCCAATGCTGCAGAGGCGACACCGGAGATTAAAGTCGCTGCGGATGCAACGCCGGGTGAATATACGATTTGGTTCCAGACTGAGATTGTGCTCAAACAGTCGTTGCATCCTGAATCCCATGCGAGATTGTTAGCCTATCGAGACCGGATCCAGGCTAAGCTTTCCGATCCGAATTGGACTGGAGACCGTCCTGCTGCAGAGAAGATCATCGCCGAAACGAATCCAAAGATAGAAGCGCTAGCTAAGGAAATTGCACCGAAGGATTTTCCTTCGTTTGTTTCATCGGCTCCGCTGAGGCTACGAATCGTTCCAGCCCCTGAAGCCCCTAAATAAGAATTAAATCTCCTCGATGCCGAGAATTCCTACCATGCTTTTGAAGTTCATAAAGATCACCTCTCCATTTTCAATTGCGGGCTTGCTGGCTTTGTTGCTCGCAGGCAGCTTGCAGGTGCATGGCCAAGGGCCCGCGGAGGCCAAGGATTACGCAAACCATGTGTTGCCAATCCTCAGGGCGAATTGCCTTGCGTGTCACAACACGCAAAAGGCAGAGGGGGGATTGAATTTGGAGTCCTTTGACAAGTTGTCCAAGGGTGGAGACAGCGGTGTATCGATCGTCGCTGGCAAGGGGGCTGAAAGCGAGTTGGTCAAACGCGTCCGAGCCACCGATGAATCGGTAATGCCTCCGGACAAGAACGCAGTGGGGGCCAAGCGATTGACTCCTGAAGAGGCCAATTTGATACAGGCATGGATCGATGCTGGGGCTCCCGCCGGAGTGCTCAAGCCTGTGAACGCAGCGCAGTGGAAGCAGGTTCCCGATACAGTTCGCCCGATGTATGCGATGGCGGCTAGTCCCGATGGGCAATGGGTTGCAACAGGGCGTGCCAATCAAACGATTGTTTACCGTTGGCCGTCGCTTGACGGAGCTGCTGACGTTGCATTTTTGGTCGATCCGGCCACGCAGACGCAATTGCAGACACAACTTCCTATAGCTCACTTGGACATGGTTCAATCGGTGGCGATCAGTCCAGATGCAGCTCGGATCGCTACAGGTGGATTCCGCGATATCAAGATTTGGAAAAGGAATACAGCGGTAGCCGAAGATGGCATTGGCACTCTGCTAAAAGGTGCCCACAGCGTCTCGATCGCCAACAACGGTATCTCGATTGCCAAAGCGACCCGAACGCCAACGCTTGAGATTATTCGCGCCGATAAGAGTTCTGTGTCGCATACGCTTGAATGTCCGAGTGTCGTTTCATCGATGGCTTGGAGCAACGACGGCACCAAGTTGTGGGTTGTTGGCGAAGACGCAGCAGCTTATCAGTTCTCCATCGAGCCAAACGAAACGGGTGCGGCCGTTGCGATCAAGCCTACGTTTGTTGGAAAGCTCGAGCAGCCATTGAAGGGATTGACCAGTAACGATGCGCAATCCTTTGTTGGGATGACCCCTGAGAAGAAAACCCAATGGTGGGGTTTGACAACTGGGACGGCCGAGGTTCCCGCAGCATTAGCCAAGATCGATCGCTTGGGAGACGTTGGTGATGTGATAGGTTTATCTCGATATGAGGAAGGTGGAGTCGCGCGCATTTTGGTCGCAACGGGAGATGGGAATGTTCGGGTCGTGCAAGGAACCGATGGAGCGGTGCTTCGAACCGTTGGCCATGGCGGTCCTTTGCAGCATGTGATTGCAGCGGGGGATTCGAGCAAATTTGCCACGATCGGTGTCGATGGTTTGATCAAAGCGTGGAAGGCTGCCGATGGAGCGATGCTTTGGGAACAAAAAGTTGACTCATTGAACCAACGTAAAATCGATCAATCCGAGTTGGCGTTAGCCAGGCACAAGGCCAAGGTGGATCGAGCGACTGCCAAGGTTCCAGAGCTTGAGAAGGCCAAGCAGGCCGAGATGGAGGCTCATGGAAAGCTACAAACCTCGCGGAATCAGATCATGGAGGATTTAGGCAAGAAGCAGACCGAACTCGATGCGCAGACCAAGGCGGTAGCCGATAGCGAAGCGGCGATGGTAGCTGCAAAAGCGGCGGTCGAAGAAGCGATGAAGAAAATGGAGGCTGCGACCAAGGATGTCGAGGCAAAAAAGCAAACGCAAGCTACGGCGATGAAGGCCAAGATGGATGTGGAAGGCAAGCTTGTTACGATGGATAAAACCATTGCGACAGCAGCCCAAGCGATCGAGAAGGCCGCTATGAATCTCGCACAGTTTCAGATGACCTTGGAGCAAGAGAAACAGAAGACAGCTCAGTTCGAGCAAGGGCTTATGCAGGTACAGGCTGGCGCGGTTCCTTTGCCCGTCGTCAAAGGAACGTTCACTGCCGATCATCGTAGCATCGTCACTGCCCGCAATGATGGTTCGATTTCCATTATTCGCGGGGATAAAGGAGTTCAGCAAACTGTACTTGCAGGTGGAGCGGCCAACATCAGCAGCTTGATCGCTACAGCAACGGGATTCCTTTGCGAGACGGTCGATGATGGACGATCTTTGGTCTGGGACTGGGGCAATCGCTGGGTGCTTGAACGAACCGTAGGTAACGCGAACGATTCCCCTTTTAGCGACCGGGTCACGGCGATGGATTGGAGCCAAGATGGTCAGCATTTGGTCGTAGGGAGTGGAGCACCGAGTCGTTTTGGTGAGTTGAAGCTGGTACGTGTTGCAGATGGTGGTATTGCCAAGGATTGGGGGCAAGTCCATAGCGATTCGATTTTGGTCGCTAAGCTTTCGCCCGACGGCTTAACAGTCGCCACCGGTGCAGCAGATAAGCTTTTACGGCTCCATCGTGTCGATGCGGATGCACCGCCTCGGACGTTGGAAGGCCACACACACCACGTGTTAGGCGTTACTTGGCACGATGATAGCCATTGGATCGCAAGTGCGTCGGCTGACAACACCATCAAGATCTGGGATGTCGAGAGCGGGTCAGCAACTCGAACCATCCCTGGCTTTGGCAAAGAGGTGACCGCTTTAGCTTTTGTGGGTCGAACCAACCAAGTGGTCTCTTCTTCAGCGGATCGACAGGTTCGGGTTCATGATGCGAGCAACGGAGGCCAGGTTCGGGTGCTGGGTGGGCCGGGCGAAGCGATTTATTGCTCGTTGGTCGCTGGCAAGGTTCCGCTGGCATTTGCGGGCGGGCAAGACGGTGTCCTGTGGATCTGGCAGATCGATAACGGCCAAGTGCTCCAGCAACTGAAATAGGGTCAAAGACTCGATCGGTCGGATCACCGTATTGGGCCTGCGGCCCCGGTGCTAGTAACCCGAACCGTGAGGGAGGCAGTGACAGTACACGGCCTTTGGCTTCGCATGACGCACTCTCAAGCGCTCCCTCGTTTACACTTCGGGTTACTGGGCC
>JAJTFC010000146.1 GCA_021298315.1 Planctomycetaceae bacterium
GTTTGATGGCCTTCTGCCATCGGGGGTGTCTGCTAGTAACCCGAACCGTGAGGGAGGGGGCGTCAGTACACGGCTAGGCCTCTTATTCCACGCTCGACATGATAGGCGAGTCCCATCATGCGAAAGGTGTGGGCGACGTTGGTTGATGCCATGGAGTGTTACTCTGGTGCTTCCTCGCTTACGCGTCGGGTTACTGGTTTGGTGGCCTTCGGCCATCGGGGGCATTGGGTTTATAGATTCCATTTCACGTGTGGGGTCGGGGGCTTTCGATCCTGCCCTACGAGTACATACTGAATGACTTGTTCTAGGGATTCCTCCGTGAATACCCATCGAATACTTCCTCGTTCGGCCCACCAGTTCTCTCTCAAAGGATCAATCTTCTCCTTGAGACGTCTTGTACACCATGCTTTTACCGTCGAGCGAATAATCTTCGGAGCGACTTGATACGCCGAGATCACAAAATGCATGTGGTTCGATCGACAATTTGCAGCGTGTAAGATCCAGTTACGGAAAGCACATGTCTCTGCAATCTGTGCTTCAACCAAATCTCTCGATGTTTCGTTCAATATCACGGATTTTTCAGTCATTAGCGCTTTGGCTTCAATCTCCCCGATCGGATCGGGAAGTTGCCAGCCATGCTTGTTCTCTATCCAACCGCGAGTGTCTCCAGGTAGCCACACGCCATAATTGGAAACGGTAAAGAAAAAGGCCAACGGGTTGGATTTCACATTCACCTCCGTATGATTTTTCTCCGATAGATCCGAGAACCAAAAACCTTCAAGTCCTTAGCAGCCGACTTTCTCAATTTTAATGGTTTGCGAGAGTTTTTGGGTGTGTTTACGAACTGTGAGTGATAGGCCGTGTACTGACGCTCCCTCCCTTACGGTTCGGGTTACTGGCCAGAGCGCAAGTGGCCTGTGGCCGCAGGCTAGTAACCCGACGTGTCAACGAGCGAGCAATGGAGCGATGGGCCGTGTACTGACGCTCCCTCCCTCACGGTTCGGGTTACTGGCCAGAGCGCAAGTGGCCTGTGGGCCACGGGCTAGTAACCCGACGTGTGAACGAGGGAGCAGTGGAGTGATGGGCCGTGTACTGATGCTCCCTCCCTCACGGTTCGGGTTACTGGCCAGAGCGCAAGTGGCCTGTGGACACTCGATAGTAACCCGATGTGTCAACGAGCGAGCAGTGGAGCGATGGGTCGTGTACTGACGCTCCCTCCCTCACGGTTCGGGTTACTGGCCAGAGCGCGAGTGGCCGAAGGTCACACACCAGCCCGAAGCACTCTAAAAAAGTCCACGAAAAAAGGTCCTGGGGGATCGTGTCCACAGGACCTTTTTTATCGAGCGAACTAAAGGATTACCGGACTACTTGGCGCGCTTGAATTTCAAGCCTGCGTTGTCGTCGGTAGCTCCCGGTGGATTCAAAATCCATTCGTCGGCATTGATGCTCTTGACCGTACCACCCAAGGAACCCTTGTCGGTTGTTTCCATGAGCACTGCCGATCCATTGGTGCCGAAGTCACCGGAAAGCTCAACCGCAGGCTTACCCGACTCAGTAGCTTTCCAAACGAATTTCGACTCTTCGTCGATCGACAAATCAATCGTCGTAGTGCCTGCAGCGGCTTGCCACTTGCCAACCAAATCGACTTCAGGTGCTGGCTTGGCGAGTTCTTCTGCTTGGGGCTGACCTTCGGTCTTCGGAGCGGCCGCCTTGGCTTCGATCGGCTTGGGATCGAGAGCTTCAAGCATTCGCTTAGCCGTCACATCCTTGGGCTGATTCTCGACGACGACCTTCAAAGCGCGAATCGCGGATTCCTTCTGGCCGATGACCAGATAGTGGTAAGCGAGCACGAAAGCAGAAGCCGGGTT
Source organism: Planctomycetaceae bacterium (assembly GCA_021298315.1). Taxonomy (GTDB): domain Bacteria; phylum Planctomycetota; class Planctomycetia; order Pirellulales; family Pirellulaceae; genus JBKCUI01. Next base: position 1,869 of record JAJTFC010000146.1, read on the forward strand.
CTTTGGATTGGCTTTGCAATACTCTTCGAGTTTGCGAAGCTGAGCCGTGTAATCGTCGCTGTTGCCATAGAGACTGCTAACGGTCGTCCAGTCCATTCCCGGTGCGGCCGCAAGCAATGAGTTCAGAGCCACCGCAGCGCTGGTGTAATCACCGAGTGCAAACAGGGACAATGCTCGGACTTCGTGAACCACCGGATCTCCAGAGTTTTTCGAGAGAGCTGTGTTGAACGAATTCAATGCAGCTTGGTAGTTCCCCTCTTTAAACGATGAGAGCCCCTTGTCGAAATCCCCAAAGGAGGCTTCGATGTTGGCATTTGAAGTTGGATTGGCGTTGGTCGTCGGTGAGGAGGTCGAGCTGGCTGTGGAACCTTGCGACTCGGCAGTGATGTAGTTGTTGACAACCACAGGCTGAGAGTAGTCATAAGGAACGGAGCTTGCGACCGTCGTCGTGCCAACGGCTGGAGCTACGTAGTAAGGGTTGCTGTAAGCCGCATAGCCGGTGTTGAAGTAGCTGTTTGTAATCGAGCCGAGTCCCCAGCCAATGCCGCCCCAGACGATTGGTGAATACCAAGAACTACCCCAGTAACCCGACCAGCAACCGTTGTACCAACCGTGGTAATGGGGGTGCACACAATTGTCGTGCCAACCGTTGTTCCAGTTGTAGTTCGGGCGATAGCCCCAATTGTTGCCCCAGTTGTTGTTGCCCCAATTGTTATTGTAACCGGGCCGATCCCAGGCTGGTCGGTTGTAGTTGTTGTTATACCAATTGTTATTGAAGTTGTTGTTGTTGATATTGACGTTGGTGTTGCCGTTGTTCCAGTTGGGGCGATTGTTGTTATTGCCCCAATTTCCCCAATTGCCTCCACCCCAATTGTTATTGCCAGAGCCCCAATTGTTACCCCAGTTGTTGTTGCCGTTGCCCCAATTGTTGTTGTTGCCGTTCCAATCAGGCCGATTCCAAGTACCCGAGCCGCCGCCGCCAGGACGGTTGCTGTTATCCACTACACCAGGCAAGGTCTGCACGCCACCAAGGCTTGGACGAGTCGGTTTGGTCTGAGGACGTGTCGTCAAACCAGAACCACCAAGGCCAGGCTGATTTCCTCCTCCGATATTCGGTCGATTTCCGCCTCCGAAATCAGGTCGGTTGCCTCCGCCTATGTTTGGCCGGTTGCCCCCTCCGAGATTTGGTCGGTTGCCATCGAAGCCTGGTGCTGGCTTGGTCGTCGGTGTTCCACCCGGTCCTGCGATGCCAGGCAGCGGTGCAGGCCGATTCGTGCCGATGCCACCTTGGTTTGGTGGTCGTGAGATGCCACCTAGCGATGGGCCACCAGTGCCCGGGAGTGGAGCGGGACGCGTGGTTGGCATATTGCCAGAACCGATACCACCGGGGGCTGGCCGAGTCAGCGAGCCCGATGAGCCTGGAAGTTTAATGTTCGGGCGTGTCGAAGGGGATTGTCCCCCAAGGTTGCCCGGTGCGGGACGAGTTAGATTCGATGGTGGGGTGATGTTCGAGATACCCCCGGGAGCAGGCCGAGTCGTTGGCATGCTGCCACCCAAGCTTGGGCGATTGGTGTTCATGCTATTGCCGGTGCTTGGGCGTTGGATATTCCCGGGCATAGGCCGTGACATATTTCCTGGCATGCTACCGATATTGCCGCTGGGGCGACTGATGTTGCTCGGAAGGCTTGATGGGCCGGCTGGTCGGGCCTGTGGCATCGAGTTGCCTAACGAAGGTCTGTTCATCGGCATTTGCGGAGCGGGCCTAGACATCGGCATTGATGGCCGAGACATTCCACCCATATTGGGCATGCTCGGGCGAGCACCGCCACCGCTAAAGCCCGCACCGCCACGGCCACCACCGCGACCTTGAGCAGCAGCGTCGTCGATGGGGCCTACAAAACCGATCCAACCAATTGCAAATGCGGCGGGATACAACCAACGCATCATCCACTGAGTACGCTTCATTATTCTCTATGACCTTATTGAATTCGATTCGGACTACGCAACGTTCCGCTTAAGTTCCCACGATTATTCGGGCTTCATCCCTTACCGACTACGCGCCCCTGATAAATTTTCAAAATAAAAGATTCCCTTCACCGACTACTCGTACTCGATGGAATCCTCCTCAACGGTCTCTCTTCGTTGGATCAATTTCGTCAACATCGAAACGTTCCGTTTGAGATTGGTTTTTCCAATCCGCGTCGTTTCCGAGTCAATCGCACCCGTCGATTCGAGTATATCATGAATCGCGGCACACTCCAAAGCAGACCCACGGGCGATCTCGAAGAATCGATTCTTATCCTTGAGACTTTGCTTTCCGTTCCCCTCGGCAATATTCAGCGGAATCGATTGAGCCGCACGCAACCATTGGTCTCGAGCATGGCGATCGACGCCCGTCAAGGATTTCGCGATGCGAAAAGACGAGGTGACGTACTCGATTGCTAGTCGATAAACATCGAGTCGTTCGTGGTCGAATATTGGCTCTTTCATCAAGTTCCTTTCGAGTACGAGTACGAGTACCGTTTCACTGAGTACGAGTACGAGGGAAAACCTTTCGAGGAAGACTTTTCGAGTACGAGTTAAAACTACTTTGCAGCCGGTGGTTTGCGAACCACGGTGTAGGAGTAGTCGGGAGCTTCGACGCCTTCGCTCATGCGATGGATGCCTTCGACGGTGAAACGATCTTTGCTGTCGGATACCAATTTGACCGTAGCGGTTCCACGCAAGCCGTCGGGACCCACGGCGCTGTTTTGCATGACAAGTCCGTTGGGGGTCGCATTCCAGACACCTTCGCCAAACCCACCATCGGAATCGAAGGTCCAGGAGCGGAATTTGCCTTGGCTGGCATCCCAAGCGATCCGTTGGAAGCTCTTCATGAGGACTTGGTCGCCACTGGTGATATGGATATCGCCTACGATGAAGTTGCCGTTGTCATCCCATCGGTAATTGAGCGACACCTTGGTATCGCCCGATTCGTTGATCCACTCGCCGATGATCCAAGCCAGGCCTTCGAGAGCTTCGTGAGGTGTTGGAGGCAGTGGTTCGCTGACGTCGCGAAGCGAGGCGAGTTTGAGTCCCGCATCGGTCTTCTTCCAGATGGTTGCGAAACGAAGTACCGAGAGTCCTTTACCGTCCTTGTCCGTAATTACCCTTGTACCATCGACAAGCACGAGTCCTGCTACCGATCGCACCGATTCGACTTGGGCTTCGGTCTTGGCTCCGGGATAAGCTTCTTGGAAGGCTTTCACGAGGGCTTTGATTTCGGTGTGGCCTAGGTACACAGTGCCTGAGTCATCGATCAATTCGCCGTCTGGTAAAAATACAGTGGCGACTGCATCGGAGTTTCCAGCATTAAAGGCATCGGTCAGTTGCTTGGTAGCCTTGACTGCATCGGTCTCCAGGGCCAGTTGTTCAGGCGAGACCTGCTTGGCAACTGCGGTTGCTTCTACGGGCTTAGCCACGGCGTCTTGAGCGACCACTACGGTGCTCGAAGCCAACCCCAGGACGAGTGCAGCGGCGAACGAGTTTTTCCAAAAACGATAAGACATACGAACAGGCCTCTTCTATAAAAAGACAGGGGAGATTGGATGTTTGATTTACTACACAGATCTAGCAAAACTTGCAACAATACGGAGCGATCTGCTAGTCGTCAAGCAGTTTAGACGGATCGAACCAACAATGAAACCTCCTAAGCGGGCGTTTATGAAAACATCATCGAATCCCCTCTTGAGGGCCTGGTTGTGCTTTTTTCTCGCGGCAATGAGTATTTCGACTCAATCGCAGGCTCAAGAAACCAAGCAACTTGGCGAATCGAATAAGGATCGAGCGGGCACTGGCCATTTCCCAGAGCAAGCCCGAGATTTCCAAGCCGATAGGATCCAGGCGGGTTGGGAGTTTCGTCGCGATGATCAGCAGGCTTGGGAACCGGTAAAGGTTCCTGCAACTTTCGAGAATCAGCAAGGGGTTGGGTTCGATGGGGTGGGTTGGTACCGCAAAAGGTTTCCTCGCTTTCGGCTCAAGGACCCCAGTTTGGGATCGATGAGGTTGGTATTGCGATTTGAAGGTGTGGCGACCAGAGCAACCCTTTGGTGCGATGGGCAACAGGTGGCCGAACATCTTGGCGGGTGGACTCCTTTTGAATGCGATCTTACCGACTTTGTCTTGCGTGATTCGCTAGGTCAACAAGCAAACGAGGAAGACTTCAAGCAGGAGACGCAAACGTGTGAATTGATTTTGAAAGTCGATGAGTTGGTCGGCCACAACTCGCAGGGTTTCTTGCCCGTCTTTGCTCCTCATTTTGGAGGACTTTGGAAACCGATCGAGGCGTTTTTAGTCCATCCGGTTCGGGTCGATACCAAGGAGCTTTTCGTCTGGGGGGAACCTTCGAGCCAATCCCTGCACTACGAGATTCCTCTTATGGGCAACGACCTTCGAGCGATTGAGGCTTTTCTAGACCCGAACCGGAGCTGCAAAGTTTGCTTGCGCTATCGGCAATCTAGTTCTGGAGAACAATCGCTAAATAATAATACATGGAGTGAAAGTTGGATCGAACTGAGTCGGGCTCAAATCGAACAGTTGCGGCTCGAGGGTAAGCTGGTCTTGTCCGGTTCCATCGAGGTCAAGCAACCGGCACTTTGGAGTCCTGGGCGGCCGTCGCTATACGATGTCCAAGTTGGATTTCAGTGTTTAGAGAGTCAGGGGGGCAAGACAGCCCAAAAGACCGAACGTCCATGGATTGATCTTGTGCACACCCAAGCGGGATTTCGGGAGGTGCGTGCGGTAGGTGGTCAGTTGCTGCTTAATGGCCAGCCTTTGCGAGTTCGAGGGATCCTCAATTGGGGGTATGCTCCTCCGAGCGTTGCCCCGAGTTTGGATCCTGAGCATTGGCGCAAGGAACTGCAGTTGGTCAAGGACTACGGATTTAACCTGATGAAGTTCTGTTTGTGGGTGCCGCCGAAGGGTTATTTGGAAATGGCAGATCGCATGGGAGTGTTGGTTTGGATCGAGTATCCAACTTGGCATTCGCGCTGGACGCTGGATGCGCTGCCGACACTCGAGCGCGAGTTTGACGAGTTCTTTTGCTACGACCGCAATCATCCCTCGGTGATCCTGCGGAGTCTTACGTGCGAGACCGGTCCAAGTGCTGATATCGATGTGATACGCAAACTTTATGATCGTTGCCATGAGCGGATTCCTGGATCGATCGTCGAGGACGACAGCAGCTGGATCCAATGGAATCGCGTTCATGACTTCTACGACGATCACCCTTATGGCAACAACCACACTTGGGTCCCCACGCTCAAGAGGCTCAAGAGCTACATCGAGGAGCATGGGGTCAAGCCACTGGTGCTAGGCGAGGCGATTGCCGCAGATACTTGGTTGCCACCAGGTTCGCTTGACGCGATTGCTCCGAGTGCGGATCAAGCAAAGCTCCAAGGGGTCAAGCGGTCGGTTGTGGGGCAAGAATGGATCGAGCCGTTTTGGTTCCCTTTGTCTTACCGAGCTAGCCGCAGTTGGGCCAGCGATCGGCAGGAGGATATGGGAGCACAAGCCGTCTCTAGGCTTCATGAGGATTCACTTAGGTACGCATGGTTGATGCGCAAGTATCAGATCGAGACCTTTGTCAGGGAGTTGCCTGATGCCGGATATGTCGTATCGGTGATTCGCGATTTTCCGTTTGCTTCGATGGGTTTGATGGACTTCCAAGGCCGTCCGAAGTGGGACCGAGTGGATTGGGATTGGCACGGGCCAAGGTTGCTGATGTTGCGAACCGATCAGGATCGTCGAAGTTTTTGGGCCGACGAACCGTTTTCGGCTCAAGTCCTTGTGGATCAACTTGCAGAGGGGCTTCCTAAAAAAGCTTTGGTGCGTTGGACTTGGAGTTGCGGGTCGGTTTCGGTAACTAAGGAAATGGCTCTGCCAAAGAGGGAGCATGGCGGGACATTGGAGAACGATGATCGATCATCAAACGAACCTTATGAGGTACTTAAGCTCGATGATCGGGTGCCAACTGTCTCTTCAAGCACAGAGGCTGGCGTGACGCGTTGGACACTCGGTGTCGAACTCATTGAGCGGCTTGACGAAGACCAGGAGCGAACGATTGCACAAAACCATTGGGATCTCTGGCAGGTCGATAAACCAAAAAGAAGCCTCGGTTCATCGAAGCTTGAAAATAGTTCGAACCAACTTTATCTGCACGAGTCGTGTTCGGAGCAACTGGTCAAGCAGATCAAGAGTCTGGCGAATGTTTTAGGAAGGGATGTCTCTGAGGTCCGGAAAATTCAGTTGTCTGATCCTAAAGGGATTTGTGTCGCCCAGAGAATGGATGAATCGGTTCTTAGCTATCTGGAGCAAGGCGGATCGGTGTTGATGATTCCCGATGGTCAAGCAGGGAGTTTGCCGATCGCTGAGCATTGGTTTCTAAGGGGTGGGCCTATTGTTAGTTCTTTTGAGCCTTGGAATCGCTTCCATCGGATGCTTGTCGATCTGCAGCATTTCGATCTTGCGGGTCCGGTGGTTCCAGACGTGCAATGGCTCGATCAACTCACTCCGATTGCGATGTTGTGGGACAATCACGACAGCGCGACGGTCAAGACCCATGGGTTGCTTTTTGCAACCCAGGTTGGATCAGGAGTGATGGTTGTTGATTGTTTAAACCATTCAGATGGAGCATCGGCAGCAGGGGCTAAACTATTGGATGAATTGTTGATTTGGCTTGAGAGTCCTCGAGCCGATCGAGTTCAAGGGATGGGAATAGAGACAATCCAAGGCATTCGCGACAAGTTGCGAGAAAGGACTTTCGATTTGACCAATCATGTTTGGTTGTTTCAGCCGGATCCAAAGAATCAGGGGTTGGATTTGGGTTGGCAAGAGAAAACGCTCAGTGCGGATTCCTCGGAGGGTTGGAAGGAGATTTCGGTCGGTAGGCATTGGGAAGCTTTGGGCTACGAAGGCCTCGACGGATGGGCATGGTATCGCGCGGAGGTGACAGTTCCCGAGGATTGGCCCAGGGGAGCGAGTTACTTGCAAGTCGATGGAGCCGACGACTACATCGAGGTCTTTGCAGATGGAAAGCTCCTCGGAACAGCAGGGGATCGCGAGCAAAAGAAAACTGCGTTTGAGCAGAGGGTAAGTTTTAGGATTTCTGACGACATTGACGCTGGGGGAAGGATTTCGATTGCCATAAGGGTGGAGGATTGGCAGGGAGCCGGGGGGCTCTTTCGACCGATTCGCCTGTCGACTACGGAACTTAGGGCGACAAAACCCATCCTAAAGTAGGCCAAAATAAGCGGGATGTTCGGGGATGATCGAGCGTTTTTGCCGGCTGACGAAGTTTGGGTGGGTTTTAGGGTCGAAATGCCAATAAAGCAATATAATCCCCCCTTACGGCTGTCTGTCGGGTCAGAAAACCTCAAGTATCTCTGGAAATTTCCCG
>JAJTFC010000147.1:0-762 GCA_021298315.1 Planctomycetaceae bacterium
TCGAACCCACTCTTTGTACTTGGTGAGGTTTCCAGGCAAGTGAACTTTGTGGCAGGTGCTGCAAAACTCAGCCGACTTGAGTGCCGGCTTGAGCATCTCGCTTTTGTGAAACGCTGGTTTGGCTTTGACCAAAAGCATATTGATTTGTTGCAGAACATAATTTTCGCTGTACGCGAACGGATAGTGCTGAGGCTCCTCGATAATGTAGTCGGCATTCCCCCGCGTCGATTCGACTTCGGTGATCGCGTGGCAAACCGTACATGTAATACCCGCTTGGCTCGTCGGATCGTTGACATCGTCGTAGTGGGGATTGTCGAAGGCTCCCGAGAAGAACGGGACCGGGTCGTGGCAACCCGCGCAGAAACGGGCCGCATGGACGTTCCCATCTCGCTCCATGGATACTTTGCGAGTTTCTCGCACGGCATACAAGTAAGCTGGATTGTTGAAGGAGCTGAAATGATGCGAGCTATGAAACCAATCGTTGTAGACGTCCTGATGGCACTTCTTGCAGTACTCGTCGTTCATCAAAGCGCGTTGCGGAATAAAGTTACCGTCGCGGGTACTGGCCAGAGAGTTTTCAAAGTACCTTTGTCCATCGGTCGGTGCTCGCTTGTTCCACTTGCGAGGATCCTGCGTCTGAGCAATGAGCATCGCTCCGACAGCCAATGCCGTTGCGATGCCGACTCGCTGAGCGATCACCCAGCGAATGCGTGTACCGACCAAACGATGGAGCCAGTAGAGCCACATGGCTACAAGTGGCGT
>JAJTFC010000147.1:787-9298 GCA_021298315.1 Planctomycetaceae bacterium
CCCCAAAATCAAATGGAGCAAGAACATGTAGTGATAGAAAAGGTCTTGGAAGGTGCGTTGGAAGTACCACTCCGAGAATGTCACACCCGATAGGTACAGACCGTTGGCCAAGAGGATCGAAAACAAACCCAAAACAATCAGCAGCAGCTTGCGCGTTCGAGCGGTGACGACCAACTTGGGCTTACTGCTCGAAGGCTTTAGCAAATGCGAGAGATCTTTATCAGGCGCTGGCGCAGGTTCGGTGGACATCGTAGATGCCTTAAATGAAGTGCAAGGACTAAAACACGAAGCAAATACACTTGGCCCGATGAGGCCTAGTTCGGTTTAGTTTGCGTCTTTAGGAGGAGGCTCGCAGACCTCAAGAGACCCGCGTGGGGCATATTGCGAAGAGGGGCGAGCATAGGAACCGCTCGAAGAGCCGCTCGACGAAAATCGTACGATCGAATTTGCAGCTTGCGTCACCATAGGACGATAAGCAGCCACGGGCAAAAGCGTGGGTTCCATCGAAGGCTTGCTGCTGCATGAGGGACCATTGCATGGTCGCACAGGCCGCTCTAGGGTAAAGCTCAGTGAGCCCCGCTCGTAGCGGACATACATGGCCAGTGTCAGTTGCCCAGCAGGTGCGGGCTTGGACTCGATGAACTGGACAGGTGATCCACTGATGCTCGAACAACCTGCTTGCAGTTCGTGGCACGTCGAGACGACCCCGAGCCATCCTGCAAGCAGGGCAACGAACCATCGAGCCGACAGCGAAACAACATTTCGCGCCGGTGGGATGCTATCTGCGATGCTATTTGGGATTACTGCGGGAGGGAGAAACATTGCAAGGGTCTACGCCAGGCGGGGCCGGCAGGTTCGATCCTTAGGATTCAACGGCACCAAAGCGAACGATGGAAGCTTTGGCTCAATTTTCGGGCCGAGGGCCTGGAAATCCAAGTTAAACCGCCCTAATTTCCCGCAAATTAACCAGTTGCGGTTCGTGTCGAGGGAGAAAATCGGGGGAAATCGATGGTTTTTCGATCGGATCGTTCGTTATTCACCCGTTTGGGACTTGGGCGGCTCGGTGGCAGGTTCGACCTTGGTCGCAGGTTCCGGAGCCTGGGAAATCTTCGGAAGCGGCTTGGGCAAGACGCTCGATCCCATATCAACCAGATCGAATTCGGCCCGATCGACATCCCTTCGGAGCACCAGGTAGATGGCTGTCGAAGCGGTCCAAAAGAAGCTGAATCCAAAGGCTGTTACCAGCAGCGGTACGATCCCTTGGAAGCAACCGTCGAGCCATGAGCCCATGAACCCCAACGGATGCGATGAGCCTAACGAGAAGGCTTGGAAAATGAGGTTGTATCCGGTGTTTAGGACGATCGATACGATCGAGCCACCGAAGTGCCCGAGCCACTCGGCAACGATGACCGCGAGGAATAGAGTCGTTGGTCGCTGGAAGACGTAGGCCGAAGCTCGGGACATACCGTCGAAGGCGTCGGCTTGCTTTTCAGTCACGATCGAAACCGTCGAGAGTGAAAAACCAAGCAAGGGGATCGCCACGACCCAGCCAACCCCAAGGGCCATGAGGGCAACGGGCAGCATCAAGGCCAACGATACGGATTGGCCTATCCATGGGATGCGTGAGATCCATCCGAGCAACAGAGGCAACAAGCACAACAGCCCGACCAACGACAGAGGCATAAGGACCGACCAGATAATCGATCGCCATCGGGACACGACTAGGCCAAGGGTGCTCGGCCATGGGGAAGTGATATGCATGCCAAGCTCTTGAACCGATCGCCTCGCTAGAATTCCTCCGACGAGCGACCAAAGGATGATGATCGAAAGGGTATTCCAGAGGAAGTAAGCGGATTTGCGAAGCGTTATGCCATCGAAAGCATGAAAGGGATAAGACGTGTATCGTCGCCAGATGTTTAGGAAAGAGTCGGGGGAATGATAGAACCACTGCAATCGAGTGCTGGTGGTGGGCTGCTGGACTTCCTGGTTTCGATTTTCGAAGCCTTCGATCCATCGACTTGGATCGACCGACCAAGGGAGCATGGCTGGAGTTCGGTTTTCGGGGGCTAGCCACGAAATGGTGGCCGAGTGCTCTTCGGGGGCAAATAGGATTCCAGAGATGCCCACGAGGGCTTGGGTAACGAGCAGCGCAGCGGCGCAGAGGGCTAGGTGCGAGGCTCGCCAGGAGATGGACACGGAGTGCGAGAGGAGTCTCCACCAGGGTGTCGAGCGGTACCAATCGACCGTCACCTTCGGGACCGCAACGTTCTTTGCTGATGAATCATTCATGGATGCAATTCGATTCCGTTCTGATGATGCCGATCAATCGAATCGGTATTCTCTGGGTGAAGCGGGGGCTTGGGGCTCTTCTTGATCTTCAGGCTCATCGCTGGTGCACACCGGCAGTCCGACTTCTTCGGAGAACCAGTGATTCAGGTCAACCATTTTGCATCGCATGGAGCAAAAGGGCATTGAGGGTGCGTGGATATCGGCCGCAAAGAACTTGCGGCAGGTCGGGCACTGGATTTCGGGTAAGGAGGCCATGGTCTATCGGGTTACAGATCGTCGAGATTGGATGTCCAAACAGGTTTCGTAGGTTGGTGCCTAAGATCGCTATTAGGATAACGAATTCCCGCGTTTCGCACAGCATACCCCTGACGGATACCCCACCGATAAGCAGCGGTGTTTTGGGATCGCTAGCTAGGCGTAAAAGATGGGGACCTAGGAAAGAAAATGAATCGGAATCAGAGACACTCCATCGCCACGCGGAACCCCAGGTTGTTCATCCGATAGGTCGGGTGGTTCATGGATCTAAACGCTGCACCGCACAATTCGGGGTTGAAATCAAAGGCTCCCCCTCGAAACACACGACCATAGCCTTTGTCGGGCCCCACAGGGGCTACGCACGCCTCGCTTGGATACGGGCCATACCAATCGGCACACCACTCGAGCACATTGCCGTGCATGTCGTACAAGCCCCATGCATTTGGACGCTTTTGTCCGACCGCTACGGTGCTTGCTCGAGAATTCGATCCGTGCCATGCGTACTTGTCGAGCATGATCATATCGTCCCCAAAACAATAAGCCGTCGTGCTTCCGGCACGGCAGGCGTACTCCCAGTGGGCCTCGGTCGGCAGTCGATAGACACGGCCAGCTTCCCGTTCCTCAGGGAGAGCGGACAGGAAAAGGCAAAATGCATAAGCCTGGTACCAACTGACATTCTCAACGGGGAAATCAGCGGTGTCTTTGTTATTCCTTTTGCCCCTAAAACAGCTTGGGTTCTCCCGAATGACCTTCTGGTATTGCCCCTGGGTGACTTGGAAGCAACCGATGTAGAAATCCTGTGTTAGGGTCGTCGTATGTTGGGTCTCGGAGAGGAACGGGCTGGTCTGTGATCTTGGATTGCCCATTTGAAATGAACCGGCGGAGATACGCCCAAGTCGCATACCGATCGAATTGGTAAGAGAGAGTGTTTCAAGCGGCTCTGAGATCGCCTCCTTCTTCTCGATCGCATCGAGTGCTCGCATTCCGCGCGTTGCGAAACGATTAGCAAGCATGGGGGCCTTCGGGTAACGTATGCTTAGTTGGAGTGAATCTATACTCATAGTCGATCCTTCTTCCTGAGTGCGTTTAAAACCTTTTCTGCTTTAGCGATCTCTTTCTTGGCGTCAAGGGATAAGACGTTGATAAGATCCTTGCCCTTAGACTTCCACTGTTTTTCCTTTTGGTAGAGAACGTACCACTCGCCAGCTTTGATACGACCAAGCTTTTGGTCTAGCTTGTGCAACTGTTTTTTTGCCAGTTCCAAATGACGAATGACGCAGTTAAGCTCCTTGAGAATAGGGTCGAGAGCTGACGTTCCCTCGTTTTTATCCAATTGCAGCATGATCAACTGAATCGATTCTAAATCGCCGCGTTGATACGCACCGTTTACCTGCGCCATGGCTCGACAGCGTTGCTGTCTATCTCGGTCGTCGGTTGCCAAATCAGGATGTAGCTTGATTGCAGCTCTTCGGAATAGCTTTAACAACTCACTGGCTGACCTGGCTTGGTTTTTTGACGTTGACGAGGAAAGCTTGATCAATCCGGTACACTTAGAAAGATGCACAGGTTCGATGTTGTCGGATGTTATCGAGGGTGGATAAGCGGGTGGTTCAGGTATCCCAGCGGCCAATAGAACCGCGATTTCTGCCTGGATCGTATCCAGCGTCCGGTACAAGACACTAACATTGGATACGTACCTTGATTGAAATTCGAGGATCGTATCGAGTTCGGTCGCAAGCTCTGACTGGCGATCTGCGATTCGAGTTTCAACGAGAGTGAGTTCTGCTTTTTTGGACAGCAATTCGAGTTCGTAGGAGTGTGGCATGTCGGCGTACAGAGCATGTGAGAAAGACAGAGATAGACTTGATGTGCTAACGGTTTATTAAGATCAACGCTCGAGTGGGAATACGCAGGCTGTAATTTTCTCGATTTATCCAAAACGGCCCAATAAAGAAGGTCCATCCGGCATTATCGTGGCTGGCAATTCGTACCACTGGTTCTTTTCGTACTCGTACTCAGTGAAACGGTACTCGTACTCGAAGAGAAGTATTGGGATTTGGTTGACAAAAAGGCCAAATACCGAGGTTTCAGCTTCTCTGAAAAGTTGATCGCATGGAATCGATTCAAGCGTTTTCGAGCACGAGCACGAGCACGAGCACGAGTCAGTACCAACCACTAAAATTCCCGAAGAGCTGTTTTTTCCAATCTCACGCATGCATGAGTTACCGATGTCGATGAAACCTGCCGGAATCCTCCCAAGTGGAATGTTGATGATGATTCTGAGCGTAAGAGGATTCACATGCGCTTTTGCCAGATGGGATAAAACCCGAGTTCATAAGCTTCTTCAGATCGATGCTTTGCTTGCCGATGGTTCGTTCGTATCCGTTGAGATAGTTCGCTTGTTGAGAGATCAAGGATGCGATCTGTCGATCGATTTCCGCCACAGGGGCCGAAGCGGGCAATTGACCCTTTTTCTCGATGAGTTTCTGTCGCTCCGCTCGCTTTGCTGCCAGTAGTTCTTCCAAGGCTAGAAACTTCTGATGATACGCCTCGTCCCGTTGCTGCAACGCTTTGCGCACTACGAATTCATGATCCGATATTTCTACGTCCATCTGCCGTAGGATCGAGATAGCCTCTATGAATTCCTCCCATCGGATATCTCGATTTCGAACCAACTCACGATGTCTGTTGATTGCATCAGCTAGCGGTTGGTTCGTTGCCTCCCAATCCCTTGTATCGAACACCTCCTCCTTAAAAATTTTCTGCGTGGGCAGTTCCATAGGTTTGAAAGCTGCTTCTGGACTATCAGGAGGGAGCAAGTGTATGAGTGGTTTTTTTTTCTTTTCGATCCCCGTCGATAATTGCTGAGGCGAATTGCTCTCCGGGGCCTCGAACAGCCGCCAGGCCATGGTAAGCAACACGCAAGCAACCGCCAGCACAGGTACAAAAACCCATGCTTGTTTGATCCGAGTCTGTCGCGTTTGCCACTTGCGAATGGCTGTGAGGATTTCCTCTGCACTGGCAAAGGCATCTGAAGTGCTAAATGGGTTATTATCCGACGCCTGGAGTCCTCTAAGGACGATCTTTGCTAGCGCAGCAGGGATTCCGATTTTCTTGAGCTTCTTAAGTTTTTCGGATGGTTTCAATTGTTCATCATGCAATTGGCCACTCAGGGTGTCATAGGCCACAGCAGACATGGCGCGAAGGTCGGTTGCTATCGATGCTTGTTGCTCCCCCGTTAGCTGTGTGAATGGAGCGTATCCGGGAGTACCTCCAAGGGCTGTTGTGGGTGGTATTGCACGGAGACTTTCGTGGATTTCACGAGCCCCGCCGAAATCGATAAAGCGGACTTGGGCACCGGGTTCGATCAACAAGTTTCTTGGGGAAATATCGCCGTGAACAATGCCACACTGGTGCAATCTTTTCAGTGCATCGAAAAGTCGCATGACCAATTCGATCCGCTGCGAAATGGGCAGGCGCTGCCCTTGGATATATGCGTGAAGTTCAAGCCCTTCGATTCTTGACATGACCAAATAGGGTTGTACACCATCTGCGATATCCGAATGGATTTCATCGTCATTGGGTGCAGCGACTTTATACGCTGAGTAGCACCTTGGCCCCAAACCTTCGGGGATTGCACCAACACTAAAGACCAAGCATTCGCGTTGATGGCGTTTGCGGGATTCCCCATCCGCAGCTTGAGAGACAATTTTTACAGCGAGCCGACGCTGCATGGCATCTGTGGCAGCCATGACAATTCCAAAAGCGCCAGGCGTTCCGAGCGGCTCATGAAGCTGAATCCCTTGTTGACGTAAGTGCTCGCGTGTTGGATTGGAAACAACGCCGACTGCTTTGGCATCCGATAAGCCAATCCCTTTGTGAATATTTGGAATGTGGCTCGAAGGGGGTGTTTGCAGAAACATGAATACTGGGCTTTTGTTGGGCTTAGAGTTGGGCTTGGTGGATCTGATTACGAAGTGATCAGATTTGTTGCGATGGGACTTAATCGGGAACGTCCTAGAGAAAGTTCGTATTTGACTTGGTCTCGCGACTTGCCCGTCAGATTGCCGATCTCTTCGTAGGACAGACCGTCGACGTAGCGGAGGCGCAAGATCGTTCCTATGGACAGGCCCGCTTTCTCCCATTTCATTGCGGTCTCGAGTAGAACGCCGAAGTCGATCTGATGGTTTTGCATCAGGTGACGCTCTCGCTGCTCGACCAGAGTTTTTATCTCATCGTTTAAATGCTTTTCTCTGCGTTTGCGTTTGCGTAGATAGTCCAACGCACGATTCGCAAGCGCCACAGAGAAGTAGGATGTCAAACTCTTGAGCACATCCTCGTTTCTGAATTCAAGTTTGCTGCTACGCAAGGCCTTTGCCAGCACGTCGTTCCAAAGGGCGGTAAAACGCAGGCTTCCGTCATGGGTGACCTGCGGCCCAAAGGTTTTGAACAAGATTGCTTTTAGATTTCGACGCAGATGGTTTTCGCACCACAGGACAAGATCGTTTCGAGCTGCAGCGGCAACGGTCGGATCCCCGGAAACTGAATGGAGTGCATTAAGAATACCCACCAATTGCGCTTCGGGAGAAACATGCTTGAGACTCTCGTCTTGAGAGTCTTGCCTTGCAATAGAGCTTGCGCTAGCGTTGGCTGATTTTATGGGCATAGTTGTTGTTTCGTTTGACCGAAACCATTGAAAAGCGATAGTTCTTACAAAACGAACATCTCGGATTGCTACTATAGCGAAATAGAATCCGGCGTGGCATCGCAGAGGGCGTAGCGATCAAGGAAAGCAAAAAAAATTCTCGATTTCGACTTGCAAACCCAGGTGTGCAACAACATGCAGGACGCTCTGTCGCATCTACCTAACGCATAGTCCTAAGTTGCTCCTGGTCATAGCTTTATCTCTTGGTATCAGAGTTAAAGTACCCAGTCTTATAGTGGGTCGGTTCAAGGATCGGCTACCCTGCAAGCAGTTGCCACAGGAATATTCTATATTGAATAATTCGCTTAACAGGGTATTTCCGAATTTACAGTCAATCCAGGGCTAACTCACAAATCTGGAACTGTTGACGGATATGAGTGTCGCGAACATCTCCATGCTGGTCGGAGTCTTTGTCAAGTTGTCAGT
Source organism: Planctomycetaceae bacterium (assembly GCA_021298315.1). Lineage (GTDB taxonomy): Bacteria > Planctomycetota > Planctomycetia > Pirellulales > Pirellulaceae > JBKCUI01. The sequence goes on from JAJTFC010000147.1 coordinate 8,463, forward strand.
CGTCCATTTGTCCGTCGTCCATGCGGTCCATGTTGTCAGCGGCGACCCCTAAGCCGCCTGCAGGAAGGCGGTAGCTTTTTGGACAAGGTTGACCTTATTGACAAGGCTGACGGCATTGACGGCAAGAGCGATGCCGGAAAGAAAGCAGCCCGCCAAGTTTGACGGGCCGCTTGTGTACACCCATCTGGATTCGAACCAGAAACCTTCGGTTCCGTAGACCGATGCTCTATCCAATTGAGCTATGGGTGCATGGATTTCTCCACGCACGGATTATAACCAGCTTCGATTTGGCGATAAAGTCCAATCAAATACTTTCTATTTGCCTGCGATTTACAAGGAAAACCGCCAGGGCGATGGCCTGTTGAACATAAAGTTGGACGCTGCCTTCGGGGATTTGGCAGCCCCTAAGGGGTATGCAGGAAGCTGAGTTCGGGGAACAGCCAAACAGCCAAGGTACGTTCCGCGGTTCAAACTCTTATGCTGGTGGCGGCCAATGCGATGCAGTGGTTCGCTAGGATCAATGCAATCGCTTATTGCGCCCGAACCGCTGCACGTACCCTACGGGTGCAGGGGCGATACGCTTTTGGATTGGTTGGAAGACTCGCCTCGTAAGCTCGGCAGGAAAAACGGCTGAGGACAGCCGTTTAACAATATTGTTCAACGGCAGTCCCCTGCCGTTGACGCACAAGCTTTAGCTTGGTGTCTTCAAGAGCCCTCAGACGCGCCTCGCAAGCTCGGCAGGAAAACGGCTGAGGACAGCCGTTTTACAATGGGACGGCTGAGGACAGCCGTCGAACTATGGGAAACCGCCAGGGCGATGGCCTGTTGAACATAAA
>JAJTFC010000026.1 GCA_021298315.1 Planctomycetaceae bacterium
CTCAGCGTCAATCGAGCTTCGGTTGGCAAATTCTTCGATGGACTACCGATGTCGCTGTTGATGTTGTCGATCGGTGCATTTCCTGCAATCCGTGTCGGCTCGGTTCGAAGCCGACCGACAAGCTGCCAAACATCCGCGCCAGCAATCTTGCCACTGACGGCCTTGTACCAGTTGTATCTGTGATAAAGCCCCCGCAGCAACTCGGCTTGACCTCCAACGGCCAAGAGCAAATGGATATCGGGCCTTGTGTCCGGATACTGCAAGCTGCTGGGGATACTTTGCAATACCTGATCGAGAATGATCCGCTTGGGTGGAGCATTAGGACTCGAATGCGTCCACATCATCCGTCCATCGGATACTTGGAGCAAATCAAAAGCCGTCTCGCCAACGGCCACGCGAGCCGTGTAGCGAAGCCGCCGCATGGGTGAGTTCGACAATGCCTCGGATCTGAGTTCTCCGATGAGCAAGGCTCGCTGTCCAAAAACATTGGTTGTCTGTTGGACTCGGCAGTAAATCGACGGGCCCCATACTGCTTGGCGAACGGCTGCAAGCACCAATTGGTTCGGGTCGGTCGTCACCGGAACGATCGTCCCTGAGGACGGTTCCTGTAGAGGACCCTCAGGAACTTGGGGTGCCCTCTGGGTCGGCAATGGGAGCGTCGAAACGGGCTGTCCAAAGGCCATCGATTCATCGGGTCGGTTCCAAAGCATCCAAGCAACCAGGACGCAAGAGGCCATGAGGACTGGAAGCGAAGCGACCGCTTTGAAAATGCTAGCAACTGAAAACCTTGGATCCATGGTCTAGTCGTACCGATTTTGTCAAAGAAAACGAAAGCTCCGTGCCGAACATAGACTCAAGACGCGCCTCAAATTCCGCTTTTGAGGCTTCTGTGGGATCTGCGATTCGGTGCCAAGTGGCAGGGGATTGTAGGTTTGCAGGACGGTTCGCGTCCAGGTGGAAACAATCGGTCGTAACTGCCTAGCGCGAAGCTGGCTTGACCCAAGTCATTCCGAGGGGAATCGCATGAAAAAAGTAAGGTTTTTAAGCGTGATAGCCGCATTGGGTTTGGCTGCACCAAGCTTCGGGGGCGAGCCCGCTATTCGACACAACATGCCGCCTGCTGCACGTCTGGCCGAACCCGGCCCGATGGTAGGTGGTCCTGGTCCTGGTGTTTTGGCACCTGAGACCATCCCAGTCCCAGGTTACGGCGCGGGAGTGCCAGCACCGACGACTCAAATCCTGTTCAATCAACCTCAGTCGATGAAGATCTCTTATGATGTCGTCGGCGATGGTTCCTTCACCAGCGACTGCTTGATCGTCCCAGGACGATTGGAGTTTGCCCAAGGTGGTATCTACCGCCTGAAGCTTACCGACATCGGTGGCCGCGAAGGGGTGGAACTCTACCCGACGGTGGAAGTCGGACACTCGAATCCTCGCACGGCTGCTTATTTGGCTCACAATGCGATCTCGATTCAGTTTACCGAAGAGGATCTCGATCAGGCTTTGTCGGGCAACTTTGTGACCAAGGTCATTTACTTGCCAGACCCTGAGTTCCAAGGTGAAGTGATCTCGGGGATCGATACCCTCGTTAGCACTCGCCTCGAACCAGGTTTGGATCCGATCATCGAAGCCGATCGCCGTGGTTCTATTCTAGCGATTGTTCGCCTGGGTAACAAAGACATCGAGCTGACCGCTGCGGCTTATGCTAACGGTGGTGTACCAGGTCCGATGGGCCCTGGAGGTATGGGTGGTCCTGGTGGATTGTGTGGACCAGACGGTCGCCCGATCGACCCCATGAGTGTTCCTCCGAATATGGTCGCAGGAGTGACTGCCCCTCAGTACGGCATGACCTACAGTGGAACTCCGATCGGATTGCCTGGACCTCCTCACATCCCATTTGGACATGCTGCAGGACTCCAACAGCACGTGATGAAGAACAAGACTCACATGCACATTCCTGATCCTGTGGACAAGATGAAGATGACGGTTCGTCAGCAACCTGGATACAGCTATCCAACTCCGCCGAGCCACATCCGTATCCACGAGCAAAACATCCATCCTGGATATCCAGCAGGCCGACCAGGCTTCTACCATGCTAGCCGACCAGTTCCATCGAACCTCTACGGTGGAGCCCAAGGTCCTGGACCTGGTGGTGCGGGTGCTCCGGGCGGTGCAGGTGCAGGCGAATACTGCCCACCAGGATCTCCACAAATCCGTTAATCACTGGTTTGGATGTTGATGATTTACAAACAATAGTCCCGGATCGTCTGGGACTATTTTGTTATCCCGCAGGCCGACAAGGTGCAGTATGTTTCGACACATTTCCTTTCCGACGATGGTACTAGGATGGGTCGCTTTCATTGTGATCTGCATCCTGGCTGTTCTCTTGGGCAACGTCGCCCTGGGCCAGTCGGTCTACAATCCGAGTTCAGCATCGGCCCGGTTGCCAAACACGACCCGAAGCCTGGTGGGTGACGAGATGGTGCCAGGTGCTATCGGTTCTATCCAATTGCAGCGTAAGCCTCAGCTGCGAGGTGCGTGGCAAGCGGTCGAGGTGCGTGGGCCAAAAGGGGTGAATTTCAATTTCGCCGAAGCTGGACAATTCGCTCCGGATATGCCCAATCCAGCCCGCGTCGGGCTTCTGGTCGGTGCGGTCTATCGACTCCGCTTAACGGGAATCGAAGGCAATCCGGATCTGGAATTGTTCCCGACGATCGAAGTGATCGATAAGACTTGTCCTCCCGCCGAGCGCGAGCATCGATTCCCGATTCCGATCGAGATCGATGAGAACGACATCGCCGATGCTGCCCGAGGTGAGCTTGTCATGCGAGTGATCTACCTGGAGGACTCCGAGGTTGCCGAGCCGGTCGACACGTCGGGCAAACCGCAACGCGTTTTGGATATCAGTCCAAACCAAAACGCACTGCGTACCGCAGACCAACTCGGACGTCCCGTTGCGATCCTGAGGATGGGCTCGCGAGTCCCGAACGTTACCCAAGGCCAAGACTGGCTTGAGTTTCTTTATCACTGTCCACCTTGGACGACGCTCAAACCGATCCCAACCAAACAGATGCTCATCGACGAAGGTCGCTGGCCAATCATCGAATATCCAAACGTAAGCCCCTCGGCGTCCGGTTCGATCAGCGATTCCCAATAAAGACAATCAAGCTTTGCAAGATACAAGATTTGCCAACCAAAGGGTCACTCCCATGACGCGAAGTCGAAAAGCATTCCAACTGGGCTCGATGTTCGCACCGAGCTTATGCGTCATATTCTTCGCATGCTTGGCCGGTTGTGCGACGGACTCCTTGCACAAAGACCGCCGCATCCCTCGCGATACAAGTCGCGATCCACTGGTAACAAACGAATCCGAAACAGCCAGCGCACAGGCTGTTGCACCGGCTTCCCATACTGCAAACATACCGCGGCAAGCACCCGAGCAGCCAGAAAGCTACGCGGTGGCGAGAACACCCTCGACGCTTGGGCCTCAATATGTCGATCCAGCAGCCCCAGTTACCGGATCACCTTATCAAACAGTTGGGCATCGAAGGGTAGTCGGCGGTGCTGCGAGCGGTTCTGCCAACGCCACTTTTGAATCCAATGGATCGGTTGCTGAGTGCCAACCGAGCGGCTCATGTGTCCATGGGCCTTACCGTCCCCTATTTCCGAATCGACTCGGTACGGGACTCCTTGCATGCAAAGCCGGTTGCAAGGTGCCACACCAGGGGCCATGTCCTCAAGGGGCTTGCGAACCCGAGTGTGAAATGCCCTCGCGCTGCATGGATCCCCAAGAATACATCTTCGACGGTGGAGATCGCGATCCTCCGGTCAGACTTCGAAGCGATCTTTCGCAAGTCGGTTTGGATCCAGAGGACACCGTTATCCAGTACACAACCAAAACCGGAATGACCGAGGTGCAAGCCGGTTGCCGAGTCGCAATCTATGCACCTCGATTCGGAAGTGTTCGCAAACGAACCGGGGTTCTTGAATCCGAGTTGGCTTTAAGGCCTCAGTCGGCCGATCTGCCAGCCGGTCCAGGGATGATCAAAGAGAAGTTGCCACCGATCCAAGTCATGGCACCTGTGAAAGCCAACACCAAGGATACCGTGCGGGTCGTCGAAGCATTCCTGGATCGTCAGCGTCCGATGCCTGCCGAGTTGGTCTTGCCCATGGGCGAGATCAGCGATGCGTTCAAGCCGTATGAGGATCTGGATATTATCCGCAATGGCAATATCCTCATGACCGATCCAGCGAAACTTGCGATTTCGGCAGCCGCCGCTCGTATCTGGTCGAACATCGATGCATTGCAGGTGCTCATCGATGGCCAAGAAGCGGTGGTGATCGTCGATCAGAAGCAACCCCGCGAGTTTACTTTGTATGAATACAAGGGAGCGCGGGTTCGGATTTGCAAGGTAGCCTCTGAGCAGATCGCTAATCCTGGAGATATCATTTCCTTTACGATCCGCTACGACAACATCGGCGAGCAACCGGTTTCGAAGTTGGTCGTCACCGACTCGCTGGCTCCACGCTTGGAGTATGTTGAATCGTCACAGCAGTCGAGCTTAGAGGCTCGCTTTTCAACGACTCCCAACGAAGCCGGTTCGTCGGTTCTGCGTTGGGAAATCGACCGAGAGCTCAAGCCTGGAGAGGGCGGATTCGTGCGATTTGACGCCAAAGTGCGTTAGTTTCGCAGGGTTTTCTTTGGATATCGGGTTGGTGTAGATACCCGTCGTACCTTTGTTGGAGCGGTTGATAGATCCAGAAATGATCTGGAGCGACCGTTTCACGAGTCCTGACGAATACCCGATCCATCAAGGAAGCTTTCCATATCCTACTTTCGACGAGGGGCTTTTCCAGTCGTCCGATCTCTTGGTTTGGCCAGCATAACGAGTTTGTTGATGCTGTTTTTTCTAAGGGGGCCAATCCGTGCCAGTTACCTCCTGACGCTTGATTTTGCCACCAACCCGACATTGCCCACTGCGCAAGGGATGGGTTTCGCGACCGATACAGGATCGCCCGAGAGTACATTTGCTTCGATTGTTGGAGGCAATCGACTCAAGCTCGACACTTTCCAGTTAGCCTCTGATAAATCAGCATACTATTTCAAGAATGACTTCTTTGATCACACGATCGATTTGGAGATGGAAGTGCGATTAAAGATTTTGAATTCCAGTTTTTTCGGTTTCTCGATGGTCGCATACAACGCCAATGTTTCGTCGAACTTCGTGATCAGTACGAGTGGTTTTCAGATCTACCAATTGACCAGTGGGAGCGGTTACGACTTTACGAGCAGTTTCAACACGTTTACTTACAAAGGTTACGCAGCGAGCAACACCTACGAATTTTTCGTCAATGGAACCAGAGTGGCTTTTGGGGCACGTCCGGGAGGTTACACTGGAGGGAACCAATTTTACTTCGGCGATGGGACATCCACTGGAGGTAATGTCGCTGCCGAGGTGCAGTATGTTCGATATAGCAATCAAAATTTCTCCAGTGTCCCCAACGGAGGCGAGGTACCTGAACCAGTCTCGCTTGCGACTTGGACGCTCATTGCCGGTGGCCTGATGAAATTACGGCGGCGATCATAAATGAATCGGTGCCGCATGAATGAATCGGTGCCGGGCACACGGCGGGGCACTGTCGGAATGCTTTTTGCACCTCATGACCTGCGAGTCTTTCGGCGAAATCCACTTGTCTTTTGTTTCATATATGCAACAATAAATTCCAAGTCGATTCTCTCGGTTCTCTCTGTATCCCAATCGATTGATATCCCATGTCGCTATCTACGCTTCTGCAAAATCGCGTGAACGAACTCGATATTTCGATTTCCGATCTTGCTCGCCGCAGTGGCGTATCAAGGGCTACTGTGATTCGCATTCTCGGAGGGAAGGATGAGCATTACTCCGTTTCCAATCTACAAGCCGTTCTTTCCGCGCTCGGAATGAAGATGGATTTGTCGGCGATACCAGCCAAAGGATTCAAAGATTCCGTCGCTACGCAGAAGGCTAAACGCCTGATCGCGCTGACACAGGGGAACGTAGCTTTAGAATCCCAAGCCGTCTCGGCAGCTTCTGCCCAAGAGCATCTGGAAGCCACCAAGGCGCGAATCGCATCGTCAAGTCGAAAGCTATGGGCTTCCTAAATCTCTAAAAATTAGCGGTAGCCTTCCGTGAATCCATTTGGTTCAGCCGGCAAAGACGATGATACGCCCTTTGATGGGTCTGGTTTGAAAATCAAGTCCATCAAAACCCGTCGCCAACTCAACGAAGCTGAGTTCGAGTCGATCCTGCGAGTAACCGAGAAGTACTTGTTGAGCAAACCAGGCCATAAGCTTGCGCCGTTTACGTTCAGTTGGCTTCTCGAGTTACATAGGGAAATGTTTGGATCGATATGGAGTTGGGCGGGCGAAATTAGAACCACTCAAAAGAACATTGGCGTGAGTCCGAACATTGTCACTGCTGAACTCGGCGTCATTGCCATCGAATCAGAGAATAGGCATAACGAAACCGGCGAACTTGTTCTTGCGACCGCTGCCGAGTTTCATCATCGCGCGGTTTGGGTACATCCATTTGAGGATGGCAACGGTCGGTGGGCAAGACTCCTTGCAAACATTTGGCTGATGCAACACGATCAACCGGTGACCATTTGGCCTGCCACCGACCTCCGCGATACAGAAAGTCCGATTCGAGGTCAATACATTGCCGCCATGAAGCGAGCAGATCTTCGAGATTACGGACCACTCATAGACCTACATAAAAAGTTTAGTGAGTAACGATTGACCTAGGTGCCAGGCACTCGGCCAGGGCACTGTCGGAATGCTTGCTTTCCAACCGCTAGATACGCGGGTCTGTCCCCATGTGGAGTTCCCATATAGATAGCATCTGCGTTGAAGGTCTCGAGAAACAGTGATTTCGGAGAAATCACCGACACTAGCCTCACCACACACGGGTCTGTCCCCGCGCCGACGCTTCCACTTGGAGTGTTGTCAATCCTTTTGCGATCATCGATACTAGCAAGAATGACTACACCAAATAACAACCAAACCCTGCGTATCGATGTGATCACTCTGTTCCCAGAGATCTTCTCGGGGTATCTGACCCAAAGCTTGCTGGCCAAAGCCATCGACAAGGGACTCATCGAAATCTGTATCCACAATCTTCGTGATTGGTCGGCAGATCCTAAACACCACAAGGTGGACGATCGGCCTTATGGAGGCGGCCCAGGAATGCTGATCTGTGTCGAACCGGTTGTCCGGTGTGTCGAAGCGATCCAGGCACTCGATGAGCGACCTGCAGAATTGGTGTTGCTGACACCCCAAGGCCAAAGGCTCGATCAACGACTGGTCGAGGACTTTGCACCCAAGGGTCGACTGATCCTGCTTTGCGGTCGATACGAAGGTTTCGATCATCGCGTCGTCGAAATTCTAAAGCCCAAGGAACTGAGCGTCGGTGACTTTGTACTCAATGGGGGCGAGGTCGCAGCCATGATCCTGATCGATGCGTCCATCCGGCTCATACCAGGGGTACTAGGCGACGAGCAAAGCAGTTGGGATGACTCGTTTTCTCGGGGCAATAGACTGCTAGAATTCCCCCAATATACTCGTCCACCGGAGTTTCGAGGGGTTCGTGTTCCGGAGGTGCTCCTGAGCGGTGACCACGGGAAAATCGCGACGTGGCGGGCCGAGCAGTCCAAACTGCGAACCCAAGAAATACGCGCAGATTTGCTCGATCCCTAAGGTTGCGAGCCAAATGGGCAAGTAGACTGGTATCCGGTCTAGCCCATCCTTTTGCAGCGGAATCCTCGCCATGCAGCCCCATCCAGTTCTCTATCAACTCAACACCCGTGTTTACTTAAGCGAACTTTCGCATAAACTAGCTCGCCGCGCAACGTTGGCCGATATCCCAGATGAGTTCTTAGCCCAGTTAGCCGAGCGCGGCGTCCAAATGGTTTGGTTGCTTAGTGTTTGGACCACTGGCCCTCGTTCCCAGCAAGAATCTCGCAGGAACCCTGAATGGTTGCACGAATTCTCCCGCGTCTTGGATGACCTTCAAACCGAGGATATCGGTGGTTCGGGTTTTGCCATCGCTGACTATCGAGTTTCTGAACAACTCGGTGGACCGAAGTCGCTGGAAAAATTTCGAGCGAGGCTATCGAAGCACGGTCTGCAACTGATGCTTGATTTTGTCCCGAACCATATGGGGCTGGATCATCCGTGGCTCAAATCCCACCCGGAATACTTCGTCGCAGGCACCCAGGAACTACGAGACGAACAACCTCAAAATTATTTCCTCGATGAAGCTACAAGTCGAATCTTCGCCCACGGCAGGGATCCTTATTTTTCCGGTTGGTCTGACACCGTTCAACTCGATTATTCGAACTCAGACCTTCAAGAGCAGATGCAAAAAATCCTCTTGAGCATCTCGGATCAATGCGACGCGGTGCGCTGCGATATGGCGATGCTTCTGACACCAAGGGTTTTTGAACGGACATGGGGTCGTCAAAGCCAGAGTTTTTGGCAATCAGCTATTCACCGAGTGAAATCAAAACATCCTGGGTTCTTGTTCTTGGCCGAAGTCTATTGGGACATGGAGTGGGAGTTGCAAGAGGAAGGCTTTGATTACTGCTACGACAAACGCCTGTACGATCGTCTTAGGGATCGCGATTACCTGGGTGTGAGAAACCACCTCAGAGCCGATCTATCCTATCAGTCGAAACTGGCTAGGTTTTTAGAGAACCATGATGAACCGCGAGCCGCAGGAACCTTTGGGTTCGCGCAACACGCCGCTGCGGCGGCAGCGAGCTTTTTAACACCCGGCTTAAGGTTCTTTCATCACGGACAGTGGACGGGCTGGAAAATCAAGGTTTCGCCTCATTTGGTCCGTGGGCCCAAGGAGCCGGCTGATGAGCAAATCAAAGATTTGTACCAGAAGATTACTGGACTTTTGAAGGACCCAATCTTTCATCGAGGAGATTGGCAGCTTCTGGAGGTTCAAAGGGCCTGGGACGAGAATTGGAGTTCCGACTGTTTGCTCGCTTGGTTGTGGCACGATCAAAGTAGCGAGAGCATGCCGGGCCGAGTTGTCCTATGCATTGCGAACCTAGCTGACCATGAGGCGCAAGGCAAAATCGAAATTCCACAATGGCTTCGACCAATGTCTTCGTTGGCTTGGAAAAATATTTGGAGCGACGAAGCTTTTGCGATGCCAACCGATCAGTGGGACTCTGGTTGGTGGACATTGTACGCGCAAGGATCTCAAGTCTTCGTCCTTGAATCCGCTAGACAGTGAGTCCAACGGATGTTTAAAGTCGAGACTTCATCAAGCTACTGCGTATCTGTTTAGAACAGCCGACGTCTCTTTCTCAGGTTCGCGGAAAAGTTGGTGATGTCCAGTCCGCTCGTTACCGAACCGTTGCCATCCCAATCGAGTGCCGCGTTGTAAGAGCCTGCCAATTGAGCGTTCCGAAGAGCGACGCTGTCAGTACCATCAACGTCTCCATCCCCGTCGGCATCGCCGTACATTCTGAAGAAGTTATCGATCGCTTGAGTGCCGAACTGATTTTTTCCAGAGATCTCAGATTCCGATAGCGTTAGCCTCCAGTTGCCATCAGCGAGTGAATTTGCTCGATTACCGCTGCCAATTCTACTGATCACTCCTGGACCGCTTGCGAATCTCAGAGTGTAGACATTTCCAACACTGCTAACGAGAATTTGCGAACTCGACAAGGTCGTGTCAGAAGCACTCAAAAGGCCGATGTTCGTTAGGGTAAAGGCGCTCGAAGGACTCACTAAAGGACGATCGAGTACAACGACAATCGAAGTGAGTTGTGAACGCTGATTGGAATTCAGAAAAGTATCGGCTCCATTGATGGAAACCGAAACCAATTCATTCAAGTCGGTCGCAGAGATAATGAAGACCTTTTCTGTCGAAAGCAAACCTTGATCCGTCGAACGCACTCGAATCGAGTAACTCGACTTGGTTTCGAAGTCCAAGTTGCTGTTTGCCCGCAAAATGTTGCCAAGAATGTTGAAGGCCCCATTGTCGGTATCGCCTGTTCCGGACACCAAAGCGTAGGTGAAAGTGTCGCCAATATTTGGGTCGCTGGTGCTCAACGATCCGATCGTGGCATTGGCCCCAGAATTTTCGGCTAGGCTACTGGACGATAGCAGGATATCCGTGGGGGACGCATTGACAGGTTCTTGATAGAAAATTTCGAGTTTGGGTCTGGGTGAATACTGTTCATCGAACGTGTTTTCCGAGGAGTAAAAGAACCAACCGTTGGTTCCGTTGTTCCATGGCAGGCCGACCCAACCGTAGTTAGGAGTTCCATTGGCCCAAGATTGAACATCGCTGATGACTTCGAAATCAACTAAGCCTGCTTGTGCATCCGGATCGAGGCTTGAATTTCCTGCTTGGAAACCGCTAGTTGTCGATGCTTCGACACCATCGGCTTGAATTCCATTCCATTGTTTCCGAACGTTGCTAGGCTAAGGATCGCGTCATGAATGGTCGATCCGGGTGGTACCTGGCCAGGGTTGTTTCCGATGATGTCGTCAAATCGCAGGAGAGCTTGCCGTCTGGCAGTCGAGGCGTCTTCAAAATCGATTCCTAGGTTGAGTGTGTCGGCTTGGGTCGTTACCAGATCGGAGGCGATGTTGGTGTCCACTGTGCCGGAATAACCGTTGAGATCCTGCTGGAAAACAACCGACTTGGTTCCTGCAGGAACCCACTCAACGCGTAGCAAAGGTCTTAGATTCACCGTAGCAGTTTCCGCTGGAGAAAATGCCCATCCGTCGGTGCCACCGACATGAGGTTCAAGGAGCCACCCATAGTTGCTTGCACCATTTAACCAAGCTCTAAGATCTCTTGTCACGGAGACACCCGAGATACCACCTCCTGTCGCACCTGAAACATCGAGCGTGCCCCAGACCGACTCAGGGCTTGTGTTTGCTTCCGTTCCGTCGGTATTGACACCACCGACCCAATTATTCCAGGTCGAGGTCGTGTCACTCCAGGTTTGGAGCATTCGATAGAACAATGCGCCATCCCCGGTGTTGTTTGTGTTCAGGAAAAGGGATGCCGAAGTAACGATGGCGTTCGACGGGATTTGCCCTAACGCATTGCCGATGAGGTTGTCGAATCGCATCAACACTTGGGACTTGTTGGTCGAACCAGTATCGGGCCAATCCACCAAAAGTCCTTCGGTCGCATTGGCTCCGGTTGGGTAGCTGGTGTTGGGGTTGGATTGGGACAAAGCGATGTCACGATTTCCAGAATAGACACCGAAACCCCGGTCGACCCCCTGCTGTAGTTCCAGTACACGCTTGAGCCCAACTCGAATCACTTTTTGGACAACGCTCGAGGCAAGGCCATCGCCATCGACAAGAGCGAAAGCAATCGTGCGACTGCCTTGAGCCTCGGCATTCACATCGCGATAAGTAACTGCTCGTGCAATAGCTTGTAAGGCAGCGCGAGTTGCCGAGGAGTTGAAAGTAACAATCAAAGGTGCACCCACGCCTCCGGCGAGGCTTCCAACAATTGTACCACCAAAAGTGACATTGGTTCCCGATACACCGACTTGTCCGGCAGAGGTTCCCTCGTTACGAATCTCCAAGCGGTCGTTGGCACTGCCATTTTGAGTGACCGATACCGTCAGAGTCCCATCGGTCAAAAAGGCATTGGTTCCCGAGACTACGAATCGGCCATCAATACCTACGCCTGCTTGACCAGTCCCGTACTGAGTTAAACCACTAGATGTTGCGACGGCGATATCAAAATCTCGATTCACCACACTGACATTGGCTGGATTCAGACCGTTGAATAAGGGGTCTGAACTTGTCGAGGCAGCCGTAATGATCGAATAGCTGACATCTCCGTCAATGGTGGCATCATCAAGGCCCGTTACGGTCACGATCTGAGGGACGTTCCAGTTTGTGCTATCGAAAATCAGAGAGTCGGCGCTGACTGAGCCTTCGGTCAAATCGCTGGAACCCAAGCCCAGCGATACGCTCGCCGAAGGCATTGCGGTCAAGACGACTGAAAACGTGGCTGAACCTCCTCGCTCGGTGGTAATCAATCCTGAAGTTGGAGAGACCGTAAAACCCGCGACATCATTGTCGTTGTTGATGAGGTTCACATCTGCGGCTGTTACTCCGTCAAAAAGCGGGTCAGAACTTACCGTCGTTGTGATGATCGAGTAAGCAACATTGCCATCGACAACGAAATCGTTTTGTCCGGTTACAGTGACCGTCTGAGGTACGTCCCAATTCAACGGCGTAAAGGTAACCGAGCTAATCGACGGGAGTCCTTCTGCGGGGTTGCTCGAGGCCAGATTGATCGTTACGTCGTCGGTAGGTGCGATCGAAAGAGAGATCGAAAAGTTCGCTGTTGCACCGGCTTCACTCGTCGTCAGGCCTGATGTCGGCAGGACAACAACGCGATCACCACTGATCGTCACCGAGACTGTCGCTGTCGAGGAGAGTCCGTTTGCATCGGTGATCGTGTAGGTGAACGTATCGATCAAGGACTGTCCGGGAGCAAGTGCCGCGATTGCTCCTCCAGCATTGGAAGGATCATATTTTAAAGTACCATCTGGATTTTGGGTGATCGTTGCGTTGTTGGCGCTCAATGCATCAAAGGCAGTGATCGAGAAGGGGTTTGGAGAGCGTCTTTCAAGCGGATTACCAAAGGGCAGGAAAAGGAACTGCACGTCTCCTTGAACTTGCGTAAATGTCCCACCGAGTCGCTGCGTAATCGCAAAATTCGGCCCAAGGGCCGTATGCATCACAGCATAGTTCGACGGGACATCGACTGAGAATCCGTTGACTAGATCTGATAATGTGCCGCTATCGACTGCCAGCAAGGCACCAGAATTTGGAGTATGTCCCGGAATCGACAAGGTGAGTGTACCGAAGAAATCAGAGCTTACCGATACACCCCCGTAGGCTTGGACCAAGGATCCGGATTCAACGCTCCAGCGACCAGCAATTAGGTTAGGGGTCGTGGCTGGAACGTAGACAAAGCTGATTCCATCGTCTTCAAATCCAGTGGCCGAATCGTTGTCGGTATTACGAATCTGCCAGCGATTAGTACCTGGAATCGGGCGAACCGATACGATGTTGTCATCGTTTCCAGCAGTTGTCGCGAACAACAATCCGCTGGAGCTACTATCGATAGCCTCGGGAATGGTGATTTCGAAAAGTCCAGCCGTAACACGTGTGATATTCGACTGGCTTACTCCACGACCTGTGCGAAGGACCCCATTGAGATCGATGTGACCGCTGGTCCAACCATCTGCGAACGGGAAGAATCCACTAGCAAATGGCGTGTTTCGCTCAGCGTTGCCACCAGATCCCTGCTCGGTAGCCACCCAGTATCCTGTGGAGGTGCTATTGAGGATATCTCCGTAGGTATTGACTGTCCCGTAGGGAGTCGTGTTGTCGGCGCTTGTACCTAGCAATACACCAAGCGATTGCTGGAGCGTCGCGCCATTTCGATTGAGCGAAACATCGCCAAGATTAGGTGCTGAACCGATTTGAAGATTATTAGGGGAAATCGAAGTTTGCGAGATCGACCAAGTGGTTGTCGCATCGGAGGTTCCCCCGACGTTACCAATGACATTCGCAGCAGCAACGGAAAAACTGGAGTTTTCTGGGTCGAAATCGTTGGATAATACTGCGATGTCGATCGATTTGTCTTTGGTCGTTAAGGCCGAATCGTTCAGAGCCTTTGCACCCTCGATAACCGACGAAACGCTACCGGTGAGCAAAGGAGTTGAAACCGATGAACCTTGGGAATCGCTGACTGTAATCGTGAAAGAAAAGGCTCCGAACTGATCGGCCAGCGGGGTGACTGTAAGGTTGCTGCCAAGGACTGTTGCGTTGACGGGGGCTCCGGTGCTCAAGGAAATGGAATACGTTAGAGCGTCACCTATATCATAGTCGGAGAAATAAGAGGCCAGATCAAAGCTTTGCGATGCTCCATCCTCGATGAAACTCAAGGCAGGAAATGGATTCGTGATGAATGGGACATCGTTTACCCCCTTAAGCGTGATCGAAGCAGTCGCGCTTGCACTAACGGATCCGTCCGATGCACTATAGACGAACTGATCGTTGACCTCTGCGCCTTGAGCTAGCCCTCGCAAAGCTTCCAAGGAATACTCATATCGAATGGTCTTATCGGAGTTGATCGATACAGGTATCCCATTCATGCTCAATCCGCTTGCAGGCGAATCGAATGTTCCGACCTGGGTGACGGTCAAAGGAGAGGTTGGGGCAAGCTTGTTTTCGAATGGGATGAAGAAGACAACGAAGTCATCGTTGAGCAAATTCGTTTGAGTTCCTTCGAATTGAATTTGACGGATTAAAAAATCGGTACCATTGGCAGCAGCTTGGTACGAGAAATAAACGTTCGCCCCTCGTGTTCGATCGAAATCCGCTGATTCGATCACCAAGATTCCGGTTTCAGGAGTGTGCCCGGGAACGGACATCGTCCAGTTGCCATTGCTGGATCGCTGGATATTGAAGTTCCCAAATGACTGGATCATAGGATTGGCGAGGGTGGTATCGCCGCGAACATGCCCCCCGACTAAGCCTTGAGCACTTCGGGGAACATACAGTAAGTTGATCCCGCCGTCTTCGCCGGAGGTGAAACCACCAGCATTATCTCTCATGACAACTCTGTAGGAATTCCCTCCCAAAGGCACAGCCCGGGAGTAGTTGTCGCTGTTGCCTTCCCCGATCGAAAAGAGGAATCCATCGCGACGTGAATCGGTCACTCCGGCGACGGCGATGTCGTATTGCCCTGTGCCTGTCTTGGTCACCGTGAAATTTGCGTTACCAAATGTCGCTGCTCCAGTCGAATTGTAAGAACCACCAATCCATCCTTGAGAATATGGGAACCGAGCAATACCGGGGCGAACGATGATTTCAGCGTCGTTGCCAGGAGCGGCTACGGACGAGAAGTAGGTGTTATTGTAGTTCAAAGCGGCCAGGTTTGTTGCTGTGTTGCCAGTGTTGTTCGGAACCGTGTTATCACGACTGATTCCAAGGATCATCCCTTGATTTCGGTTTTGAGCAGTAGGCACCGAGTTGTTGTTCAAATTATCCGTGTCGAATCCCAAGTCGATGTCTGCATAATTTGAGCTAGATAGGAAGGTCACACCACCGGCGATCATGCTCCGCTGCGGTATCGTCGTACCGGAGCGTAACGGATGGACGTACGTAGCGGTGTTGCTCGACTTATTGGATGCCGTGAAATCAATATTCGCTGCAGAAACGATTTGAGTAAACAAACCGTTGTCGTCGTTGGCTAATACGTTCACCGAAATATCTGGGGAATACGCAGAGTTTGCATTGGTGAGCTGAAACGAATCGTTGAAAAGATTTGCGGCCATCAATTCGCGTCTTTCCAATGGCTCGATTCTCAGGCCGCGAAGGGCGGAAAACAATCCTTCTCGCACGGCCTTGCGCTTTCGATTGGCCAAATAGTCTTCGATCCTCCGAATAAGTTGACTGCTAAAGCACTTTTTATTTGATCTTCGCATGGCATCCCATCTCCTCAACAACGAGCTCACTTGTGATAACTCTCATCCACTGGATTGTGGTAATTGAAAATGAGATTGTATCTGTGGCATCCGCGATGCCTGAGACAAATCGCGTTTAGAAATGGTTAAAGAATCGAGAGGGTTTGATGACTCGCAACGTTAGCGACTAAAGACGTATTTGCGCTTTGGTGCAGTCCGATTTCAACTCGATCGAAAGAGAAGAAGTCCCACGCTCTATCTGAAGCAATTCTTTGGAGCCCGCTCCATAGCAATCAGGGATGATTGCATCTGACTTCTCGGAGCTGGCGCCAGCTTTCGCAGATCCTTCGCTAATGGTTCGCTGGGGCTGATCGCCTTCCTGCATCTCCTGGTTGTCGCGAGCGATCTGGGACTCGTGTTTTTGTTTAGCGAAAATCCGCAAACATTTTTTCCCTGGGATTATCCCGGGAGTCCTGCTATCAAACATCAATGAGAAACGCCCCGCAGAATCGGTAAGCCCGTAGGAATAGATGAGCGTCTCTGGGTCCTGCAATTGTACCTCGACACCCGAAAGGGGCTTTTCGTCCAAGGTGACTTTTCCAGAGACATTCACAAGACCTAATGCGCCGTAGTTAGGAGAACTCGTCACCGAGCAGCCTGCGAAACAACCAAGCACGAGAACCATTCCGAAGTGACTCATCGTTTCTTTATTGATCAAAGTCAAAGGTCTCGCTGCCATTTCTCGAACCAGTCGCACGAATCACCTTGATGTCCGTGTTATCAGAGACAAAAATCACCGAACCGTCAGCCTTGCCAAACATCGTGCCACCGACATGAAAACTGCCGAATGCCACTTCCATCAGATAGCCGTTGGCAGCAGGAGTCAATACTGCCGTGTTAGGCTGCATGAACATGCTTCCTGCAGCCTCGGTAAATTCTGTTCCAGGACTGCTACCATCGCACAAACAGGGATCGACCTGGGGGCCACCAAAAGCCCACCAGTCCATCCCCTGACCGTCCTTACCAAAATTCGGATCCGTTCTCGACTCGCCGAACAGGACAGTACGAGACAGTCCATCCACAAAATCCCGGAGCCTGATTTTGCTGCAACCGAACATCGCACCGTCCAAGTTTCTCTCTTCAAACGACTGTGTGTTAACGATCGTGCGGGTAGAAGCATCGTCGGAACTGACCCGGCTACCTCCGTTTACCCGATAACTCACCGGGACTCGCCTCTCGATTCCGTTGTACGCAGCAGGTGCTAGGTAGGGACACGATGGGCACTGAAACAACGGAATCTGCGTTTGGCACGCGCGGTAGTTCGGACTGGCTGGGTTGTCCCAATTTCCAACTCCTGACTCCGCGAATACAAGGGTACTAAAGAGGCTCGATTGCTCGATTTGGGGCAAGATCATCGCGCTCCAAAAAGTTCCATGCGTGTTCCAACCCGGAGGCAAAACCTTGTAGGAACTTTCATAGTTCAATGCCGCCATTGAAACCTGACGAATGTTATTAGAGCAACTCATTCGTCTTGCTGCCTCTCGCGCTTGCTGGACTGCAGGTAAAAGCAACCCCACCAAAACACCAATGATCGCGATGACAACCAGCAGCTCTACAAGCGTAAATCCATTGCGAACGATGGATCTCATCGATTCATCCTTAGACTTCAAGACGTTAAAAGCAGGTCAATAGTCAGGGCTCAGAGTTTATCCTAGCTGCTTATCCTTAAGCTTTGATAATCATGAAGTGCTTGTGATGAATTCGTTAAACTTTCATTGCAGGCCAAGAGCAACCCCGGGTAACTCAGGATCGTCGTGGTTTGGATAGTTTCTCGGGAGCTTTAGAGACCGAAGGCTTGTTTCGACGGCATCGCTCGCTACAGTACCGAACCTGTTCCCAGTCTTTTTCCCACTTTTTCCGCCACGCAAACGACTTGCCACATGCCTCGCACCTCTTTTGCGGTAAATGCGGTTTTTGGTGCGCCATCTTCATTGGGCTCCGGTAAATATGTCCTCTGATGTTTCAAGCCCCTCGGATCATTGTCCCGTAAGGACAAGGGGTGCTCTCGAGGCGATCAGTTCTTGGATGGAATGCAAGAACCAGGCTCCCTTTGCTTGGCAAGAGCAAGCCTGGAAAGCCCACTGGGACGGACACCACGGACTGATCCTGGCAAGTACCGGAATGGGGAAAACCAAGGCCGCTTGGTTGGGACCATTGGGCGAGTGGCTGCTCAACCCGCTTCCCATCGAGCATTGGACGCCTCGCAAGCGACAGTCTCCCAGCCCGCCGTTACTTGCTCTATGGATCACCCCTTTGCGAGCACTGGCCAACGATACCTGCCTTGCTCTGGACGAGTGTATTCGAGGATTGGATGTCCCGTGGTCCCTCGAGCAAAGAACCGGGGACACCTCAAGCTCTGTAAAGTTGCGACAGCGTCAATCGCCACCGACTGCGATGGTCATCACCCCAGAGAGCCTGACGCTCATGCTCTCCTATCCTGAATCCTTGGAAACATTCAAATACCTTCGCACGATCATCGTCGACGAATGGCATGAACTCTTGGGCTCCAAGCGAGGGATACAAACCGAACTGGCACTTGCTCGCCTAGCTCGTATTGCACCGAAAGTCCGCCGCTGGGGTGTTTCGGCAACGATCGGGAATATCGAGCATGCGATGGCCTCTTTGGTCGGCAGCGCGTCGAGTGCACCGTGTTCGATCATCCAAAGCGATCAGCAACGACCGATGGATATTGATCTGCTAATCCCCAAGGCGATCGATCGGTTTCCGTGGGCCGGACACATCGGGCTCGCGATGCTCCAGGATGTGATCGAGCGAATCGAGTCGGCCAATTCGACGCTGGTCTTTACCAACACGCGCAACCAAACCGAGCTTTGGTACCAAGCACTCTTAAGAGCCCGGCCCGACTGGGCAGGCCAAATCGCAGTCCACCACGGATCGCTTGCTCCCGAACTTCGGACTTGGGTCGAACAAGCTATCGCAGAAGGCAAGCTCATCGCGGTGGTATGCACAAGCAGCTTGGATCTCGGGGTCGACTTTGCACCTGTCGACCAAGTGATCCAGATCGGCTCACCCAAGGGAACTGCAAGGTTGGTTCAGCGAGCGGGCCGAAGCGGGCATTCCCCAGGTCGCACCAGTAAGCTTGCCTTTGTCCCGGCCCATGCGTTTGAAATCATCGAGCTCGAAGCTGCCCGACAAGCGATACGCGATAAGCAGATCGAACAGCGTCGGCCTATCGATGCCCCTTTGGATTGTCTGGTTCAACATGCGGTGACCGTCGCGCTGGCTGAGCCTTTTGCCAAGGATTGGTTTCTCAAAGAAATTCGCTCAACGCACGCTTATCGCAATCTTGCCGATGAGCATCTCGATTGGGTTTTGGATTTCGTAACCACTGGCGGTTGTTTGCACGCCTATAAAGATTTTCATCGAGTAGCCATCGAGTTTGGAAAGTACCTCGTGCGAGACGAAGGGATCGCACGACGGCATCGGATGGCCATTGGCACGATCACTTCGGACATGATGATCCAAGTTCAATATCTCAAGGGTGGCAAGATCGGATTTGTTGAAGAGTCGTTTGCTGCTAAGCTCAAGGAGGGTGATAAATTCCTCTTGGGGGGAAAACTCCTCGAGATGGTCTGGATTCGCGAGGGGACGGTTTGGGTTCGCAAATCCAAAGGGGATCCGACAGCCGTTCCGCGTTGGCTAGGGGGGAATATGCCCTTGTCGAGTGAACTTGCCGCTGGGGTTCGCAAATGGATCGATGCGATCGCCAGGAAAGAGCAACTCCCAGAGTCCCTCGAATCGCTCTCGGAGTTGATGGAACTCCAACGGCGCACAAGTCATATCCCCAGCTCCGAAGAGGTTCTCGTCGAACGCTTTCGCAGTCGCGAAGGGGATGCACTGATGCTGTATGCCTTCGAAGGTCGATCGGTCAGCGAAGGGCTCGGAGCATTGCTCGCTTATCGTATTTCCAAAGAACGCAAAAATACGATTTCGATCGCGGTCAATGACTATGGACTGATGCTCTATGCTCCCGAGTCGATCGGGATCGAAACCGATTCGCTCAAGCATTGGCTCCATCAGAAGGATTTGGAACAAGATATCCTCTCGAGCCTTAACGCCACTGAGTTAACACGCCGATGTTTCCGCGATATCGCTCGAATCGCAGGCTTGATTCACAGCGGCATGCCGGGAAAATCCAAATCGATGCGGCAGCTTCAGGCTTCGACAAGCATGGTGTTCGATGCATTGAAACAGTACGACGCAGCGAACTTGCTTTTGTGGCAAGCAAGCGACGAGGTGCTAGCCGATCAGCTTCAGATCGAGCGCCTCAAAGGAGCCTTGCGACGCATGGAAGAAAACCGGTGGGTACATATCGATCTTAAGCAGTGGACTCCCTTTTCCTTCCCCCTAATGGTCGAGCGAATTCGGGATCGAATTGGTAATGAGTCCCTTGCAGATCGCATCCGAAAAATGCAAAATCAGCTTGAG
The DNA here is from genome assembly GCA_021298315.1 of Planctomycetaceae bacterium. Lineage (GTDB taxonomy): Bacteria > Planctomycetota > Planctomycetia > Pirellulales > Pirellulaceae > JBKCUI01. The sequence goes on from JAJTFC010000026.1 coordinate 20,032, forward strand.
AAAATGACTCAAGAGAAACCAAAGAGGGCAAGGCGTGATCATTGAGCACAAAGCTCACCGACTCGAACTTTTTCCTAGCGGTGCCATCGGATGGGGCAAGACGCTATTGGTTGCCGACTTGCACTTGGGAAAGGAAACAGTTTTCCAAAAGTCGGGACTTGCGATTCCCTCAGGCGCAACGCGTCAGACACTCTCGCGATTGCTTGAGCACCTCCAAGGCGGCATGTTCGAAAGGCTGGTCGTTCTGGGGGATTTGCTCCATGCTCCTGCAGGTTGGACCCTGGAGTTAGAGCAACTCCTTATCGATGCTCAGAGTACCACTCCTAATGTTCGTTGGGAACTCGTCGCTGGAAATCATGATAGGCGGTCGCATGATCGATTAAAGAAGATCGGTTGGAGCGTGCAAGATCCGCCGGTGATCGATGGCAGCATGCTATGGTTGCACGAACCCCCTGGAGAAAACCTACCCATGAGCGTTTCCCAAAGTGCATCTTTGATCCTCTGCGGACATCTGCATCCGAGTTATAAAGTTCCGCTCGATGCTTTGCGAACCGCGAGGGTTCCGTGCTTTTGGATTCGGACCGAGTCGATCGTATTACCGGCTTTTGGAGGTTGGGTTGGAACCCATCCGATCGAGCCTTGCAAGTCCGATCGGATCGTACTGTGCGTCGAGGGCCAGCTCATCGAGTGGAAGCTCAAGTAGCAGCGGGCTCGAAGTACGGCTCGATGTGGACAAAGGCATCGGCGATCTTGAGGCTTGCACTGCGCAGCGAGCCTCGAACGGCTCCTCCGATGCGGTGGCCTTCGTCGACCGTGGCAGTTCCGTCGACTTCGATGTGGATCTCGACAAAGAGCGTTGTTCCACTTTTACGGATGCGGCATTTTTCCACCGCTTTGACACCAGGGATGCTTGCAGCAATCAAGCGGACTTGATCCTCGACCTCTTTGGGCGGTGCCGCATCGAGGATGTCGCGTGCTGTGATGTACAGCAGCCTCAGTCCGCTGTAGGCGATCACCAAGCAGGCAACCAATGCAGCCCAATCGTCAGCAGGTTCATAACCGCGCCCACCGATCAATGCAATCGAGATACCCACAAACGCAGCAATGCTCGATATCGCATCGGCGCGATGATGCCAAGCGTCGGCTTGCAATGCCACACTATCGGCCTGTTCCCCAACGCGATTGGTCCATCGGGCGAGTGTTTCTTTCACGCCGACGACGAGGATCAGGATCAACAGGGTCGACCAGTGCGGCAAATGATGAGGCGTTAGAATCTCACGGATCGCTTGGATGGCAATGATCAGTGCCGCGACCAAGATCCCCAACGCTGCGACCACACCCGCAAGCGCTTCGGCTTTGCCGTAGCCATAGGGATGGCGTTCGTTGGCCGGGGTGCCAGCGACTCTGAGACCTCCCCAAACCACTAAGCTCGATACGATATCTGCCGTCGACTCGATCCCGTCTGCAATCAGGGCATACGAATTACCAAAAACACCGGCGAGGATCTTCACACAGGCAAGCGAAGCGTTGACGGCCACACCGACAAGCGGCACGGACGAGAGAGCAAGCGTAGAGTTCTCGTCAGAGGATCTCATTGGAGTTGGCTTGGCTTGGCTCATCGACTCTTAGGCCTTGCGCCGATCCTCCGACTGATACAACGCAAGGTTGCTTTCGAACAGTTCGCTGGAGATTTGGTAATTGGGTGCTTCGCTTCGGAATCGTTTGCAGTGTTCGGCAATCAATTGATAAAGATAGCGAAATGCGTTCCGAGGGGTCTTCAGCGATTGCAGCGCCGAGATGAGTCTGGTTTCAGGGACATCGGATCCGAAGAAACTTTTAGGGGACGGGTTTGTGCCAGGGATGGAACATGCCTTCATCCGAGAAGCCAATAGATCGTAGAGGGCTTCGCCTGTCCAGTCGAATGATGCGACCACATTCTGTTTGTCCAAACGGGCTCTTTCGTGGAACTCGCGAGTCTCGCGATCAGCATAAGGTTGCAACTCGCTGGGCAAGAGCATTTTGATCCCAAAGCTCTCATGCTTGAGCAACTTGTTGTCCATCAAAGGCCATACCAGTTGCTTCATCCGTTCGGCTTGACCATTGACCAAATCGGGCTCATCGACTCGGTCGATAATCACGATCAATCCTGGGTATCCGAGGGTCCTGAGGATCAATTGCAGTTTTTCCAAAAGTGCATAGCGATCGTCGGATCGCTGAGCCGTTGGAGCAGGTTGCTCATCGATCTCCTTGGGGTTAAAGCCCAGGAGCATCGGACGCAACTGGCTTTTCTCACGCTGAAGCACTCGAACATGCTTGCGGATTTTGGATGCAAGACGGTGGCGAGCAAACCATCGAAAGCCATACCAAGCCCAAGCGGCCAAAAGGGCAATAGGGATCCAGTAGAGGGTCGTCAGGAGCGAGAGGGTTTCGGATTTGACCAAGTAGAAAAGGCCCGATGCAAACAATAAAGTCAGAAGGATTCCAACGATCAGCGGATACCAAGTCGCAATGGATCGAAATCGAAGTCGACTCGATAGACTCGCAAAACGGTCTTGTACATTGCTGGCTTTGGAGTGGTCGTACATGGCCGTCAGGAGCATCAGGTCGCGTCGTTGGCCACGATCGAGTCGATCGAGTTCTAATGGAGTATCGACCCCACCTCCGATGGCTGTCGTCGCGGTGGCTGCATGCTGCGGTTGGAGGATGCGGTCAACGAGCTGAGTAACAGCCTCGGAGATGATCGCGTCCATATGATCCCATAGCCTTAGAGCCCCTAGAACCTTATCGGGATTACCTTGGGCTCGACGTGGCAAGTGTTCTTGGAGCGGACCCAGATAAGCATTGAAATCGTCGTAGCAGACCAAGAAAACTTTTTGATCTGGGTGATCGATGTTGTGTTTGGCAATCTGATTGATCAGCTGCAGTCGCATGGCTGTTTTTCCAGAGCCCTTGGCCCCAAAAACGATCGCCGTCGCAGGCTGCTTGGAGTCCCCGACGACTTTGCTCCACGAGGGGTGAAAGGTTCCAGAAATACAAAAATCGCGAAAAACCGTATCGGTCTGGGCGTCTTCATCGACGAAGGGATTGCGAACCAATTGATGGTGCGTCAGGAACTCTTGTTCGGTCATGGAAGTAGCTTCTTAGAAGTGAATTGGACAAATCTAGATACTACTTCATCATCCTCAAAGAATTGCCCCTGAGCAATCCTAATGATTGTCTTGGCTCGAAGAACTTTTTGTGAAACTCAGCAGAATCACAGTTCCCAAAACGGCGCTGATGGCCGATCCAGCGAGTGTGCCGATCTTTCCTGCACCTTCGAGCACCGGATAGTCCTCGACCGGAAAGGACAGGGCGTTGAGAAACAAGGCCATGGTAAAGCCGATCCCGCCCAAGCAAGCTCCTCCGAGAAAAATCGGCCAAGTCACGCCGTTTGGAAGCCGAGTCCAGCCCAACCGGACTGCCAGGAAGCAAAACAAGAAGATCCCCAGCGGCTTGCCCATCGCAAGGCCCGTCGCCACAGCGATCGATACTCCGCTGGTAAGTGCCTCTGGATCGAGCTCGACTCCAGCATTAGCCAGAGCGAAGATTGGCATGATGGCATAAGCGACCCAGGGGTGGAGGCCCATCTCGAGTCGGTGCAATGGGGAGTGGCTTTCTCTGGCTAGAAATCGGAGTTGTTCGAGATTGATGGGGACGTGCCGTTCATTCGAAGGGTGATTCGTATCATTTTGGGCTTCGTCTGCTTCACGATCTTGGCGAATCGAATCCCAGAAGTCCCCCATGACCTCCAGAAAGGTTTTCCGCCTGATCCAAGCCGTCGCCGGAGTCATGAGTCCGAGAACTACACCTGCGATCGTCGGATGAATTCCGGCTTTGTAAAACCCAACCCAAATCGCGATGCCGACAATCACGTAGATCGGGACTTCTCGAACTCCGATTCGATTCAGTAGCCAACATAGAGCAAAGCCCACGAGGGCCATCATCAGGTAGCCCCAGGCGATCGTTTCGGTAAAGACAGTCGCGATGACCAAGACGGCCAGGATGTCATCGACGATCGCCAGGGTCAGAAGGAATATTTTCAATCCAAAGGGGATTCGATTTCCTAACAGTGCAAGGATACCGACGACGAAAGCGATATCGGTAGCCATCGGAATGGCCCAACCACGCTGGCCTTCTTGGCCGTATTGCATCAAGAAGTAAATCAATGCGGGAGTGACTACCCCACCGAGGGCACCTACGATCGGCAAAAGGGCCTTGCGGGGATCCCGCAGTTCGCCAGCGACGACTTCGCGTTTGACTTCCAAGCCGACGACAAAAAAGAAAATCGTCATCAGGACATCGTTGACGATCAGATGTCCGAGATGTCCGTCGATTTTGAGTTTCCCCAACTCGAAGGCAACGTGGGTGTGCCAAAACTTCTCGAAGGCGCCGTCCCACGGTGAGTTTGCGATCAGCAGTGCAATCAGCGTGCAGAGCATGAGCACCACACCGCTGGTCGCTTCGATGTGCAGGAAGCGTTTGACCGGAACGAGCCACCTTGCCACCTGCGGAACCGGAATTTTGTCAGTGCTCTTGTGGGGGGGCTTGTAGGCCATCGGTGGCAATATCTCTCTTGGATGTTGGCTCAGTTTACATCGAACTTTGGCATCCTATCGGATTTGAAAAAAACTGGAAGATTGTGAGGCTTAAGTAAAGTTTTTCGGGAATGGGCAAAGGTGTCCAAGAGGCAGCTGATTTTTTTGAGATTCCCGTCTGCTCATGCCCGCATTTAAGTTTGCTTAACAAGTCCGCAAGGCTCGCGGAAATATTTTTTGATAGATCGAAGTCGTGCATCTATGGTTGACAAACCCACGGAGCGGGCCCCTGGAGCTTGGGAGTGTCAACAAGGACACTTTTCTTGCAATTCTTAAGTCCCGATTGCAACCACACACACACACACACGCACACACCGCGGAAGGATTCGTTCGATGGCTAAACACAATCCACGCAACTCTAATTCTTTGTCTTGTCCAAGACGTCCTGAGAAGCTTCCGACACCACTGGAGATGGTGGGCTTTTTGGATCGATCGGTCAAAGGGCAACGAAGAGCAAAGTTAAAACTTGCCACTGCGGCTTACAACCACTTCATAAGCCAAGCCAACCGCGACTTTACCAAGCGAAAGCGGGCAAGCAAGCAGCACATTCTCTTGTTAGGACCTACAGGCTCGGGCAAGACCTATATGGTCGATCTGTTGGGACAATACCTTCAAGTCCCCGTAAGTCACGCTTGCGCGGCGGCCTTGGTTGAATCGGGTTATCGTGGGCGACCGGTCGATGACATCATCAAATCCCTTTTGGATCAAGCCAAAGGGAACGTTCAGTTAGCCGAGAAGGGGATTGTGTTCATCGACGAGATCGACAAGATCCGTTGCGAAGATTCTGGTGGCCGGGACGTCAGCGGTGAAGGTGTCCAAAACGCCTTGCTCACCTTGCTCGAAGGCCGGATCTGCGATTCGGTCGACGGCAAGGCAATTCCAGCGATCGATACAAGCCGTATTTTGTTTATCTGCGCAGGCGCATTTAGCAAGTTGCCCGGCATTATTCATAAACGCCTAGGGCTCGATCGCAAGTCGATCGGATTTGACCGTGAACGATCCTCCGAGGTGCCTTTGAACAAAGGTTATGCTGAAGACGCACGTCTTCTGAGTCAAGTCGATACGCTCGATCTGATCGAATACGGAATGATCCCTGAGTTCCTCGGTCGTTTTGCACATATCGCTACGCTCGATCCCCTGAGTATCGAGGATATGCTGGAAATCATTCAGGATCCCGAGAGCAATTCGGAGTTGGCCAAGCGAAAGGAATTGGCTGCGATTCACGGCATCGACTTGCAGTTCTCCAAATCGGCCCTGAGAGCCATCGCTGAAAAAGCCTATCAGCTCGGGACCGGTGCCAGGGCGCTGAACCGATTGATCGCCGACAGCCTCGTGAGTGTCGAGCATCTTTGGCCTAACCTTGCCGATGAAGGTGTCACGAAGGTTTTGGTCACACAGCAGTGCGTTCTGAAAAATGCGCCTGCGAAGCGTTCTCGGGCCAAGACCGATCAGCGACGGATCGACAAACTTTTGAGAGCCAAGTACCTCGATTCGGTCACTCAGGTTGCTTTGAAAAACGGGGCGCTACAGGCGAGTCGTAGTCCCTTTGCGGCATTGGATCGACCCGTCGATACCTTGGAGTGGACAGAGCCTTATGTCTGGGAGTCCTTTCGATCGATCTGCGCCGGGCCACTGGCGTTTGACAAGGCGTCTCGGGAAGGCAAGGAGTTGTGGGATCAAACAGAAGCAAAGCACAACCATCAACCCCACGATCTGCATCGACTTGCAGAAGAACTTCGGATACGCGGATGCACCGTTCAAGGCTTTTTTGAAGCTTACAAGGCTTCGAAATTATCGCAGGTGGACTTCAGCGGCATCTTGGCTTACTACGATTTCCAATCTGCCTTGCATCGAATCAAGATGGCAGCCAATGGAACTAACGACGCGCCTCAGGATGATGACTTAATGCTCGATGACCTGTTGGATCACTGGGACGAAAAGGATCCGTTTTAACCGTTTCGGTTAGGTATCCCAGTGGGCAAACAGGTCGTCTTTGACCCAATGTTCGGGGATCCTTTTATGTCTGGTCGATCGGGCGATTTTCTCAGAAGATTCGCCTTCGGCAGCCAGGAAGCTCATGCACCCTTGGCAACCGCATCGATCGGCCCCTTGCTGGGCTAACTGAAAAGCATTCGAGCGGTATAGCACTCGGCTACCTTGGGATTGATCTCGATCGAACACAAAAGAAGTCAGTCTCGATGGGCCGCTTGGAGTTTGCTCTTGGTCTTGGAACATCGGTGCGACTTCCCCCTCGCCGCTTCCTTGTTCACCTCCACCCATGCGGTTGATGTAATTGATAACCATCAGTACATCAAGCGGGCTTACTGAGCGATCTGCGTTGACATCCAGGAAGGGTGCAACGCCCTGTGGACTGCCTTCGAGGGAACGCGACGAATTGGTGTTGATGTCATTGATGAGCATTAACACATCCAATGGACTGACGGCTTCATCCCCAGTGACATCTTCGGGGATAAGTTGGTTTTGCCAGGGGCTAGGTGGCAAGTACCCGCCAAAGTCGATATGGTTGACTGTAGGCGATGCACCGAAAGTGACTTCGATGACCCCATCGGTGGTGTTGGAGTTGATAAAGCCGGCGAGGTTGGAGTTGACCGACAGGCGATAGATTCCTGCAGGCAAATTCGAAAGGAAATAGCTCCCATCGCTTGCGGTCGTCGCTTGGGTTTGTGGACCGTATTTTAAATGGTCGAGCATCACGAAAGAGTTTTGAAATCCCCGAGCAATGATGGTTCGGATCGTTGCTGTTCCGGTGGCGACTTCCATCGTAATGCGTTGATCGCGAAGGAGTCCTTTGCGTTCGAATCGAGCGACGAGATTGCCGTTGGCATCGAAAGCATCTAGACGAACATTCGCTCCATCGGACTGAGCGACGGCTTCGAGGGAAACATAAGACTGAGGCTGGTCGAATCTGGCTCGCAGTTGGAGGTCTTCGTCGTAGAAAGAGTCGACATAGCGTTTTGCCCAGAACGAATAGGGCTTAAAGAACTTGGGACCATCGAGGTTGTTTTTAGGATAGACCCCGATGAGGGCTTGGGAGTCATTTCCGATCGTATCGATCTGGACTTGATTGGGTGCAATGCCCTGTTTTCCCGAAAGGTTGCCAGTGGCGTAGTTATCGGGATCGATGAAAGTTTGCAGCAAGAGGGGTTGATTGCTGGCGTTGACGATCGTGACTGTGGCGTTGGGAATGCCATTTTCGGAACTGTCCCACTGACCGTTTTTATTGTTGTCTCGCCAAACGAAACCTTGGATCCCGTGTTTGTCCGTCACGTCAGGGGCATTGCCGATGATACCTGTGAAGATGATGCTGGTGATTCCAAGCTTGGTTTCAACGGCTCGGATTTCGATCGCTTTGCCGACTTGCCACGGTGCGATTGGGATTTGCAAATTAAGATCGACCGAGTAGGCATCGGTCGATTGGATCGAAGTCCAGTTGCCAGCATCGATGCGGTATTCGATGCGTCGAACTTTGTTGAGCGTGATATCGTTCTGGGTGCCCGATGAGTTGCGATTCGCGAGCGTTTGAACCGATGCTCGGCCACTGAAAGAATAGGTGTTGAATTGGGGGTTGAAGCGACCGGTGCCTTCGAGCTTCAGTGGTACATCCAAGACATCGAAGATGCCGTCATTATCGGAGTCCTTCCAGCCGATTTGAGCCAGGGTTGCATCTGGGGAGATGATTTGGCTAAAGGCGGTCGTGAGCGAAGAGCCCGAGGACATGATGCTCGGTTGCTGTTGAAAGTTGGGGGTCGGGTTTAGATCGACCGCATTGGTGTTTTGGGCGTTGTAGTAGCCCCGCTTGTCGTAGTAGTTTCCACCACCGTTGTACTCATCGCGGGCCCAGAAGATGTGGCCCGTCTCGTGGGTATACGTCGAATTTGGGCGGCTCGATGGGATCACTTCGAATAACCCGCCCGCAAAAGCGAAGGCGCGGGAGAAGGAACCGCCCGGTGCAAAACTTCCATCGGCATCCTTCATCGCGTTGACGACAAAGATGGTAAACGACCAATCGGTATCGAGTTTGGTGCGTTGGGCGTTGTTAAAGGCACGGATGTTGGTTTCAAAATTGGGGCTGTTGTTAAAACCAACGCCTTGGAGAAATTGGGGCCCCCATTGAAGGTAACCTTCGGAGGTCATATTGATCGGTTCGAAGGTGATGGGCAAGCGGTTGTCGACGTAGGTTCTATCGATCACCCATTCGAGGGTGTGTAGAGAGCTCTTTTTGGCAAGGAGTTGGTTCCACCATTGCAGGCCCGATTGGATGTTGCCCATAACGGCGTCGACATAAGCCGGGGTCCAGTCCTCGGTGCTAACGGCTCCGGTGCTTTCGAGGAACACAGGCGTAACGGCGATCCTCCCGAGCATGAACTCGCCGGTGTCTTGCGAGGTGGCGCCGAAGGGCAGGGAGGCCATGACACGACGATCTTCCAAGCGTTCCAGGGCGAGTTTGCGTCGCGGGGGGGCTTTGGGGCGTTTTGTTTTTTCGGCTCCGGTGCGTCGGATCATGGACGGTAGTGGTCGACTCGGATTGTTGGTTTTGTTGGACTTTGTGGATAATAACGGCTAGTACAGAGAGCTTATCGGGCGGAGCTTTCCGTCGAGTTGCGGTAAAAGGTTGTCCTTTTTGGATATCTTTCGGGGGTTGATAATTCCCCGACAAGTGATTTTTTTCGGTTTTGGGGCAGGTTTAGCCCCGAACCCCAATAAAAACGCGGGTCTGATCTGTCTGATCCGTCTGATCCGTCTGATCCGTCCTAAATACATCCAAGCGGTAGTGCAAAATTGGTACAATTCGGATGGCAATGGTTTTGATAGCAGTCCGATGGATAGGATGGATGCATAAGAAGGGCGGATCATGGATCGCTTTGGAAATCAAGTACGATCGAAATTTTTGAGATTAGAGGTCTTACATGTCGACAACGCAAACCGCGGCTAAGGTCTTTGAAGAAATCGCTGAACTGTTTGGTTCTTGCCCAACCGATGATCAGATCTTGGACTATCGGCCCTCTGCCGAAGTAGTCCAACGGGCTTCGCACCTTCTTTCTTTGAACCGAAATGGATCAATAAATGATGAGCTAAAGCTCGAGTTGGATCACTACGAACAGGCGGAGCTCTTGATGCGGATGGTGAAAGCGAGAATACGAGCAAGACAAGGAGGTTAAGAACGGGTGAGCGAGTATGTGCCTGCTGAACTTCGCCGACTTATTCGCGATCGCGCCGGCCATAGGTGCGAATACTGCCTCATACACCAAGACGATGCATTTCTGCCACATGAACCAGACCATATCATCGCTGTGAAACATCGTGGGGAAACTATCGAGGGAAATCTTGCCTGGACTTGCTATGTTTGTAATCGTGCAAAGGGCAGCGACCTTGCATCGATAGATCAGACAACAGGAGAGATCGTAAGACTCTTCAACCCAAGAACTGATTCGTGGGGTGATCACTTAGAATTGATAAAAGATGGTTCCATCGAGGCAAAGACGGCAATTGGACGCGTTACCGTCGCTTTATTATCCTTGAACCGACCGGAGCTTTTAGCCATTAGAGAATTGCTTGCAAAGTCCAGTCGAAAACCTCGTTAACCTGGTACACCTCTAAATTCATAGAAATTCATAGAAACGGCAGAGCTATGAAATTCAATCGCAACACGGCCACCCAGGGCGTTGCCCTGGGCTATCTCATCGAGCCCCGTTGGGGCAAGGTGTGATTGCGTGCCCTCGTGGGCTTCGTTGGTTAATCCACCATCTGCGGATTAAACAACTGCAAAAACAACCAGGCATTAGCTAGCAATAGTTCAGCCCTCTAAGCAAAAAAATCGGGATTGCCTCAAACCCTCCAGTTCCACTAAACTCCCGGCTCGATGCAGTTTTTCTAGTTCCACTAAGGAGGGTGGTCCATGGGGAAAGAATCCATTCGATTTTTGCATGCCGGTGATTTTCACTTGGAAAAACCCATGCAGGATCTGACCGACATTCCAGAACATCTCAAAGCCGCCTTGGTCGATGCGCCATGGAAGGCTGCCGAGGCTCTCTTCGAAGCCGCGATCGTTGAAAACGTCGACTTTGTCCTTCTGACTGGCGATCTACTGAATCCGATCTCCACGGGAGCCGCAGGCCCAGCGTTTTTGCTCGAGCAATTCGAACGGCTCGCCCAACGAAACATCTTGGTCTACTGGGCCGGCGGCAGTGTCGACGAGCCAGATCGTTGGCCCGAAGCGGTTTCGCTCCCAGCGAATGTTCATTATTTTTCAAAAAAACAAGTCGAGAGCGTTGTATTTCGACGCAACGGCTCGGCACTGGCCACCATTCTCGGTCGTTCGAGCGATGGCCGCGAATCGATTCGTTCGGCCGAATACCAGTGCGATGCCGATGGGACTTATGTGATCGCGCTGGCTCACGGCAACGCCGATCGCGATTCGCTCTTGAGTGAACGGATCGACTTCTGGGCGCTTGGCAACGATCACAATCGCAAGACGCTCCATGGCGAGGCTCCCCACATGCGTGTGTGTGGTTCGACCCAAGGCCGTGGGTTTAACGAAGAGGGTGCCCATGGTTTTTGGACCGTCGAGGTCGACGGCACGCACGACGCTCAAATCACCACAACCGATGTGGATTACTTTCGCTACATCACTCAGACGCTCGATGTCGAGGATCTTGCGATGGGCCGCGACATGCGCGAACTCATGAGCAAGCGGATTTCAAGGCTTCAAAGCGAGCATGGGACTCGGCATTTGATCGTTCGCTGGCGCGTCGAGTTGGATCTGGAGAATGCCGCGATGGTAGGCCCTGAGGCGATCGATGAGATTCTCGGTTGGCTCCGACGCGAGTACAGCCATGGCGCATGCAGCGTTTGGTCGACGGAAATCGAAATCCTCTCTCCGAAATCCTACCCGGCAAAATGGCAGGAAGAGGACACGATCTTGGGTGACTTCTTGAGGACTTCTCAAGAGCATCGCAAATCGCTTGGCCAGCACCTGAACCTTAAACCTCTTTTGGAATCGGAAACGCTAGGCACCGCAACTTGGCAACAGTTGCTTATCGATGAGACCCCGAGTGTGACCAGCAGTGCACTGGATCGTGCAACGCTTCTAGGTGTGGACATGCTCAGGGGGCATAAAGTGGATTTGATCGCTCCTACCAGGAGATTCGGAGGGACCCGAGGATGAAAATTCGCGACGTACAGATCGATGGATTCGGAGTTTGGAGTGGCCTGAGCGTCGATTCGATGCCCGAAGGCATGACGGTCTTCTACGGGCCGAACGAAGCTGGCAAAACGACCCTGATGAACTTTCTGCGCACGATGTTCTACGGTTTTACCCCAGAGCGTCGGGCTCGGTATCTGCCCCCCGTTCACGGTGGCAAACCCGGTGGTGCGATGCGAGTGACCGGCCCTGGCGGTGGCTATGAGATTGCACGTCGCGCTACGCTCAACGATGCGAGTGTCTTTGGTCAACTGACCGTGACGAGCTCTGATGGGATCACCCAAGGCCAACATCGCCTCACGTCTCTGCTTGGGAACGTCGACGAATCGATTTTTACGAATGTCTTTGCAATCGGGCTGCGAGAACTCCAAGAGCTCAGCACGCTTGATGACACGGCTGCAGCCGACGAGCTTTACAAACTCTCCAGCGGCTTGGATCGGGTCTCCTTAGTCGATGTGATTCGTCAATTGCGTACGGCCCGCTCGACGATCGCTTCGGCCTCGGATGAAAACGCACAACTCCAATCCATGCTTGCCAAACGAGAGAAACTCAGGGATGAGATCGAGCAACTGACGTTGCGAGGCCGACGTTGGGGTGAATTGGCCTCGGTCCGCCGCAACCAACAAAATGAGATCGAAGAGCTCAAGCAACGGATCGAGCAATGGGAACTGGAAGCCAAAACAGTCGAGACGGCGATCCAAGTCCGCGAGCCTTGGCAACAACGGGATTCTCTTCGTGAGAAACTCCTGACACTGCACGCTAGAACCGATGTGCACGAGGAGTCCAAGACCAAGCTTCTAGAGCTGCAATCGCAGATCGATCAAAAACGCCAACAGATCCAATCGATGCTCCAGGAGCGTCAAACGCTCCGCAAGCGTGCATTGGACTTGCCGCTGAACCGAAATATTCTCGGACTTGCTAGCAAGATCGAATCGGCAAGCGAACAGGGGCCTTGGATCACACAACTGCAGAAACAAATCCAAAGGCTTGAGTCTGAGTACAAACAAACTCAAGAGCAACTGGTCGAAGATGCCAAACGACTCGGACTGAGCGACTCTGACCAAGAAGCACTACTGAATGATCGGCGGTTGTCGAGCTTGCCAGACCTGAGCCGCCCGGCGATCAGTCAGCTTGCAGGCCCAGCGCGCGATGTGCGGATGCAGCAAATCAGGCTCAAGCAAGCCAAAGAGCGTGTCGAGAGCGAGAAGAAAGAAATCGAGCGATTGCAAAGCGAAATTTCGGGGTTTCTCGAGACTCGCGATTCGGAAGACCTGCAGGCTTCGATTCAGCAGGCCAGCGAGCGGATTGCGTCGATTCGGAAATTCCAACAAGTCGACGAGCGATTGCAAAAACTCGGTGTTCATCGAGAGGAACTCGAAGGCGAAACGATCGACCTGGAAAGCGATGATGGATTTTCTTGGGAGCGAGTGATCATGCTCGCGATCCCATTCTTCATCGGTGCATTCATGCTCATCTCGGGCTTGAACAACTTCTTCGGGTGGTACAACAACGCCAATATGCCTGCGACGGCAAGGGCTTTGCAGTTGCAGTCGACCGATACGCAAAACACCGGCGTGCTCATGACGGTGCTCGGAATGATCATTCTCGTTGCGACTTACCTCTGGTGGAAGTCGATGGAAAAGGGGATGGAAGGCGAATTGACCGATGTCGAAACACAGCTCGATACGCTGGTATCTCAGATCCGAAAGACCGAGCATGAGAAGCAAGAACTCGTCGGTGCGCTGCCCGAACCGAATGCTTCGATCGACCAGCAACTGCGTCAAGCCGAACATGAGCTGAGCGAATGCGAGTCGTATCTACCTATCTACCACAATCAAGCCGCAGCGAAGGCTCGCTACAACACCGCACGCAAACAAGCCTCGGACGCAGCCCAAGGGCTCAAGTCCGCACGGATCGCTTGGAAGAAAACCCTGCATCAACTCGGGCTTGCCGAATCGCTCTCACCTAAGAGTCTTCGAATCCTGGCCGAGGGCTATGAGTCGCTGCTGATTACGCGTAAAAAACTCACCACCCAATCTGACGAACTTTCGCAGCGTCGTATCGAACTTACGAGCACCCTTCAGAAGCTCGACGCGCTCCATACACAGATGCAAGTTGCGTTGGCATCGCCGGTTGGTGATTCGCAACTTGTACGCAAGGAAACTTCGTCATCGAAAGAAACTGCCAGGGAAGCGTTGGCTTTCAAGTCCAGCGATCTGTCGGTGGAAGTTCCGCAGCAACGCTTGCAGCAATTGATAACCACCTTGGCTCAGCAAAAGCAGTATTTGACGCAGCGCAAGGATCTGAAGCTTCAGGATGAAGAGTTGTCCAAGAAGCACAAAGGCCTTCGGCGATCGGTCGAGCGACTCATCAGCTCGCGTCAGAGCTATCTGGCTGAGATCGGTGTTGAGTCGCTCGAACAACTCGAAGCGCTCTTGAGCCGCAAGCAGCAACACCAGCAACTCGAGAATGAAATCGCTGGGCTCGACCAGCGGATCCGAACGACGCTTGGAAGCCATGTATCCTACGATGCGATTGAGCGTATGCTTCAAAACACTCCCGCTCACGAACTGGAGAAACGCTGGGAAACACTCACTACCCGTGTCGCAGGAGCCGAGGAACGGATCGGACAATTGCAACTGCGGCAAGGCGAGATCAACCAAGAGATGAAAACGCTCGCCGGAGACCGTCGCTTGGCAGAGGCCAAGCTCGAGCTTTCGAGCCTCGAACGGCAAATCGATCTTTGTGCCGATCATTGGCGAACACTTGGATTTACCACCTGCATGCTCGAAAAAGTGTGTGAGATTTACGAGAGCGAAAGGCAACCCGAGACACTGCGTGAAGCTTCGGCGTTCCTCAAGCAATTGACCGAGGGCAAGTATGTTCGCGTCTGGACGCCGTTGGGTAAGAATGCGCTACGGATCGATAACGACAAGGGGCAGAGCTTGCCATTGGAGGTTCTAAGCCGTGGGACACGCGAAGCGGTTTTCATCGCCCTGCGATTGTCCTTAGCAGCAGCTTATTCCCGTCGCGGTGCAACCCTTCCGTTGGTTTTGGACGATGTGCTTGTGAATTTCGATACGATTCGTGCGACCAGTGCGGCCAAGGTGTTGCGAGATTTCGCAGCCTTGGGACATCAGGTCGTGATGTTTACGTGCCATGAGCATATCATGCGTATGTTCGATTCGATCGGAGTCCAGGTTCGAGTTTTGCCTGTGCAAGGTCAGGCCGGAGTTGCCGAGATCTATCGCCCAGATGCAATTCAAGCGAAGATCACCGAAAGGATGGCCGAGCCTCCTGCGCTGCTGATCGATGTCCCTGAGGTCAAAGCTCAAGAGCCCGATCCAATTGTTTTGCCTGCAAGAACGCGAGTGCTTGCACCGAAGTCCGAACCACAGTCAGTCCCCGCGATCCAATTGGTCGCGGAGGAAACAAGCGTCGAATCCATGCCGCTATGGTTCGAGCACGAGTGGATTGATTCGGATGATTTGTCGAATGCGGAGCCTGCAGCAAGCGAATTTGCACTGGCCGATTCGACGGAGAATTTTAATCGGATTTGGACCCAATCGGAGAATTTGCCGATGCCCATGCCGACAGACTCTGTGGGTTTGGATGGTTGGTGGGAGGACTATGCGGCTCAGAGTTAAGGCTCAACTCTCGATCATGCGCAAGCCGCTGATGCTCTTCCAGAGATTCTCGATGTGATCTCACTGGAAACAGGAACCTGTTTCCATATCACCCATGTGTTCGTTGGGACTAGAAAAGCATCTCGGTTCTTAACTCGCTTTATGGTTGAGGATTTCATCGACCTGAAACGAATCGATTTGATACTCTTGATACTTTGCAATCAATTCATCGAGAGTGATTTTTCTTTCGATTAGTTCTTTTATCCATTCGAAAGGTTCCACGCGATCTCCATGGCCTGTTTGAACGAAGGGTGCTTGTCCTATCGGATTTTGGACGCTGCCACCGCGCAGGTATAGAGCAAGGATCGAAAGGGTGCCGACGATCTGCGAGGCAAGAGAGCGTTTGTTATCATCGTCGGTGATGTGAGGCAAAATCTCGGGATTGATCAGCTCGCTGCACCTTTGAGGATTACTGAGTTTCTGTGCGGCTTGTTCAAGCGTTAAGCCTTGAAGATTTCCGCCGAGGTCCTTGATGGTTTGGAAATAGTTGGGGATCAGAACGCGCTCGACGGTATCTGTCCACCGAATCGCTTCAGGTGCACTGACCTTGAGCGTTTTTGCCATATGATCGATCATCTGTTTCTCAAGTCCATCGACATCACGGATCCAGTCGATGGCCGGAGGATCGATAGCCGTTGATCGTGGACCATTGACTTGGTTTATGGCTGCGAGTCGTTCTTTGAGGGCTGGGTGAGAATCATAGATATCACTCTTAGATTCCTCCATCGCTTGCTTGAGGGTTTCCTCGACGATCGTTTTGACCATGGGTGCTTGAGCGTATTCGCGAAAGCCTTGGGCCATCGGTGGTCGATAGCCTCGCTCGAGGGCAGGGGAGTACTCACTTTGCCAATATCCCTCGAAGGCTAAGGCTTGCGAGTGCACGACCTTGAGCGCATCGCCTATGGGTTGAGGTCCAACGATTTTTGCAGCCAGCGCGTCGGCGGTGAATTCCTGTTGCCGAGAGACTTTTTGAGTCAAACGCAAAAAGAGTTTCAAGTACATTGCGAAGGGCAGGTACAGGATGGATGATCCGCTTGAGGCAAGATTTTCAACGGTACGGACGATCGCCGAGCGGGTCACGTAAAGCCACGGGCCGAGTTTGGTATCTCCTCCGTGGTAGTGACCGAATTCATGGGCCAGAACCCCTCGAAGTTGTTGAGCCGAAAGAACCTGCATCAATGGGATACCGATACCCATGATGCGGCGACTCCCGAGCCCCATGATTCCACCGCGATTGGCAACCCAGGCATTCATTTCAGGAAGAGCATAAACCTCCGCCGGCATGGCTTGATCTGTGCTCTGGGCGATACTTTGGAGTTGTTTAAAAAGTTCGGGTTGATCCTTTTCGGTCAAGCGAGGTCCTGGTGCGATGAAACGATCCCAGCGAGGCATGACCGACCAGAGAATCATGCAACCACCGATGAGCGAAAGGATCGCAAGCTTTAAGTGAATACGGTTGGCGAAAACCGCCATTCCTATCGGCAGGAAAATCAGCGCACCTGCAAGAGCTAAGGCAAGCGTATAAAAACAGACCATCAGGATCAGGGCAAGAACGATGCGTCCTGCGAAAGACGATTTATCGTGCATGGCGTGCTCGATGAAGAAAAGTAGTGGGGGATAAGAGCCGCTGGGCTAAGCAGTCATTATAGCACACGCCCATAGGTTCGTGTGCAAATTGCTCGATCCGCTCAGGATCCGGCCACTTGGGATCCGGCCCGCTAGGCTAGCCAAGGGGGTAGAACCCCGGCAGCAGGAAGCTCGATCCACTGGGCTTTTTTGATCCCATCGATGGAAATCAGTTCCTCCAGGGCGGCTTGCGGTGGACGGGAATCCAAATTCAACACGCCGATGGCCAATCCACCCTGTTGCTGCAAGACACGACCGACGGACATTTGACCGATATTGACCCCATGCTTGCCAAATACGGTGCCGACCTTACCGATGATCCCTGGTACGTCGTAGTGGGTAAAGAATAGCATGTGCCCATCGAGATAGGCTTCCATGCGATAATCGTCGATAGAAATCAATCGAGGCATGCTGTTTCCAAAGACGGTCACCCCTGCGCGAACGGTTTGGGAGCCACCGGAAACCTCGGCCGTTACCGAAGAGCTAAAGGCACCCAGATCGCGGTTGCGATGCTCGATCAGATCGATGCTTCTTTCTTTGAACAGCATCTCGGCATTGATGATGTTGACCTCGTCTGCCATGGCTCGTTGCAAGAGACCTGCGCAGAAGGCCGATGTCAATAATTTGGTGTCCTTGTCGGCAACCTCACCGCGATAATTCAATCCGCAGGAACTGACAGTGCCGCTGTGCCACTGTGCCATGAGCAACCCAAGTCGGTAGGTGGCATCGAGGTACCCTCGAAGCCCCTCGAGCATCTTTGGATCGAGCGAAGCGACATTGACCGCGTGGCGGATCTCTCCGGTCTTGAAGAAATTCAATAAAAGTTGAATACCTTCGATGGCTACTTGCGTTTGAGCTTCCTCGGTGCTGGCACCCAAATGGGGAGTGCAAACGACACCAGGCATTCCAAAAAGCGGGCTGTTGGTACAAGGTTCTTCTTCGAACACATCCAGAGCAACACCTGCGATGATCCCTCGCTTGAGCCCTTCGACCAGTGCAGCCTCCTCGTAGATTCCACCGCGAGCGCAGTTGATCAATCGTATTCCAGGTTTGAGTTGATCGAGTTGTTTCATGCCGACGAGATACTTTGTTTCGTCGGTAAGGGGTGTATGCACGGTTAGATAATCCACCTTGGGCAACATCTGGGCAACCGTTTGGACTTTTTCCATGTTCAACTTGGCAGCCTGCTCATCGGACAAAAAGGGATCGTAAGCGATCACACGCATGCCGAAGGCTTGTCCTCGCAGGGCGACCTCTCTGCCGATACGGCCAAGACCGATTACACCTAGGACTTTGTCCGCAAGCTGAGCGCCCATGAACGACTTGCGATCCCATTTACCGCAGCACAGCGACTGATACGCCGGTGAAATCGATCGCGAGAGGGCCAGCATCAGAGCAAATGCGTGTTCAGCGGTGCTTAGGGTGTTCCCAGCCGGTGTGTTCATCACCACGATCCCTTGCCGGGTCGCTGCAGTCTTGTCGATGTTATCGGTTCCTACCCCGGCTCGAACGATCGCTTTGAGCCGCCGATTCCCCTCGAGCGACTCGGCCGTGATCTTGACTCCACTGCGAACAATCGCTCCATCGAATTGGGCCAAGGAATCCTTGAGATCCTGCCCTTTGAGCCCATGCCGTTCTTCGAACTCGAAGTCCGATTCGGCGCGAAGCATCGCGAGGCCTTCAGGAGCGATCGGATCCAAAACCAAAATGCGGGTCTTCATGTCGTTGTTTCTTAAGCGTAATGGGTCATCGAGGGTGGAAACGACTAAGCATGTTTGGATGCAAAGCTATCCATGAGTTGGACAAGCGTTTGAACCCCTTCCAAAGGCATGGCGTTGTAGATGCTGGCGCGGATCCCGCCGACGCTGCGATGGCCTTTGAGGGAATCGAGGCCAAGGTTTTTTGCTTCGGCCAAAAACGCGTTCTCGAGCGTCTCGCTCGGCAGTTTGTAAGTAGCGTTCATCAACGAACGGTCTTGAGGCTTTGCGTGTCCCATGTACATCGTCGGATGGCGATCCATCGCGGCATACAATAAGCGAGCTTTTTCCTGATTGATTCTATGCATCGCTTCGAGCCCGCCGATGGACTCTTCAAGCCACTGTGCAACGAGCCCCATGACGTAGATCCCAAACGTCGGCGGTGTGTTCCACATCGAGTCTTCTTGGGCGTGGTTGCGATAACTCAAATATCCTGGCAAGCTGTCTCCACTTCGTTCGAGCAAGTCCTTGCGAATAATCACTACGGTCACTCCCGCCGGTCCAGCATTCTTTTGCGCACATGCATAGACGATCCCATATTTGGAGATATCCAGCGGACGGTACATGAAGTCCGAGGAGCAATCGACCACCAGTGGACAGGGAACTTGCCAGTCCTCTTGGAACTGAATCCCCTGAATCGTTTCATTGCTTGTCAGATGCAAATAAGCAGCATCGGGTCGAACAGTTACCTCCGAGGGCTTTGGCAATTGAGAATAGTTGTTCGAGGAACCATCGTAGATCACCTCGACAGGCCCTTCCTTCTTGGCTTCACCGACGGCGTATTTGCCCCAAGAGCCGGTGACGATGTACTGAGCCGGTGCCGCAGAGCCTCGCAGTAGGTTCATCGGCACCATCGAAAATTGCAATCTTGCTCCACCCTGAAGAAATAACACCTCGTGGGTTTGAGGGATCTTGAGCAATCGAATCAGTCGCTGTTTGGTTTGCTCCTGGATCGCAATGAACTGTTTGCTTCGGTGCGAAATCTCAAGAATCGAAGCTCCGCAACCAGGCAGGCAGAGCATTTGATCGCGGATCGTCTCCAAGACGCTTACAGGTAGTACTGCCGGCCCTGCGGAAAAGTTGAACAAGCGTTTTTCTGTCATTCTTAAAACTTTTAAAGCGACTAGACCTACTGGGGCAACTTGAGCTTCGGGCTACTGCATCTATCGGTAGGCGATGGACTCGAAGCGGACGGATTTTAAACCAATCCAAGCAGAACGAAAGGACTATTGCCCTGGGAGCGTTTTTCCAATCTCCGCCTTTAACCAATCGATGGCCATCTGCTGGCTTACCAAATGACCATCGAGCTGCATCGACCGAGCCTGGGCTAGTAGTTTGCCGAATACTGGCCCGGGTCGAAGACCGGCTTGGATCAAGTCGCTACCATTGATCCAAGGGGGTGGATTCCACACTTGGATCGGCACAGACAGGCGTTGCTTACAAGTTTCAATACCCTCGATAGGCCATTGCCGAATTGCAAGAAGACACTCGGCCAGAAGGATCGATTCGTCGACCCAGCCACGAAGCAGTTTCGGTTGAACTTGCGACCAAGCCAGATCCTCGGACTTGGCAATCACGCTCGAGGCGTCGACGCAGGTGCAAGCCGACTCGAAGAGCTCATTGGAGAGCTTCCAGCGATGTTGGATCGCCTCGAGTGTGGTTCTCCAGTGAGGGTCCTCGATCGGACGCAGGTCCCTGTCAAGCACGCCGGATTGTCCCCAAGGATGAATCATCGATGCAAGGACTAGAGCAAGTGGCAATTGTTCTTTAGGGAGAGCCCCGAAGAGTTCGCGGTCTTTTACAGGGAGGAGTTCGGGTGCAATGTGCTTGAGAAGACCGCATGCATCGAGTTGATGCCAGGCCCATAGCCGATTGGGATGTTCTAGGATCTTTTCGAGTTCCATGCCGATCCGCTCGCCGCTGACGAGTTGAATCCCCTCCGAGGACTCTTCGATAGCCTGGCCAGTGGCTGGATCGAGTGCAAAGCTGTACCTGGATGCAAAGCGAATGGCTCGGAGCATACGGAGTTTATCTTCGCTGATGCGAGCATAAGGGTCTCCGATAGCCCGAAGGACATGGTTGGCAAGGTCTTCTTGGCCACCGACGTAATCGATCACGCGTTGCGCGATCGGATCGTAGAAAAGGCCATTGATCGTAAAGTCGCGTCGCTGGGCATCCTCTTGGGCCGTTGCGTATTGGACCCAATCGGGCCGACGTCCATCGGAATAGGATCCGTCGGTTCGAAAGGTAGCGACCTCGACTTGGCACCGTTTTTTCGCGATCCGTCCATGGACCAACACCACGCCGAATGCTTCGCCTACGGCCCGGGTGTGCTCTGAACCAAAAATCTCTCGGACTTGGTCTGGTGTCGCGTTGGTGGCGACATCAAAATCCTTGGGTGTTAATCCCAGCAGAGCATCGCGAACGCAACCTCCGGCATAATAAGCGACGTAGCCACGGTCGACCAACCTGCGGACAATTTCGTGAGCGAATTGCCGATCGATCGAACTTGCAGGAAATAGTGGGCCTTCAGAAGACATCGTGCTCGTTGCGTGTTCCTTTGTTTGGATCTTAACCCTATGATGCTCGGATTGGGGATTGGATTGGGATTGTAAGCTTTTGCAGAGAGGCTCTATGAGCTCCGAAACGACAAATTCTAGTGGTTCGAATTCTAGCGGATCAGAGTCTTTTGGGCATCCTCCAGAGCCGGTCTCATCGCGTGATCAAGGTCGCCATGCCGTCGTCGGGATTCTCTACGAAGACCGACACTTCCTGGTCATCCGACGTTCGCAGTTTGTCCGAGCCCCAGGGCTAATTTGTTTTCCAGGGGGTGGGATTGAGCCAGGAGAGGATCTTCACACGGCTGTTAAGCGGGAATTGATGGAAGAGCTAAGCCTTGCGGTTCGCGTTTGCGGGCACTTGTGGACCAGCCAGACTCGATGGGGAACGAAACTCGAATGGCTTGTGTGCCAGCGCCAAGCTGGGCATGAACCTCTTGCAAATCCTCAAGAGGTCGAAGAATTTTTGTGGATGAGTCCCCAGATGCTCCAGAATCGCGACGATCTTTTGGGGAGCATGCCGGAGTTCTTAGCCAACTTCTTTGCCGGCCAGTTCGACGAGCACTTTCAAGACACACCAAGACCTCAAGGTTAATCCATGCAAATCAGAGTGATCGACAGCCATACCGGGGGGGAGCCGACACGCACGATCGTCTCGGAGGTTCCATTATTAGGCACAAGTGTTGCCCAGCGACTCTCCGACATGCGCATGAGGCATGACGAATTGCGCAAAGCTCTGATCCATGAGCCACGTGGATCGGAGGTGATGGTCGGAGCGATTCTATTACCGCCGATTGACCCTCAAAACACTGCGGGAGTGATTTTCTTTAACAACGTCGGATATCTTGGTATGTGTGGACACGGCACGATCGGTGTCGTCGAGACATTGCGTTGGATGGGCAGATTGCAACCTGGTCTCCATGTCCTGGAGACTTGCGTCGGTAATGTCCAAATTCTGCTTCATCAAGACCGTCGAGTGACCCTCGACAATGTTCCGAGTTATCGCATTGCCAAGGATCATCGGATCACTCTTTCGAACCGCGATACTTTGCTCGCCGATATCGCTTACGGTGGAAATCACTTTGCCCTTGTGGATATCAGCCACAGCGACTGGATGAATCGAGGTACGAATTTCTTAATCCAACTCAGTACCGAGATTCTCCAACAGATCCAAATAAACTATCCAGATGTTGATCACGTCGAATTGTTTGACAAGCCTAAATCGCAAAACTGCGATTCTCGCTCCTTCGTACTTTGCCCAGGAGGCCAGTACGATCGATCTCCTTGCGGTACCGGGACGAGCGCCAAGCTGGCTTGCTTGGCTGCCGACGATAAGCTATCGCCAGGGGAGCTTTGGCGTCAGGAAAGCTACATAGGGAGTGTTTTTGAAGCCTCGTATCAGTGGGTCGATCCACTGGCAAAATCGATCCGACCTTCGATCACTTCAAGAGCCTTCGTCAATGGCGATTTGCAGATGATCGTCGATCCAGAGGATCCTTTCTGCTGGGGAATTCCTACCTCGTAGCACGGATGCGGTTTGCGATTTGATCGCTTAAGGGTATGCTTTCGAAGAATTCAATTTCTAGTTGTGTTGATTAGCAGGAGGAAGGATTCGATGGCCAAACGATGGATCTTTCGAGCCCACGATCCAGGTAGTTTTTTGGAATTCGCCAATGAGCTTAAGATCGACCCAGTGGTGTCTCAATTGCTCTTGTCGCGTGGGATTTCCCGAGTCGACGCGGCCAAGCTTTTTTTGGAGTGCAAATTCTCGGATTTGAGGGATCCTCAGTATCTACCCGGGATCGACGCTGCAGCAGAGAGAATCCTCAAAGCTGCTCGTGATCGCGAGCCGATCGTGATCTACGGAGACTACGATGCCGATGGAATGTGCGCAACGGCCATCCTCGAGTCTTTCCTCAAAATGCTCGGAGCCGATGTGACTTACTATGTCCCAAATCGCCTCGAAGATGCTTATGGCCTAAGCTGCGAATCGATTACCCGATTGGCATCGCTCGGACGCAAACTTCTGGTAACCGTCGACTGCGGGATCGGATCGCATCGAGAAGCCCAGTTGTGTCGTCAGCTAGGGATGGATCTGATCATCACCGATCACCATGCATGCGGCCAAGTGCTTCCAGATGCTGTATCCATCGTGCATCCAAATCTTCCCAACGCCGATTATCCCTTCCACGGATTATGCGGTGCGGGCGTGGCCTTCAAACTCGCATGGCGAATGTGCCAGATCTTGGCAGACAACCGCAGCAAAGTCGCTCTGGAACATCGCGATTTTCTACTCATGGCGATGACCATCGCAGCCATCGGCACGGTGGCCGACGTCGTTCCGCTGATCGATGAGAATCGAATCCTCGTTCGCACGGCGCTGCAATTGATGGCCAAGCACAGTCCGTTGGGTTTGAAGGAACTCTTGAAGATCACAAAGCTCGATACCAAACAAGCCATCAGCGCCGAAGATATCGCCTTTACGATTGCTCCTAGGCTCAATGCTGCCGGCAGGCTCGGGCAAGCTCAACTGGGCGTCGAACTGCTTACCACCAAGGATCCGGAACGGGCCACGGCGCTGGCTGCGTATTTGGATCGACTCAATGCGGATCGCGAATCGATCGAACGGAGCATCACGCTGGCGGCCAGCAAACAGGCCAAAGAGCAACTCGAAGCGGCTTCCGAACCGGCACTCGTGCTGCATTCGCCCGGTTGGCACTTGGGTGTCATCGGCATCGTTGCAGGTCGAATGGCCGAACGATTCCACCGACCTGTGGTGATCATTTCCTCTGACCCCATGGGACAAAAGCCCGCTACCGGGAGCACTTGGAGAGTTGCGGTGGGCATGCGGCCGCCGCAGGTTTGCGAATCCAAGATCGCAAGATACCGGAGTTTCGCGAAGCACTTTGCGATTTTGTTCGCAGCGCTATCGGAGAAAGAGATCCCGAACAGACCTTGCTCGTCGATGCCGAAGCCACTTTCCAGGAACTGAGCCTGCAAACAGTTACCATGATCGAGAGCATGGCACCTTTTGGCGCTGGAAACCCTAGGCCTGTGTTTGTCGCTAGCAACGTCGAACTGCACGAGCCTGCAAAGCTCTTCGGACAAGGTGAACGGCACGTAGGGGTCCGCTTTAAACAGCATGGACAGATACTCCGCGCGGTGGCTTTCTCTCAACCCGAATGGGCAGAAAAGATCAATGCACATGCGGGCTGTTTCGATCTGGCCTTTAGACCCAACGTCAACGAGTTTAACGGCATGCGCAAAGTGGAGCTACAATTGGTCGACTGGAGAGCGAGTGCCTCATCGACCCATAACACCTGAGTCGCAAACTTACGAATCTTGTCGTTGGCATCCAAGCAAGTTATCCATCGCAGCCTCGAGCGTCGGGAAACGGAATTTATAGCCCGCCGAAAGCAATGCCGAGGGTACTGCATGCGCGCTCGATAACAGCAATGGATCTGCCATTTGGCCTAACCCCAGACGGAGCGCAAAAGCCGGAGTCGGTATCCAACTAGGTCGATGCAATACTTTGGCAAGCAGGCGACTGAATTCCCGATTTGGCAAACACTCTGGAGCTACGACATTGACTGGGCCAGAACACCGCTCGTTGAGTGCCAAGTAGAGCAGAATGCTGGCCGCATCGTCGACGTGAATCCATGGCCAATACTGCTTGCCAGGCCCGACGGGACCACCGAGGCCCATACGAAACGGCAGCAGCATCTTGCTCATCGCACCGAATCGTGGATGAAGCACAATTCCAAAGCGTGCTAGGGCTACGCGACCGGATTGATCTTGGTAGATGTTGGCCTCAGATTCCCACTGACGAGCCACATCTGCCAAAAAATCATCCTTAGTCGCAGAGCGATCCACCGAGGAGGACTCATCGAGAATCTCCTCTTGGCGATCTGCGTAGATGCCGACTCCAGACGCGCACACGAGGGCTTTCGGGGGTTGTTTCAGCTTGCCAAGTCGCTCGACGATTTTTCGAGTCGAGTCGATTCGAGAATTTCGAATCGCTTGTTTATACGCTGTGCTCCATCGGCGATCTGCGATCCCAACGCCTCCAAGGTGGATCCAAGCATCGAGGTTTTCGAATTCATCGAGCCTGTGTTCCTCAACCGTGATTACACCCCGGGGCCATCTTGTTTGCTGAGGCTTACTCTCAGAGCGAACGGCACGCACCACATCGATTCCAAGGACTCTCGCCAGTTCGATGGTTCTTCGGCCAATCATTCCGGAGCTTCCAGAAATGCCGATTTTGATCGGTTTTTCTGACGGATTGTGCCCCAACTGAATCAGTTGATCGGCAAACTGCAGGTCGTCACGAGTGACTCGATGGCGGAATCGAAACATCGACTCGAGCTTGGCTTGAACCCAACCGTTAAGGAGGTTACTCAAGGGAGCCAAGGGTAGTGCAAAATCAATGTTGTCGGTCAGTTGCGAGCGGCTTGGGCTTAGAGAATCAAAAAGATGTTGGTGCTTCCAGCGTGCGAAGGGTCCAGATCGGAGTTCATCGACGAAGAGTTCATTGCGTCGATAGTCGGTGTGCTGAGCAATCAAGTTCTGAGAAATAAAACCGACTTGGTTTCTGATTTTCACCATCGATCCAATGGCCAGGGAGTCGTTGCTTGCAACGACATGGGTTCGTTCCCAGGGAGGAATCAATCGATCAATTGCACCGGCTTGCTCGTGGTACGCAAAGAGCCTTTCGACCGGAAACGCGAACTGACTCGTGTGGTTAAAAAGCATACAGCGTGGCAGCCAATGGGCCTGAGGCGAAAGACGATAATTGTTAGCCGAGCAGCGCAAGCTGCTGGGTTACTTCAGAAAAAATTGGCTCACCGGAGGGCTTGCGCCGTGCCGCTTGCATCACTCACCGGAGGGCTTGCGCCCAACCGCTTTCAAAAACCGGACGGCTTGCTGCGTTCCGCTTGCATGACAATTAGACTTCCACCTCAGGGATGGGAGACAAGTCTGCCATGTCTCGCAACTTATCCAAGGCTCGCTTTTCGAGTTGGCGGATGCGTTCTTTAGAGACTCCTAAACGGTCAGCTAGTTTTTGGAGGGTCTGGACGTTGCGGTGTCCTCCCAAGGAGAATCTTGCACGAATGATGAGTTTCTCTCTCCGGTCGAGTTTATCGAGCATCGTTGAAAGTCGGCCTCGAAGTGCTTCCCATCGGGCTTCGCTCATCCCTGCGCTTCGGTATTCATCGCTGATGTCGATCCCCGGATCATGGACGCTTAGAGTGACCCTCTGACGCTCCTTTTGCTTTTCCATAACTCGACGGTAAGAGTTCCGACGGACGACCTGGGTCGCATAAGTGCTAAAGCGATAGCCAAGACCTACGTCGAACTTGTCGACGGCTCGCATCAGGGCGATGATCCCGTCGCTTAGCAGGTCATCAAAGCCATTGTGTCCATTGACGAACTTCTTGACGATGGAAATCACCAATCGCATGTTCGACTTCACGAGGCGATCTCGGTACCAATCAGAAGCCTTCAGAAGTGCTTCGATACGACGGACCGTCCAACTATTGGAAGCTTGGTTTTTTGCATTTTCCGGTTGTTCACTCTCTTTAAGTTCCGAGCGAAGCTCATTGGCTTTGTAACGCAGGAAATTCATGCGTCGGAATGTCTCTACTTCTTCCGCAGGCGTCAGGAGTTTCGTTTCGCACAGCCTAGCTAGGTGGGCGGGCAGATCAGGGGTTTTGACCCGCTGAAGTTCCTCTGAGGAAATCGGCAAAAGCCGATTGTCCGAGAAGAGTGATGATTCGATCGAGTCTTGGGAGAAGTCGGCGTTCCCCATGAAGTCGATTTCATGACCCGAGAAATTTTTGACACTCGTTGCGAGGTCTTCGGCGGACTTGATTTCAGGAGCAACGAGCTGGCAGTAGTGGACAAA
Organism: Planctomycetaceae bacterium; assembly: GCA_021298315.1. Taxonomy (GTDB): domain Bacteria; phylum Planctomycetota; class Planctomycetia; order Pirellulales; family Pirellulaceae; genus JBKCUI01. Next base: position 47,420 of record JAJTFC010000026.1, read on the forward strand.
GGAGTCCTCTAAGCCCCGGACGGAGAAGGTCGCCGGCAACCCGCTAGACCGCTTGGTCGTTTTGCGAGAGGAGTGTTCGGCTGAAGATTTCGTTTTCTTTTCTTTGGGCGAAAGAACATCGACCTTGAGAGTTTTCGATTCGGCTTTGACTGCCGTGGGCTTCTTCGGAGCCTTTTTCGGGGCCTTCTTCGACACCGGCTTACTTAGCAACTTGACCATTTCAACGCCTTTTGTGATTTTTTCAGAGGGTTGGACGTTTCGCACTCTTATGAGCAACCGAAAGATCGGTCGCCAAACAACGAAAATCGTTCAAATCGTTCATTCGAATTGTTTATATCGTTCTTTCGGTCGGGGTGCAATGCTCTCGTTCTGGATTTTCCGGAATTAACCAGGATTCCGAAAATCCTGCACTAATTGCAGTTTCCTCGGATGTTTGCACGCGGTTTTTGCGGGGTTCCGCTCACTTCGACTTGATAAAATCCTAAAGTCCTCTACGATCGAAACGTTCATTCGGTTTGCCGATTTGAACGATTTGCGTGGACGATTTTCGGTTTCTGAGTGGATCGCGGACCGGATTTCGTGGCGAAGGCCCGAAATTCTACGCTTTGGTTTTTCCAAAGCGTTCAGCGATCGAACTTGGTGAAACCAAAGAGCTTGATCGCTTGACAGGGTCGGAGAATAGCCTAGCGGTGATTCGTATCAGAACGATTTGGGAAGTTAGAAGTTGGTTGCGGGTTTGTTTACAAAACCGAAGCGGTTGCTCGGTCGGAGGGGAAACGGACGCGATGAAAGTTTCCGAAAAACAACGATGAACTTGGAGAATAGCTTCAGCCCCAAACAGGTTGCCCAAGCCTTGCAAGTGAGCGAATCGTCGGTGAAACGATGGTGCGATCGGGGTGTTATCAGAACCGACCGAACGCATGGTGGACATCGTCGGATCCCCTTAGAGCACCTGATGGAGTTCCTTGAATCGACGAATCGTCGGATCGTCGACCCTTCTGCAATCGGTCTGAGCGATCATCGACAGCTTGAGCGTGATGCGATTGAGGAACTCAGCACCCGAGCGGACCGTGTCGGAGAGGATCCTTCCATTGCCAATGCTCCGTTCTTGCAGTCGCAATTCGAACGAGCCTTGCTCGCTGGTGACGAAGCTCAGTGTCGCAAGGTCATTAGCTCTTGGTATGCGATTCACGGCAACATGGCCAGCGTCGCCGACGATCTGATGGCACCGACATTTCGCGTTATTGGCGAAATGTGGGAGTGTGGACGAGCCGACGTGTATCAGGAGCGACGCGGATGCGAGATCTGCATCCGTCTGATCCATGAGTTGAGGAGATTGATTTCCGATCCAAGCCCAGAAGCCCCTTTGGCGATGGGAGGAACTTCCGAGGGGGATAATTACCAAGTCGCTAATCAGCTTATCGAAATGATCTTCCGCGAAGCTGGCTGGAGAACGATTAGTCTTGGTTCCGGCGTCCCTTTTACTTCGATGTCCTCTGCCATTGCTAAGTACCGCCCCAAGATCTTTTGGTTGAGTGTATCGCACATTGAATCCGATCAGGACTTCTTGGATCGCTTTGATCGGTTCTCGAAAGATTTGCCTCAAGGGACCATGCTGGTTGTCGGGGGCAGATGCTTAAGCGATTCGCTTCGAAAGAAGATGCAGTTCTCGGCTTTTTGCGACAGCATGCGCCACTTATCGAACCTCGCGAGAACGCTGATCAATTAGGCTGATTCATCCGCCTGATCCGTTTTACTGTCTCAGCAATTCTTTATCATCGTCGTACTTGGCCATATCTACCCAAAGGCAAAGTCAATAGCGGTGCGTTGGATTCGGAAGACTGCAATTCCAAGCGGGAGACTTCCAATAGCAACGCAAAGGTTGCTTTGGTATCCCTATCTCGCTGATCGATGTAGTACCAGTAGCCTTCGTAGAATACCGAAACATAGGCTTGCTCGGGACGCTTTTTGGACTTGGTGCAGTGGATGCGAAACAGTCCGTCCATGACTTGCCGCCAGTCGAATGGCGTTCCATCGGGATTGCAAGTCATCGGGACTTTGCCCTCGCGGACGTGCTCGCTGGGGATATCGATCCCATGGGATACAAAGAAGAGCACTTGCAACAAGGATCGAGTTTCTAAATCAAGCACCGAGAGTTTGTTTGTAGACTCGGCACTCGGGAACGGAGCAAGCTCCTCAGAGGTGATCTTCAGCGCACTGACTTGCGGGTCCAGATGGAAGCATCGGCAGAAGGTTTCCCAAGCCGGCTGCTCCTTGGCTTGAGGGTCGATTGCCAGCATCGGCTGACTGGACTTTTTGATAAGCCAGTAACCGCTCTGGTCGTGGCGAACATCAAGTTCCATGTCGAGTGCTTTAAGCACCATTTCTGATGCGTTGGCGGGGTTCTCGAAAGGACCACCGACGACTTCCTCTTGGGAGTCGAAGTACAGTTGAACAAGCTGCATGTCTTGGAGTTCCTGAAGGGCTTGGATGCCTTCGAGAAACTGAACGTACTCAGGAGCACACCTTGGTGTCGGGCCGCTTGCAGTCTCGGCGTTGGAGACCCAGTTGAGATTTTCTAAATACAGACGAAAGACCGTCGAGATCGGCCAAGTGGTTCGCGAGAGATAAAAGGCTCCATTGAGCGAGATCGGAGTAAAGAGCCTCTGCGTGTAATCTTCATCGTCCAACGGTGTGTAGCTGAGCGTCGGGCGAGAGGCGCGCGTCAAGGTGGCTTGGGGCAAAGCCTGAGCTCGAAATCCATCGATCGCTCCGGGCACAAAAAACGGGATTGCCTGAAGTTCCGATGCCAACTCTTGTTGATCGGCAATGTTGGATATCGCAAGACTGCTTGGAGTGTTTGTGTACCTTAGGCGGACGATGTTCAAGAGGAACTGCTCTTCCGAAGTCGTCTTGACCGCCTCGTTGTAGGCCAAGCGAGTCTGGACTACCGAGCGAGGGCCAAAGCCACACCCAAGGATGGTTATTCCAAGAGCCATCAGGAACCACACAAGCAAACGCTCGCAGACGCAAGTGACGGCCTTGCCCGGTGTTTGGTTTGTTTGCTGCGTGTGAAGCTCGATCATTGCATCCCCTTGCTTATCTTGGCAAATCGGCAATCTTGGGTTGCAACATGAGTTAAGCTGTAGCAATTGCGAAAGCTTTTCCGGCTTGTCGCCTTTGCTCTTGTCTCACAGCCAAAAAGTCCAGCAGATGGCTGGTAATTCATGAAAAAGAAAGGCCAGTGCCTGGCACCGACCGACAGCACCGACCGACAAGTCCGGAACTTGGAACGAAATCGTTTCTGCTGTCTAAACACGCACTGGTCGAGGTATACTGGAGGACTATGAGCAAGCGTTTCCAAAGTATTTTCGTAAGCCGATTTCTTCTAGCACTTGGTTTGCTAGCAAGTCATTTCTGTTTGGTTCGATGCTTAGGGCAAGATTCGGAAGCTAGTCTTCGTGAGGCGGATTTTTTCGAATCGCGTATTCGTCCGATCCTTGTTGAACATTGCCAGGAATGCCACTCGCTGGCGACTCAGAAATCCAGTGGTGGTCTACTGCTCGATTCCCGAGAGGGCTGGCATAAAGGTGGAGACTCTGGGGCTGTGATTGTGCCTAACAAGCCGGCCGAGAGCTTGCTGGTTCGAGCCGTCCGCCATGGGGATGGGGTCAGTCCGATGCCCCCTACCGACTCTGGGCGGAGGCTTTCGGAGTCGCAGGTCCAGGATCTAGAGGCGTGGATACTCCGAGGAGCTTACGATCCGCGGCAGCAGGCTCCTCGTCTCGGTGGCATGGATGCTGAGCAAGCTCGCTTGTGGTGGGCTTTCCAGCCCATCAAGTCCATCGAGCCACCTGCTGTGATGCACCCGGAGTGGGTCTGGAATCCGATCGATCGATTTATCGTTGCAAAGCTTGAGGCCCAACGAGTCGACCCGGTTTTACCTGCCAGCAAACAAGCTTGGCTGAGGCGAGTGACGCTCGATCTGACCGGAATGGTTCCGACGCCTGAGCAAATCGATGTCTATATGGCTGATGACACTCCAAATGCAAACGAAACGATCGTTGATCGATTGCTTGCATCCTACGAACATGCCGAGCGATATGGACGGCATTGGCTAGATGTCGCAAGGTACGCCGACACAGCAGGAGATGGCGCGGATTATCCGGTTCGGGAGGCTTACAAATACCGCGATTGGGTGATCCGTGCGATCCATCGCAATAAGCCTTGGGATCAATTTCTTCGCGAACAGATCGCTGGGGATCTGTATGCCCAAGACCTTTTCAAACAAGGTTTGGGTGATGGGAAAACCGATGCTCTTGAGGAGTATTCCGACTTGGTTACGGCCACGGGTTTTTTAGCGATTGGAAAGCGCTATGGGTATGCACCAAATACCGATTTCCAGCATTTGGATTTTGCCGATGTAATCGATTCGATTGGTCGATCCGTCCTGGGGCTTTCGATTGGATGTGCGCGGTGTCACGATCACAAGTACGATCCGATCAGTATGCAGGACTACTATGGACTTTATGGTATTTTGCAGAGCACTCGGTGGGCGTTTCCTGGTGGGGAGGAGCACAAGCGTCCTGCGAACTTTCCACCCTTGTTACCACCGCAGCAAGTGCGCCAGTTAGAGGAGCAAAGAGATTCCCAGTTGCGAGAACTCGACGCATCGATTCAAGCCGCTCAGGTGCAGCGATCCAAGTTAGATCCTAGCTTCCATGCAGGAGGAATCGATCTTGATCTCGAGGCCCAAGAGATCGGCAAGCCACCTTCGAAGGCTTGGCTCTCGGCTGGACCGAATCAGGTCACTGCTGAGTCTCAAAGCCCTTTTGAGCACATCTTTGGTCAAGGAAGTCGCGGTGTGCGCATAGGCTCGGGGACTCCTCATGAAGGTGTTCGTTATGTGTTTGCTCAAAAAGCGAAGTTAATTGACAAACCTCTGTTTTTCACAATTGATTTTCGGATCCCTAAGTCGGCCGATGGCTCTCAAGACCCCGACGGATCTTGTCGGTTGTATCTGGGTCGCGGGGTGATCGAGTCGACGGCGATCGAGTGCAGTATTACCAAGAACCAATTCGCTATCAAAGACGCTGGGCAGTGGAAAGTCATCGGGAGCTTAGAGACCGATAAGTGGTACCATTTGCAATTGAAACTCGATCCAGGTGACATGACGTACTCTGGAGGGATCTACGGTCTGGAGTTCTACGCACAAGTACCTAAGGTGGCTTTGCCCACGAATTGGGATCGGATTGCCGATACGTTCATCTGCGATGGGTTTGGGCATGGATCAAGCGGTGTGATCACGCGTGAGCTCGATAATGTTGGGCTCGATACCGAGGCCTTTGCTCCATTTGGGTCCGCTCCTTTCGTGCGGCCATCCAAAACACCTGCTGGTCAAGAGGCAATCGCGTCATTGGACCAACAGATCAAAGCATTGGAATCCCAGCGAGCCAACATCGCCACCCAGGTGCTTTATCCGGTAGCTTATGGTGTCGGTGAAGCCGAATCGGTCGATGCAAGGATTCAGTTAAGAGGTGAGCCGAGCAAGCTCGATCAAGAGGTTCCCCGAGGGTACCTTGCGGTTCTCGGTGGCCATCGGGTTGATCCAACGGGTGGTCAAAGTGGTCGGCGGGATTTAGCACAGTGGCTGACAGACTCGAGCCGTCCGCTTGCAGCGAGGGTTTTCGTCAATCGCCTGTGGCATTGGCACTTTGGAAAGGGGTTGGTTTCGACAACGAGTGATTTTGGGCTCCGAGGTTCTGATCCCTCGCATCCAGAGCTTCTCGAATACCTGGCCGGTAGGTTCATGGAATCGGGTTGGGATGTGCGTGCATTGCATCGCTTGATCGTATTGTCTAGGACTTATCATTTAGCGAGTTATTCGAGCGATTCGAACGATCCTTTGTCAGCTCATAAGGCTCTGGAGCTCGATCCCGAGAACCGATTGCTTTGGAGGCACACCAAGCGGCCTATGGATGCTGAATCCCTGCGAGATTCGATCCTGAGCATCTGCGGTTTGCTCGATCGAAATGTTCCCAAGGAGCATCCGTTTCCACCTGTAGATTCTTGGGGATTTACGATCCACAATCCCTTTCACGGGGTCTATGACTCGATGCACCGGAGCGTGTACTTGATGCAACAGAGAAATCGCAAGAACGCTTACTTGAGTCTCTTTGATGGGGCGGATCCTAATCTCAGTGTCGATGAGCGCAAGCCCACGACAACACCGACGCAATCTTTGTTTTTGATGAATTCGCCGCTTGTTCATCGCGCTAGTGAGTCTCTAGCTACGCGACTGATCGAATCGAGACAGGATCAATCGAGTCGATTGCAGGAACTCTACAAGATAACACTTGGGCGATTCCCGAGCGATCAAGAGCAGCAAGAGTGCTTGGACTTCATGAGGGTCTACTCGGGGCAAGAGGCCAGTATTGCTTTGGGCGATACGGAGCTGAAAACTTGGAGTGCGCTGTGTCGGGTTTTGATGACCAGCAATTCCTTTTTGTACATCGATTGAAAGTGTGTGTATGCGCAATAATCGTCGCGACTGGATTGTTGGCTCAGGCCGAGGGCTAGCCGGGATTGCGTTTGCCGGCTTGCTCTCCGGAAACGACCGAGCCTTTTGTTCTGCGCAAGAGTCTTCCGATCCGCTTGCACCAAGGCCTGGGCATCATGCACCCAAAGCCGATCGAATTGTGTTTATCTACTCGACTGGCGGAGTTTCTCACGTAGATACATGGGATTACAAACCCAAACTCTACCAAGATCACGGTAATAAAATAACAGCCACCCGTTGGCTCAATAAACCTGGAGCATTTGAACGCTATTTGATCAAGCCCAGGTGGACTTTCTCCCAGCATGGACGAAGCGGGACCTGGGTCAGCGCATTGTTTCCGAACCTTGCGACGTGTGTGGATGATTTATGTGTGCTCAACGCGATGGTTTGCGATAGCGATGGGCATGACAAAGGGACGCTCGCTGCTCACACCGGTTCGGCTCAATTCGCCCGCCCAAGCCATGGGGCATGGGTCAGCTACGGACTTGGGACGGTCAATCAGAATTTGCCATCGTTTGTTGTTCTAGCACCCAACCCTCCTTATGCGGGTGCTCAGTGTTGGGGGAGTGATTTTTTGCCAGGGTGCCACCAAGGAACTCACGTCATCCCTGGGGATCAGCCCCTTGCACATTTAAAGCCACGCGTCAGTAACCTTGCACAGCAGACTCTGGAACTTGAACTGCTAGAGAAGTTCAATGCTAGGGCTGTTCGCAATAGTCCTTTAGATCCGATGCTCGAAGCTAGGATGCGGAGTTTCCAGACTGCGTTTGGGATGCAGATCCAAGCTCCTGAGGCCTTCGATTTGACATCTGAGACACAAGCGACGCTCGACATGTATGGATTGGAGCGGGGGCAGACCAAGGGGTTTGGGTGGCAATGCTTAATCGCAAGGCGTTTGGCTGAGCGAGGAGTTCGATTCATCGAATTGATCGACACCGGATCCAATAGCGCAGAGAACTGGGATTCGCATGGAAACATGCAGGATCATGAGCGGCTGGCTAAGATGATCGATCGGCCCATATGCGGTCTACTCCAAGACTTGAAGGCTCGCGGAATGCTCGAACGAACGCTGGTGGTTTGGACGACTGAGTTCGGTCGAACTCCTTTCCATCAGACGGCAGATCACCCCGGGCGAGAACATCACAACTTGGTTTTTTCCTCGTGGATGGCTGGTGGAGGAGTCAAGGGTGGGGTCGTCTATGGAGAATCCGACGAGTATGGGATCGAGCCTGCAGTGGGACAAGTCCATACCCATGATTTGCACGCAACGATGCTGCATTGTGCCGGTTTGGATCATGAGCGATTGACATATCGACACGCAGGTCGCGATTATCGGCTCACGGATGTCGCAGGCCGAGTCGTTCAAGAGGTTTTGCTTTGATTTGCACATGGGGGTGCGGATATTGCGTCCCTTCGAGTACGAGTAGCCACAATAATTTCTGAAGAACCTCTTTTTAAGGGAAATGGAAGATGACCGATGCATTGAACGAGGCTCTCTTGAAATTGCGAGCATCGCTGGCCGATCCGAGTTCGCTCGATGAGCAGACGCTCGGCGAGCTTGCCCAATTGGCTAACGACATCGAACAAGCCTTGGAAGAGGCCAAGCCGGAGTCCTTACAGGATACAGGTTTAGCCGAGCGTTTGAGGGATTGGATCGAGCAGTTGGAATCCGAGCATCCTGAATGGACACGGACTTTATCGATGGTTGCCGAGCGATTGGCGGACATGGGAATCTGAAGGGTCCATTATTCCAGTGCATAAAAAAACCGAGGAGGAGACAAGTGGTCCCCTCCTCGGCAGCCTCTTCCCAAGCGAGCACCTCACACACAACCGAACGAGCTCGCCAAGGAATAACGCGTGGTACCGATTAGAGTCGCAACATCCCTAATCGGTTCCAGGGCCTCCCAACCCTTTTTGCTAATCGCTCACGATCGCCCTTTGGAGATGGTTGATGAAGACCTTTGCATTGCAAGACTAACTAAGCAACCTTGATGCCAAATCGGATTGCTTGAGGGTGATTTTTGTGTTCGTTTAAACCTTTGATCGCTATTTCCTGCAGTTTAGACTGCGCAAAGCCTTCAAAGAGCGACAAACTTAATCCGCCATGACTTGAATCCCCAGTGGCAATGTAGAAAATCAATCGTGACAGTTTCTCATACCGAGTGTCCAATTCTCAAGTTGCGACTTGGTTGACTCAAAGCAGGTGGTTCAAAGCCCAGCAAGTTAGGATTCGATGAGCGTCTTTTCGTTGGACAGTTGGTTAACGTTGATTCCGGTCGTGCATGGCAGTGGAGCTTATGCAAGCGCCCTTCGTAAAGAGCTTTTAAGCACTCCGTTCGATGCGCTTGCCGTACCGCTTCCGGCATCGTTTGCCACCGATGTGATTCGGGGAGTGGGGCGACTGCCGGCTTTGTCTGCTGTGGTACGGCTAAGTGCTCAGCAAGACCGATTCGATGAGGTGGATGATTCGCACGAGACGACGAGTCTCCGAGGCACTTATGTTCCGATCGATCCTTGCCAAGCGGTCATTTCGGCGATTCGGTTTGCACTCGGTGAGCGGAAGCCTATTGTGTGGATCGATTCGGAGAGCGACCAAATCGAGAATCACTCGCCTGTATTTGCCGACTGCTATGCGATTCGGCATACGACCCTCGAACGTTTTTGCGCGGCGATGTTGCCAGCGATCCCACCTCCGGATGCGGGTCTGGGAGGTGGGAATCTCCTCGAGAGGATCGATACGATGGCCGAAAGAATTTTGGCCATGCGGAGTACTTATCGTTCGCTCGTTGCGCTTTGCCCTCTGGAGACTTGGCCATGGCTACGGGAAGCGATCCAGAAAAAAATCCAGCGGAATGATCCAAAGCCCGACCAACGAGTCGATTCCCAAGAGGAGTTTTATTCGACCGATTTGTATGCGATCGACCCGCGCAGTTATTTGTTTGCCCTTGGGGAACTCCCATTTATCACAGGTCTCGTCGAACTTGCTCGTCGGGACTTTCAAGATGACGATCAGGTTGTCGCCGAAGGACTTAAGGAGCTCTTCGTAACGGCCCGCAGCAGCTACCGCCAGGAGCTTGGGAACCGCGCTCGTTCGATCACACCTTTGCTCATCTCGCAGTGTCTGAAGTATGTCCGAAATCAAACGCTATTGGAACGCCGGATGACACCGAGCTTTTATACGCTTGCGAAATCCGCTCAGCAGATGATGGGGGATACCTACACGATGCATTTGGTCAATTCAGCCATCGAGTATCCGTTGGATGACCCTTTAGCCGATGGGACGGACGGTTTAGAGGTGATGCGATTGGGGATAGGGGTGGGAGATTTGCCGGGTTGGGGGCGGGCCAAGTTGATATCGAGGTTACCTGGTCCGCCGATGCAATGGCATTCGCTGGAGCTAAAGCGTCGCGTTGAGAAAAAGGATCAGCGTCGATGGGAGAGTCGCTGGAACCCTTACATGCAATGTTCGTGGCCCGAGGAAGACACGCAGATCGAGAGTTTTCGCAATCGAGTTGCCGAGCGTGCTCGGCAAATTCTCGGAGCGGATTTGGCTCGTATTGAAAAGTTTACATCGAGCATCATGGACGGGCTGGATTTGCGTGAAACGCTGCGGCATTGGTACGACGGTTCTTTGTACGTGAAGGTTAATCCACCATCGATAGGCCAAGTCAATGTAACGGTGATGATCTTTGATCCCGAGCCGGATCCAAGGGAGTACTCATGGCGAACGACTTGGTTCTCTGAACATCCCGAGGAGTCGACGTTGGCTTTTTTTGCCACTCCCTTTCACAAACAATTGATTGGACCGGGGATCGCCATGGCGACTTATGGCGGTTCGATGTTTATCTATCCACCAAGACCCATAGCCGACATCTGGAAGGATCCTGAGTTGGACTTTGCCGACACCCTCGAACAGAGACTCGTGGCCGCAGCCTGCATGCACTCGGAGTCCAAGCACGTGGCTCTCCTAAGCCCAACACCTCCGGGGTTTGCACTTAAAAAAATCGCCAAACGCTACTCCCGCAAATTGGTGCATGTTCCTTTGTCTCATTTTTCAGACAGCACCCTGCAGCAACTGAGGATTTTTCATGTGCTAAACGGCAGGCAAGTACGAAGCTACGCCGCTGACTTCATTCGCAAATCTTAATGCGAGCTTCGGCAAGCTAGTACTTAAAAAAACCTTGACCGGTTTTTACACCGAGGTGTCCAGCATCAACCAGAGGCTCGATTCTTGCGATCAGCGGAGACCAAACCTGGTCACCTTCGACGAACCTAGCATTGGACATGGTTTGAAGCATCAGATCCAAACCGATTTGGTCCATGATCCCAAAGGGGCCTGTAGGCATTCCGGTGGCCTTGGTCCACGCAAGATCGATTTGGGCCGGGTCGGCAATGCCCCGATCGAGCAGTTCCAGAGCCGATCGCAGTACCGACTTGAGCATTGCATTGAAGATATAGCCGCTGTTTTCGACTGTCTGGACGATGGGAGTTTGGCCGATCTTTATGGCGAGTCGAGTGAGTCTATCGAGGGTTTCCTTAGCCGTCTGTGGACAGGCCGCGACATCCACCACGGTGGCTTTCCAAATCGGCACGTGGAAGTGAAAGTGGGCGTAACGCTCTGGGGCTTTGACGTGTCTTGAGAAGGTCGATGGAACAAAGTAGGAGCTGTTCGATGCAAGGATCGTCTCGGGACCGAAGGCTTCCGAGAGTTCTTTCAAGAGTCGGCGTTTGAGGGCCGCTTGCTCCGGAACACTTTCGAGAACAAGTTCGATCCTGCCGTATCTCGAGGGTTCGCCAAGAAGCGAATCGAGTTCTAAAAGTTGTAGGTTCTCGTGGATTTCGCTCGCTGAGCATTTGGGCCAGTGGCCCTCGGAGGCAAACGGTTCGAGGTTTTCCATGATCCACTCAGCCGAGGCATCGAGTGCTCGTCGGTGGGGGTCGCAGAGGATCACTCGCAGGCCAAAGCTTAGCATCTGGCCAGCGATTTGACGGCCAGTCCAACCGGCTCCGACGATGACGACAGTTTCGGTAGATTGCATGAGGATTTATGGATTTTAGGTCGGTTTGGTGCCGAAGGATGCGATTTACGATTGACGAAGCCGGTAGAAACGCTGTAATTCTGTCCGCAAAGAGGCGGTAAGTAAGGGGTTCGAGCAACTCCGACCGTCCGATTTTACAAACCTTGCGAAATTCTTAGCAGTGCCGAAGGCTCGCGTCGTGGCGAGCCTGTGTTGGTTCTTGGTTTTGCCGCCGAGGGCTTCCATGGCAGGATTTCGCCCAACCGACCTGTGCTCCTGTGCGTTTTGCCTTCCTCAACGAAGTCAACATGCGAGGTATGCATGGATTAAGGAGTCGAGCGTGGCAAACGAGTTAGTTAGTAAGTTGATTGAGGCAGGGGCGCACTTTGGTCACCGAGTCAGTCGGTGGAATCCCAAGATGGCTCCGTACATCTACGGTCGCAAGAACCTCATCCATATCATCGACATTCGCGAGACTCTACGCGGAATGTTGCGAGCCAAAAAGTATTTGAGCCAAGTTGCTCAAGGTGGTTCGCTAGTTCTCTTTGTCGGCACCAAGCGACAAGCTTCCGAAGTGATCCAACGAGAGGCGACCCGATGCGGTATGCCTTTTGTCTCCGAGCGTTGGCTCGGTGGTTGCTTGACCAACTTCCGAACCATCCGCGATCGGATGGGACGTTTGGAAGAGCTCGAGACGATCATGAACAGCGATAAGATCAACGGTTACTCCAAGAAGATGCAATCGGCGTTGAATCGAGAGTATCGCAAGATCTATCGAAACCTAAACGGCATTCGAACCCTGAACCGGATCCCAGAGTGCCTTGTCATTATTGATCCAAAGAAAGAAAAGAACGCGATTCGGGAAGCCAAGGCTCTCGGGATTACAACCGTCGCCCTGATCGATACCGACTGCGATCCATCCCAAGTCGACTTGGTCATCCCAGGCAACGACGACGGGATTCGTTCGATCGACCTGATCGTCAAGCAATTGGCAGACGCGGTCTTGGCGGGCAAGTCTGAGAACCCAGAGTTGATGAAGACCGTTCCGCAAGCCGCTCCGGTTTCGGCAGCCAAAGACGCTGTCTCCGAGATGGCAGCACTTGCTGAAAAAGAAGCTTTGGGCTAACGCATTCAAACCACCCTTTGATTGGAGAAAATATTCAAATGTCTAACATTTCCGCTACGGCTGTGGCAGACCTCCGCAAGCAAACGGGCGCAGGGTTGATGGACTGCAAAAAGGCACTCCAAGAGTCCAACGGAGACTACGAAGGCGCTTTGGAGTATCTTCGCAAGAAGGGTCAAAAGGTTGCTGAAAAGGTTGCCGATAGGGACACGACCGAAGGCTGTGTCGTTACGATCCTGAGCGACGATAAGACCACCGGTGTTGTCCTTGCCCTGTGCTGCCAAACCGACTTTGTTGCCAAGAACGAAGGCTTCACCGAACTTGCAAATCGAATTGGCAAGTTGGCTTTCGAGCACAATGCCGAGAACGTTGAGCAACTCAATGCTCTGTCGATCGATGGAATGACCGTCGCCGAAAAACTCGTTGAGCAAACCGGAAAGATCGGCGAGAAGCTCGTCGTTTCGGAACTCTATCGGCTCAAGGGAGATCGGCTATCGAGCTACATCCACGCCGGTAGCAAGATCGGCGTACTTCTGTCGTTCAAAGACGGAGGCAAGCCAGGTGCTGATGAGTTCTTTAGAGGAGTGGCCATGCACATCGCGGCGATGAAGCCATCGATTCTCCACTACTCGGAATTCGATCCTGCTTTTGTTGCCAACGAAACCGAGTCGATGGCCAATCGGATCAAGATCGAGAACGAAGACTTGACGCGTTTGGGCAAGCCCCTCAAAACGGTGCCTCAATACGTAAGTCGATTGCAATTGACCCCAGAGGTCATGAAGGCAGCCGAAGATGCGATCAAGGAAGTTTTGAAAGCCGAAGGCAAGCCGGAGAAGATTTGGGACAAGATTGTTCCTGGCAAGTTGGATCGGTTCGTCGCCGACAATACGCTTTTGGATCAAGACCGATGCTTGCTCAACCAATTCTACGTGCTTGATGAGACCAAGACCGTCGAAGCCGCGGTGAAGGCCTTTGCCGATTCGGCTGGGATTGTCGCATTTCGACGCGTTGCGATTGGCTAGTTCGGCCACAGCAAAAAACTTTTAAACGGCATTACTGAAATGATCCCGGGGAGTAAAACCCCCGGGATTTTTCGTTTTCGGGGCCCAATCTAGAGTTTTCAAACGTCAGAAGCTCAAACTTTTTCGAATTCCAGCGTGAATTTGAGTACAATTTCAAGCAAAATTCACTCCAACAGATAGCCAATGCGTCTCTTTAGGCCGGGATCCTAAGCGGAAACGCTCGGATCTTGGCGGAAACGAATGTGAAAAAAGTACCTATGCAAACCTCAAGTCATCGAAGATCTTTTTTTGCTTTCCCGCTTATGTTGCTCCTTACAGGGCTAACTCTTGGGGCTCTATGGGCTCAAGACGAAGCCGGTGGTGCAAAGAACCCTCGCCGGGCGACTATTCCTCCGCAGACCGAGAAGATCGACAAAGCCATCGAGGCTGGTTGGTCCGATGCAGGGATTCGTCCCTCGCCCCTTGAGGAGGAATTGAAATGGTGCAGACGCGTCTATTTGGATGTGATCGGAAGAATCCCGAGTTTCGACGAGATGTCGGTCTTCATGAAGGACAAATCGCCGGATCGCAAGCTTAATCTAGTTAGAAAGCTTCTAGAGGACGATCAGTATACCGAGGAATACGCCAATCACTGGTCAACGATCTGGACCAATATTCTCATCGGTCGAAATGGCGGCATGGAGGAGCGTTCGTTGACCAGTCGTCAGGGAATGCAGAAGTATCTGCGTGATTGTTTCGCCAACAACAAACCCTACAACACGATGGTCCATGAGTTGGTCACGGCCACCGGAGCGAGCAAGCCAGGCGCGGAAAATTTCAACGGAGCGACGAACTTCTTGGCCATGAAGGTCAATGATGAGAACGGAGTTCAAGCGACAGCGGCAGTCTCGAAGGTATTCCTTGGCTTGCAAGTTCAGTGCACACAGTGCCACAATCACCCATTCAATCAGTGGAAGCAGCAGAAGTTTTGGGAGTTCAACGCCTTCTTCCGCCAGACTCGCGCACTGCGTCGTTATGTCAAAGGTACAAACGACATCGATCACATCGAGTTGATCAACGAAGACTTCGCGGGCGAAGGTTCTCATCCAGATAAGGCAGAGATTTATTTCGCACTGCGCAACGGAGTCACGAAGGTCGCTTATCCAGTCTTTGTCGATGGGACAGCGATTGGTAAGAGCGGTTATGTTTCGGAAGTCAACCGTCGAAATGAGCTTGGCAATTTGATGATGGAGAGCGATTTTCTCGATAAGACCATTGTCAATCGAATGTGGGCTCACTTTTTGGGTTATGGCTTTACCAAACCGATCGATGACCTTGGGCCCCACAATCCTGTCGTGAGTATCGACTTGTTCGAGTCGCTGGCCAAGGACTTCCGCCAAAACAGTTACGATCTTAAGCAGTTGATTGTCTGGATTACCTTGTCGAAGCCGTATGCTTTGTCTTCCAAGATGACCAAGGACAACGAGTCAGACGATCCATCGATGGGTGAGTTGCCCAAGTTCAGTCACTTTTACACTCGCCAGATGACAGCCGAGCAACTGTACTCCTCTTTGGCGGTGGCCACTCAGGCCAATCGCAAGGGTAATTTGGAAGAGCAACAGCGAAGGCGTGAGGACTGGATGCGTCAATTCATTGTCGCCTTTGGAACTGACGAAGGCGATGAGACAACGACGTTCAACGGTTCGATCCCTCAAGGGCTAATGATGTTCAACGGCGAATTGATCCGAGCTGCGATTGCATTGGAGCCTGGTACTTGGCTCCATCAGTTGAGCACTGGGAAGGGGACACCGCAGGAGAAGGTTCAGTTTTTGTTCATTGCGGGACTTGGGCGTAAGCCGCGACCAGAGGAGTTGGCCGTAGCGACGCAAATATTGGTTGCTCGCAAAGGGGAAGTTGGGGGGATGCTCCAGGACATGTGGTGGGCGATCCTCAACAGCAACGAATTTATTTTCAATCACTAATCAAAACAGCTAATTGGCCACTAACTAATTCTTTTCAAAAGGTGCAATGCTATGTGGAATCGATTTACAACACCCAATGGGATGTCCCGTCGTCATTTTATGTCTCACATGGCCGGTGCAAGCGCCATGCTTGGGACTTCGCTCTCTTTGGGGCACTCTCTGAGGGTCCATGCAGATACGCTCAAGAAGAACCAGAAGTCTTGTATTTTGCTTTGGATGGGCGGTGGCCCATCGACGATGGATATTTGGGATCTTAAGCCTGGCACCGACAACGGTGGGCCTTTCAAGGCGATCAGCACCTCTGGCGATGTTCAGATCAGCGAGCACATGCCCTTGATGGCTCAGCAGATGCACAATATGGCGATTGTTCGCTCGATGAGCACCCGCGAAGCTGATCACAATCGGGGTAGATATTACATGCACACCGGATATGTTCCGGATGCGAATGTGGACTATCCTAGCTACGGTGCGGTCATGGCCCACGAGTTGATCACGCAAAGACCCGACTTGGAGATTCCTCCATTTGTGGCCGTCGGAGGAGCGAGCGAAGGCCCTGGATTCTTAGGGATGTCTTGGGCACCCTTCAACGTCACGAGCAACGGACGCGTTAGAAACCTTGAGATGAGTGTCGATTCGGATCGGCTCAATCAACGCCGAATCGCGTTGGAAACCATTGAAAATTCGTTTATCAGCCAGAATCGAGGCGGCGTTTTGGAAGATCACCGCAAGGTGCTTGGTAAGACCTTTGATCTGCTGACGAGCAAGCAGATGGAGGCTTTCCAGGTCGACAAAGAACCTACCGAGGTCAAAGAACGATACGGCACGAATGGGTTCGGACAAGGCTGCTTGCTAGCTCGGAGGCTTGTCGAAGCAGGGGTGGTGTTTGTCGAAGTGGATTTAGGCGGTTGGGACAACCACCAAAACATCTTCCGAACTCTTGAAAACGACCGATTGCCGGTTTTGGATAAAGCCATGGCGGCCCTTACCTCGGATCTCCAAGAGCGAGGGCTGCTCGAAGACACCTGCATTGTTTGGATGGGTGAGTTCAGCCGAACCCCTCGCATCAATGGGGATGCTGGTCGAGACCACTGGGCTCGAGCTTGGAGTGTCGTTGTCGGTGGTGGCGGAATCAAGGGTGGCCAAGCCATTGGGGCAACCAACGAAGACGGCACTGAAGTCGTAGGTGAACCGTACTCCTCGGAGGATGTGATGGCTTCGGTATGCCATGCTCTTGGAATCTCTCTTGAGACAACCTTCACAAGTCGAAACGGTCGTCCTATGAAGATCGCCAACAGCGGAAAACTCATCAAGGGGCTATTCGCTTAGTGTGCCCGAGGATCTGAACAATCGCAACGAATCTTGGGATCCCGAGAAGCTCATTGCTGGGCATTATCTCGGGGTCTGGAGATATCTGCGAGCGATCGGATGCCCGATTCACCTGGCAGACGATCTTGCACAAGAAACTTTTGTGGCCGTGCTGAGGAAACCCTTCGAGCAGACCAGCGAATACTCCACCGCTGCCTATCTGCGTCGAGTCGCCTTTCACTTGCTGCTTGAATACAAAAGGAAATTTGGCTCGGTTGGATTGACCGACCAAGCTGAATTGTTGGATCAATATTGGACCCGTTGGGCAGGTGCTGACGCCTCCGGAGATCGGATGCTCGACGCACTTAAAGAATGTTTCCAAAGGCTCTCGGCCAGGGCGCAACAGTCTTTGAGAATGCGATTCGAGGATCAAGCGTCACGCGAGCGGATTGCTGCGGAGTTACAGATCACCGAAAACGGAGTCAAGAATTTGCAACAGCGGGCCAAAGCCCAATTAAGGCAATGCTTAGAAGAGAAATTAGGAACGCAAGACCGGTAACAAGATGAGTCGATTCCCCAGCGAAAATTCGAACACCCCCGAGGATCCCTCGTCAGAACATGGGATCCTCGATGGGCTTATCGAGGCCTCGCTCTGTGATTGGCTCGGTGGTTGCGAACCCTCTTTGAGCAAGTCCTGTTTAACCGACGAGATAGCCAAACGCTCGAAGCAATCGCTATTTACGAACCCTCAACTCGATCAAGCGGTTCACAGCGCGCGACTGGATCTGCAACAGATAGCCCGCAGAGCTCCAAACAGATCAAAACCTCGCAATAACCTCTGGATAAGCGTTGCGGCAATCGCAGCCACTTTAGCGATTTGTTCCTTGGTCGGTTGGTGGAACTACGCCGCGAATAAGCAGCAAATTGCTGGGGATTTCAAGGGGGCCTCGAGCCACCAAGAAAGCCGCGTAGAAAGCTATGTAGACTCCAGCAAGCAATCTGGTGAATTACAAGCCAGAGTCGAAGGATCACCCGAGCCAAAGTCCCGCTCAGGAATGCCTGCATCCGAGACGGTCCTCGCTCCTGAGGAGAGGCTTCAGGACGGGTCCAATAAGCTTGCCGTCAATGATAGTCAAAACGCAAGTGCTGCAACAAAACTCGCTAACGAGCGCACCGCTTCAACACCTAGCGATCCAATATCGAGCCGACCTGGAATTCCGAGGGTAGAACTAGGTGGCTCGATCGATCGAGAGATTGTCTCGGTCATCGACTCGCAATTCCAGCAGATCTGGAAACAACTTGGTTTGCTCGATACTGGTTCTAAGAAAGGATCATTAACGGTCGATAGAATATCGAGGTTGATTTTACACCGTGTGCCGACCAGTGCGGAGTTCGAAGCGATTCGTCGCGAAACGGCTTCAACCCCCAAGTCGACCCAGGAGCAAGCTCTTGAGAAAACCCTCAAGGAGTGGATAAGCAGCGATGAGTTCAACCGTGTTTGGGCCGAGCGGCTGGCGCAATTTTATCTTGGGAAACGATCTTCTACCCACCAATCTTACAGTGCATTTCGCGATTGGATCGAAGTGCAAGTGCGAGAAGATTTGCCGATTCAAGAGATCCAGAGGCAGGTTTTACTGGGCCTTTGGAGGCCCGAGCACCCAGCTTATTTCCTCGGAGAGCAATGGATTGAGGAGTCTGATTCATCCCATAGCACAAGTGCTCTTTGGGTAGGGCTTTCCAAAGCCCAATCTGGACGACTCAGGGGACTCTCGCGACTGTTTTTGAATGCCACAGGAAACGTGGCTATCGGTTGCACCCAGTGCCATGGTTCGCAAGCTGAGGCTTTCCCGCATTGGCTTGCCGATCGAATGCCACCGGTGGCTCCGGTCCCAGGTGCAAGCGCGGTCGTTTTTGATTCGATCGCAGCCATGATGGCTCAGATATCACCCATAGGTAAAGCCGAATTGTTTACGAAAGAGCAAGATGACCGCATCAGTAAGGTTCCGGGGCGGTTACCTGACGGCAAACGAGTCGCAGCGGAGCTTTCGATCGATCAAGTCGTTGGTGCTTGGGTAGATCAGGGTAGTTGGGCTCAGAGTGGATTGATCAATGCACTTTGGCGAGATTTTTTTGGTCAAGCTTTGCGCTCCGAGTTCGGGCTCGATTCTGGAATCGCGGTTCAGGATCGCAAAGATTTGATGGAGTATCTTGGAAAGCAAGCTCATCAGCAGCAAGCTGGAGTGCGACAGATCGTTTACTGGATGCTGATGTCTGAACCTTCGCGGGCCGGCCAAGAGACTTTGAGTTTATCTCAGTACATGGCTATGGATCCAAAGAAGCTCCAAGACTACTCAAAGAGGCTCGGGGGCTTTCATTCCATTGCGATCCCTTCTTCTGGATCGCGTGAGTCAACACATCTATCGATTGATTCTTTTGCTTCTAAGCTCTTCCCGGAGCAGCCTGATTGGTTGGATCGCTCCCTTTTGGCGCAGCCTGCGGGCCAATTGGGAGCTCCAACTGAGTCAGCCAAGACGTCCACGAGTGCAGCTTCGAGCGACGCGGCCTCAAGTTTTGATTTACCGATTTTGAGAGCCGAATTGCAGTATCGTTTTGCGAATACGCAACTTCAGGACTTGGCTCGCATGCTAGCCGCTAGCGATCTTTCCTACGAGCAGATCGTCGAGCATTCCTATTTGATTGCCAAGCATCGATTTCCTAGCGTGCAGGAACTGAAAGCTTGGAATGAAAGTTCATGGTCCAAAAGCGATCGGAATTCTTCTGTT
Source organism: Planctomycetaceae bacterium (assembly GCA_021298315.1). Lineage (GTDB taxonomy): Bacteria > Planctomycetota > Planctomycetia > Pirellulales > Pirellulaceae > JBKCUI01. The sequence continues at coordinate 67,191 of JAJTFC010000026.1, forward strand.
CTAAGATTGCTTGTGGGGATCGATAGCCTTGAAGCTCCGTAGAGTTTCGGCAAGAAGTCGATAACTATTTTTGGCCTTTAGCTCCACCGACAAAGCGAGTCGAACCTTCTTCGAGCAAGTCTTCTTGGCTCGCAGGAGACTGGACAGCGGCTCGGAACCGATGAACCCCGTTTTTGGATGCTTGGCAGATGACCTTCAAGGTAACGGTCTGTTTTGGTGCGATCTGTGCGAGCTGATCGAAGAGTGCTTGGCCAGGAACAATCCGTCCGGCGTGTCCTTCGATTCTAAGCGGCTCGATTCCTTCGGAGAATTGTGCTAGGACCCGGACGTTTTCTGCCGCCTTTGAACCGCGATTTGCCACATGGATCTCGTAAACGACGGGAGTACCCACAGGAGCAGGAGCTTGGGGCTCGATAACGCTCAATTCTAGGTCTGCGATCGCTTCGACAACGGTGGTGATTTTCGTTTGCAGATTCAAGTTCCCTGTCGATTGAGCTTGGAACTTGAGTGTTTGATTTCCTGCGAGGATCATATCGCATCGTAGGGGAAGCTTGAACTGGGAGTTTGCATCAAGCGATTGGATCGACCATCGGACTTGATTTCCGATTCGAGAGACACCTTGGGGCATTTCAAGAATCTCGATTCCTGGTGGGACTTCGATCGAGCAATCGAGGTTGGTTGCAAGCACACCGCTGGTATTTTCGATGACCAATTCGTAGTCGGCTTGAGTTCCTTGGATGAACTCCTCAGGGCCGTACCAAGTTGCCGTCAGTTCGAGTTGTTGGACTTGCACATCGAGGCGTTGGCGCTGTTGTAATTTACCGGATTGGTCTTTGGCGGTCGCAACGATTGGAAACAAACCGGGTTGCTCGAATGTCAGTTCGACATCCACCATTTTTTCTGCACCGGCAGGGATATCTCCCAACAAGGATTCGTACTGCGAGGTGGTTTCAGTTTGCAAAGACAAATTCAATTCCGACAAATTGGCGCTACCAGAGTTTTTGATTCGAACGCGGTACTTTTGAGGTATGCCAACTTGGACATCGATCGGGCCGCTCAAATCGAGTTCAAGCTTAGGTTGATGCACCTTGACGTTCATTTGAGTGGGACTTGGAGCCACAGACCATTCGAGGTTGATGGCAAATTGATCTGCTTCGAGCACCTCGATTTGCATTTCAATCGATTTAGAATCGTTTGCAGCCAGGGACTCCAACTCCCATAGGAGGCTGACGTCCTGCGGCGTTTGATCCAATTCATAAGCTCCAACCATAGACTTGATGCCATCGATCGTGACACCCTTTGGGGTCGATGCCCGGATGATCAATCCTTGGAGTTCAGATTCACCTTCGTTGGTTGCATGGATGGTGTACGTGGTTTTTTTGCCAACCTCGATGGATTGAGGACCATCGACTCTCAAGCGAAGTTGAGGAACACGCACATCCAGCGGAGCGCTGGCCTTGGGAGACTTGCGAGGACTTATACTGCTACGCTCGACGGTTACTTCAGAGATGCGAGAAGATGCGTTGATCGCAGGGATGCTCGCTGGCGTTTTTATCGGTTCAGGAGAGATTTCGATGCTCGGAATTTCGTTCGTTGGAAGTTCCAAATGTGGCTTTACTTCTCTGGCAGGCACGTTTGCTTTGTCTGGAGCAATCGGCGCACTTCGGCGGCTTGTGTTCTTCGAGTCGATGGAATTCAGACTCGGAGCGACTTCGTAGACACGAAGCTCTTTGCGAGTCGAGGAGTCGATGGATGTGTCGACTTGGAGCGGTTCCCTGGCTGGTTCTTCTGCTTTGCTTGGAAGATCTCCAGGGGCGACCGCAGGGCCTGGGTTGACTCTTGGGGTTGTCGGAGTTGGCGCAGAAGCACGTCGCGGAACGCCGCTTCCGATCGCATCGCTTTGGGCTTGTACAGTTCGCTTAGGTTGAATCGCGCTGGGCAGATCAATCGGATCTTGGATGCTTGTTTTAGAGTCGCTCGATCGCGTTGACCAAGGGAAGTTAAAGGACTGCAAGGGAACTCGCATCGATCCGTTCCAGCGGCGGTCAGGTTGCTCTTGGCCCGCATCAGATCGCGGCTCTTTGGACAGAGGGTCTTTGGGTTTGGTGTTTGCGCCTCGAAGTCGGCTAAGGAGACCTTGGCCAGATTCGCGATTGCCCCTGCTTGCCAACGGGTTTGCCGACTCGTCTTGGGCAAAGCAGATGCCAGTTGAAAGTATGCAACTGGCAAAAAGAAGAATCAGACCCCGTAGCTGACCGAGTGTGGCGATAGCAAGATTGTGAACTTGGTAGGGCTTTTCAATTCGACTTGCCATTATTGCTGTCTAATCCGTTTGGACATGGGATAGGCATCTGGAGCGCTGTCGATCGAATCGGCTCGGGGGGAGCCGGAAGATGAGCGGATTTGGGAAGATTTAGCGGATTCGGGGAGTTTGCCGGCGGGTGTTCAATAATGCAACAGCGGGCAATGTTCTTGTGTGTCGAGAGGTTTATCGCCGTGCGAAAAACCAACGAAATCGCGGTTTATTTCCCTTTTTCGTTCAGTTAAACGCACTTTTTATCGATTGGCATGATGTTTGCTCTGTTGTGATTTGTAGTGAAAACCTACTCGTGCAAGTTCGCCTAGAAGGGTCGATTGATACCATCGGGTGATTCTTTCTCGGCTAGCCCTTTTTTAATGGCAACATTAGGGGGGCGTAAATACGATGAAACGAATTGTGTATCGTTAGGTTTTCGGTGAACCTCTTTTCCTACCCATCGAGTTGTTTGGAGCCAATCGCTATGAGGATGCAACGTCCTATGTGGAGTAATCGGGCAAGGTTGCCGGAAGTGGCAGTCGGTTTTGCTTTAGCTTTTGGACTGCCTGTGGCCTCGAATTTGGCTTTCGCATTCGACAGCCAGGGGGTAGCACAAGCCCTGAGCAAAGCGAGTCGTTTGGCAACGTATCAGAGCGAAGGCAAGACGCTTTTTGCACTGAGTCTGCTCTCTGGTCAGATGGCCGAGGCGAAGGTTGCCCCGAAGGTGGCTGTGGTCGTGGATACTTCGGCATCGCAAAACGGTGTGTATCGACGCGAGTCGATGGAGATCGCGCGATCGTTTATCGAGTCGTTGCCTGAGGGTTCGGTTGTATCGTTGTTGGCTTGCGACGTGGAGTCGGAACTTTACATCGCTCGAGCCAAATCCGATTCGCCCGAGGTTCATGGCGCTTTTGAAAGGCTCGAAAGCCGTGTACCGCTGGGTACTTCGGATATTGCAACTGCGATTCGCTCGGCGATCAAGTCGCTTGGTGATCAAGGCGAAAAAACGGTTGTTTACATTGGCGATGGAATCCATTCGACCAATCTGCTCAACACCTCAGAGTTTGATTCCTTGGTGGGCGAGCTAGTCGCTGCACGATGTTCGATCAATTCATTAGCGATCGGACCAAAGACAGACTGTGAATTTTTGGCCACGTTGGCAAATCATACCGGTGGTCGAGTTTTGGTTCGCAGAAACATTCAAGGCGTGACCTTGCAGCAAGTCGCAAGCGAGCTCACGAAGATCGCTTGCATGCCGGTGTTTTGGCCTAAGGAAGCCAGTTGGCCAGTGGGTATCGCCACGAGGTACCCTGAGCGGATTCCTCCGATCCGAGGGGATCGCGATTCGATTTTGATTGGAGTGATGACTGCCAAGAGTCTCAATGGAACGTTGCGTATCGATGGCGAGATTTCAGGACAGAACAAGACATTGCAATGGGATTTGGTCTCAGAGGCATCGGATCCCGACCTGGGGTTCTTGGGCGCGTTGATCAATAAGGCCAGTGGCAATGCAGGGGTTCTATTGCCGACTGCTGGTTCCGAAGCCCTCAGGGACGTTGGAGAATTGCTCAATGGATCCTCGGACGTTTTAGTCAAAGATGCGAAATTCGCATTACACATTGGAGATATCGCTGCGGCCAAGGTGATTGCCAAAGAGGCTTTGGAACGATCTCCGACCAATTTGGAAGCCAAAACGATTCTCGAAGCGGCTCAAATCGAGGGGGCCAAGAAGACGGCGCCTGTTCTGAAAGATGAAGCCAAGGGTGGTGGGGCTCAAGCACCTCTCAAGGGTGCAGGCTCGAAGGTTGTCAAGTTTGTGACAGCCCAAATTCAACCGCCTTCGGATGATCCGTTTGGTGATCCGGCTCCAAGCAATCCCGCACCTGGTGCAGGGCAAGATCCATTTGGAGATGCTCCTGCTGAGCCAGCCAATCCTGCGAATCCTCCAGCCAATCCATTACCCCCAAGCAATCCTGCAGGATCGTTTCCTAGCCAAGACCCATTGATGCCCGCTGGTGGTGGATCGGGTGCTCCTATCGGCTCTGACCCGTATAGCGAACTTTCCACCGCAGGGGACTTGCTCAATCAAGACACCGAAATGCGTCGAGTGGCGGCTCAAGCTCTTGAGCGTCAAGTCATGACCGAACTGAGCCGTGCTCGAACTTCAGATAACCCTGCTGCTGCCAAGGGGGATCTCAAGCTCTTGCTCGATCAGATTCGTCGTTCTCCGGATTTGGATCCTGCTAGCCGCGTACAGCTTGAGTCCAGGCTCGGTGCAGGCATCCAAGCCACGGCTCGAGCAGAGGCCGACTTGCGTGAGCGGATCGCAAGAACCGAGGCCGTACAATCGGCAGCCTCTGCTTCGCGTCGGTTGCTCGCAGATCGCGATCGTAGAGAAGCGACCATTCAGCAACTTGTTCAACGGTTCGATTCGCTTATCGAGCAACAGCTTTACTCGGCTGCCAACAATGAGATCGCTCCTCAGATCCACGAATTGGCCCACAATTCAGTGATCGATAAGGTGGTCAACTACGAATCGAGTTCGCTGGCCAACTATCGCTTGATCATGGACGTGGTCAATCAGCGCAACCGAGCTTTCGTCGATGCTTTGTATCTCTCAGAACAAGCGTTGATTCCGTTTGTCGACGAGCCACCGGTCCGGTATCCACCGGCCGATGTTTGGCAAGCTCTCAGTGCTCGAAGAATCGAACGCTATGGCACGATCGACCTCTCGGGCGGAAACGAGGCCGAACGCAGGATCTTTAGAGCCTTGCGTGAACGTGATGAAGCCAATTTTAACAACACGCCGCTTAGCTCGGTCATGCAAACACTGTCGGATCGATATGGTATTCCAATCGTCATCGACCAGAAAGCACTCGAAGAAGAGTCGGTGACTGCAGAAGACCCTGTGTCGCTGAACGTTCCGGAAATTTCGCTTCGATCCGCTCTTAAGCTGATCCTTGAACCTCTGAATCTGACCTACGTGATCCAAGACGAAGTCATGAAGATCACCAATAAGAAGAACTCGGCAAACGTCGTTCGAGTTTACCCGGTTGGCGACCTCGTTGTGCCTGTCATGAGTGGCATGATGGGCGGTGGCATGGGCGGCATGGGTGGCGGCATGGGTGGGATGGGCGGCATGGGCGGCATGGGTGGTATGGGTGGCATGGGCGGCGGTATGATGGCCGTTGCTGATGAGCCAACCAAGTCGGCTTCAGGT
>JAJTFC010000148.1 GCA_021298315.1 Planctomycetaceae bacterium
CAACCGCTGATGAACACTCATGAACGCTAATGCGCAAAGTGTCAACAAGGTCAATCCTGTCCGCTGTCAATACGGTCAATCTTGTCAACACCGTCAACACCGTCCAAAAAGCCACCGCCGCTAGGCGGCATCGCGGTGGCGTGACATCATCGACAAGATTGCCCCCATTGACGGCCGCCTGCAACCCGCTTGCTATTCCTTGGCGGCAATCTTGGCCCACGTATCCTTGAGTGTCACGATCCGATTAAATACCGGTGCACCGGGCTTTGAGTCGATCTGATCGGCACAATAATATCCATTCCGCTCGAACTGAACGCGGGTGCCTGGCAAAATCTGCGCCAAAGCCGGTTCGATCACCGCATGGAGCACAGTCTTACTGTTGGGATTGATGTTGTCCAAAAACGTCTTGGCCTCAGGTGCCTCTTCGGGTGTTTCCGAAAGGAACAATCGATCGTAGAGCCGCACCTCTGCACAATGGCCCGTCGAGGCACTGACCCAATGGATCGTTCCTTTGACCTTGCGCTCGGCCGAAGGTCCAGATCCACTTTTGGTCTGCGGATCATAACTGCACTTGAGCTCGATCACCTTGCCCGAGGAATCCTTGATGACCTCTTCGCACTTGATGATATAAGCGTACCTCAAGCGAACTTCGCCCCCGGGCTTGAGCCGGAAGAATTTCGATGGCGCATTTTCCATGAAATCCTCTCGCTCGATGAAGAGTGTCTTAGAAAACGGTAGCTTGCGACTCCCAGCCGCAGGATCCTCCGGGTTGTTGACCGCCTCGAGCTCCTCGACTTGATCGTCTGGGTAATTGATCAACGTGACTTTCACCGGATCTAAAATCGCCATGTATCTCGATGCGGTCTTGTTCAAGTGATCGCGAACTGCGTTCTCGAGCACCAGCACGTCGATGACCCCATTGAAACGAGCCACTCCGATCGTTTCGCAAAAGTTTCGAATCGATTCAGGTGTGTAACCGCGCCGACGATAACCGCTAATCGTTGGCATCCTAGGATCATCCCAACCCTCGACATGCTTCTCGGTTACCAACTGCAGCAACTTACGCTTGCTCATGACCGTATAAGACAGATTCAATCGAGCGAATTCGACTTGTCTTGGATGAAAGATCCTGAGTGTCTTGCAAAACCAATCGTAAAGAGGTCGATGGTTCTCGAACTCCAATGTGCATATCGAATGCGTGATGCCTTCGATCGAGTCAGACTGACCGTGTGCCCAATCGTACATCGGATAGATGCACCAATCGTTGCCGGTTCGATGATGATGCGCGTTCATGATGCGATACAAAACCGGATCCCGCAGGTTGAAGTTCGGCGAGCCCATGTCGATCTTGGCCCTCAGTGTCCGAGTCCCCTCGGCGAACTCACCGCTCTTCATCCGGAAAAACAGATCCATATTCTCATCGACTGTCCGATCGCGGTAAGGACTGTTCTTACCCGGCTCGGTCAATGTTCCCCGGTACTCTCGCATCTGCTCGGCGCTCAGATCGCATACATAGGCGTGGCCTTCTCGAATCAGTTGCAACGCCCAATCGTAGAGTTGCTGGAAGTAATCCGATGCGTAGAAGAGGTTATCCCATTGGAAACCCAACCAACGCACATCGCGCTGGATCGAGTCGACATACTCCTGACTCTCCTTGCTCGGATTGGTATCGTCGAACCTCAGATTGCACTTGCCACCATAAGTCTTCGCTAAGCCAAAATTAAGGCATATACTCTTCGCGTGCCCGATATGAAGGTAACCGTTGGGCTCCGGCGGAAAACGGGTTTGTATCGTCTTGCCCTGCAAAGACTCCTTGTTGGCAAAGTCCTTTTCGACTTCGATTTCAATGAAGTTTTTGTGGTGGTGAGACTCTGGGTTTTCCGCTGGATGGGTCACGATGCTTGGTTTGGCTTAGGATTAGTGGATCATGGCTTAGCAACTAAAAAATCGGCTTGGCCCCGTACTGCTGATGGATCTGATTGCAAAGTTTAGGTTGCAATCGTAACCCATGTGCTAGTTCACGCAGATACTCGATTTCTTCCTTGGTATCGACATCGATCGTCGAGAGCGAGGCAGCATAGACGGCAGCTTCCATACCCAAGGGGACCGACCAAGCGAAATCGCGGACGCTTGTTGCGTTTGAGAACTCTTGACGCAAAAACTGAATGGTCGATTCATTGGTGTTACCGATCCGATCGAGAATCGCTTGCTGCTCCTTGGCATCGATCCGTCCGTCGGCTTTTCCTGCATAGATCATGGCTCGGATCAAGACCACCATCTGCTCTTGCTCAGCTTGAGAAAGCTGCGGTGGAGACTGCTTGGGCTGCTGTTGTCCGAAGATATCCCCTTGGCCTCCGGCATTTCCGCTTGGAGCCGGTTGACGTTGCTGGGTTGGTTGCGAAGGTGCCTTGTTGCCAACGCCGAGCATATCTTCGAGTTCGGATGCCGAAGGAGTCTTCGCATTGCCACGACCTTCCTTTAATACACCGGGGAATTGGACTCCCCCAGAACTCGATCCACTTGCAGGTCCGCCCCCGAGGATGTCTTTAAGGATATCGACACCCGATGGACCGCCACGGCGTTGACCACTACCTTGGGGCTGTTGCTGCTTTTGCTGTTGCTGTTGCTGCTGAGCACCTGCGTTGAGAATTTCAGTGAGGATATCGAAAGGATTCATGCTGATTGCACCTTTGACAAATCGGAGGGAAAGGGAACTTGTGTCAAAAACCGTTGATCTAAAAGTATAACCATGGCCCTATCTTTTTTCCTGGGGGCCAACCCGATCAGCGATCAATTCGTTAATTTGCGGTAACGGAACCGACGCGGCTCGTCGCTGGAAATCCCAAGTCGCTCTTTACGCTGGTCTTCGTAGGTTTGGAAATTGCCTTCACACCAGTGAACGTAACCGTCCCCTTCAAAGGCCAAGATGTGAGTGGCAATACGATCCAGGAACCACCGGTCGTGGGTAATGACCACCACGCAACCCGCGAAATTCAAAATGGCTTCTTCCAAAGCACGCAAGGTATCGACATCCAAGTCGTTGGTAGGTTCGTCCAAAAGCAAGACGTTGCAACCGCGTCGCAGAAGCTTGGCCAAATGGACTCGGTTGCGTTCCCCCCCAGAAAGATCTCCGACCTTCTTTTCTTGGTCGGTTCCCTTAAAGTTGAATTTGGAAACATAGGCCCTTGAGTTCATGCGTTTGCCCCCCATCTCCAACCAATCGACTCCGCCTGAGATTTCTTGGAAGATCGTATTCGTTGAGGTCAGGGAATCACGCGACTGATCGACGTAACCAAGTTCCACGGTATCGCCGACTCGAATCGTCCCGCTGTCGGGTTTTTCCTGCCCAATCATCATACGGAACAAAGTTGTCTTACCGGCACCATTAGGCCCGATAACGCCAACGATACCCCCTGGCGGCAATCGGAAGTCGAGGTTCTCAAAGAGCATTCGATCGCCAAAGGACTTTGCGACTTCATGGGCCTCGACGACAACCTCCCCAAGATGCTTTCCGGGCGGGATCTGGATTTCCAATTCGTCGGGTCGTTCCTCGAACTGCTGGGCTGCCAGTTGCTCGTAGGCGCTGATACGCGCCTTGTTCTTTGCTTGGCGGGCACGAGGCGACAAACGGATCCATTCAAGTTCTCGATCCAGTGTCTTTTGGCGAGCAGCAGCCGCCTTTTGCTCGATCTGCAACCGCTTCTGCTTTTGCTCCAACCAAGACGTGTAGTTGCCTTCGAAGGGAAATCCCGAACCCCGATCGAGTTCCAAGATCCACTGAGCGACATTGTCCAAGAAATACCGATCGTGAGTTACCGCGACGACCGTGCCTGGATACTGGGCCAAGTGTTGTTCTAGCCAGTGGACGGCCTCGGCATCCAAGTGGTTCGTTGGCTCGTCGAGCAGCAGCAAATCAGGCTGTTCTAAAAGCAACTGACACAGCGCCACTCGGCGACGCTCACCCCCAGAGAGTTTCGTCACATCGGCATCCCCTGGGGGCAAGTTCATCACGGCCATCGACATTTCCACTTGCCGATCCAGTTCCCAAAGGTTCTGCGCGTCGATGGCATCTTGAAGCTTAGCCATCTCGTCGCATAGCTTTTGCATCTGGTTGTCATCGGTGACCTCTCCGAGCAATCCAGTGATCTCATTGAATCGATCTAGGATCTTGCGCTTCGGTGCAACGGCTTGTTCGACGTTTTCCTGCACATTCTTTTTTGGATCCAATTGTGGTTCTTGAGGTAAGTAACCTGCGGTAAAGCCATTGCTTAGCCTTGCGGTTCCATCGAAATTCTTATCGATGCCGGCCATGATTCGAAGCAACGTACTTTTACCCGCACCGTTGGAACCCAAAACACCGATTTTCGCCCCTGGGTAAAACGCCAGCCAAATGTCTTTGAGGACTTCTTTTTGACCGTGGCGTTTGGTGAGCTTTTCGATTTGAAAAATGTATTGCCGATTCATAGCAGTTGCGCTTTATTACTCCCACTCAATGGTTGCCGGGGGCTTGGAACTGATGTCGTAACAAACGCGATTGACACCCCTGACTTCGTTAATGATTCGCGTCGAGACTCGAGCAAGTAAGTCGTACGGCAAACGGCTCCAGTCGGCGGTCATAAAATCGTCGGTGTTGACGCACCGGATCGCGACAGCATTTTCGTAAGTCCTTGAGTCTCCCATCACTCCGACGCTCTGGGATTCCAAGAGAACGACAAAAGCTTGGGATGTTTGCCGGTACAAGTTGGCGTTTTTGATCTCTGTAATGAGTATCTCGTCGGCTTCACGCAGCACATCAAGCTTGGCTTGGGTGATATCTCCAAGGCAACGTACGGCAAGCCCGGGACCTGGAAACGGATGCCTCCAAACTAGATGCTCAGGCAACCCCAGTTCGATTCCCAATTTCCGAACCTCATCCTTGAATAGATCCCGAAGGGGTTCGACCAAATCAAAGCCGAGTTGTTCAGGCAAACCACCTACGTTGTGATGGAGCTTGATCGTCGCTGCTGGCCCATCGGGAGCCGCTCCGCTTTCGATCACATCCGGGTAGAGTGTGCCTTGGGCAAGATACTTTGCTCCATTGATCTTCAGAGCCTCTTGTTTGAAACACTCGATGAATGCATGGCCGATGCGGCGACGCTTTTCCTGCGGATCTCGAATCCCAGCAAGTGTTTCGAGGAATCGTTCGCTGGCATTGACCACGCGCAAGTCGGCTTGGAAGTGATCGGTAAACTCCCGAATCACCGCCGACTGCTCATCCTTGCGCAGCAATCCATTGTCAATCAGGATGCATGTCAATTGCGGACCGATAGCTTTGTATAGCAAAGCAGCCGTCACCGACGAATCCACCCCGCCGGAAAGACCGCAGATGACCCTGTCGGACCCGATCTTGTCTCGAAGTTGCGATATGGTTTGTTCAGCGAAGTTCGACAAGTGCCAGCGACCCTGGCAACCAGCAACGTTGTATAAGAAGTTATGGATCAAAGTACCGCCCAAGGCGGTGTGGGAAACCTCTGGATGAAACTGAAGACCAAAGATCGGTAGCGACTGGTGCTTGACGGCCGCATGAGGACAAGTCGTCGTGCCAGCCAAGGTCTCGAATCCTTCAGGGAGCTTTTGAACTTGGTCGCCATGACTCATCCAAACATCGATCTCCGAAGGAAACCCCGCAAAGAGTTTCTCCATATCCTTGATCGACAAACGGGCTCGACCATACTCACGGGTCGGGCAAGCTTGGACGCTCCCCCCGAGGGTGTGGGCCGTCAATTGCATGCCATAGCAGATCCCAAGAATCGGGATTCCCAACTCGAATAACTTCGGATCGCACTTGGGGGCTCGGGTGTCATAAACGCTCGATGGGCCTCCTGAAAAGATCAGCGCCATCGGTTTACGAGCCATGACGCTCTGGGCTGAAATGTCATGCCTGACGATTTCGCAGTAAACGTTTTGATCGCGGACTCGACGTGCGATGAGCTGTGCGAATTGGGATCCAAAGTCCAGCACCAAAACCCGCTCGTTTTGCAACGCATCGGACGACGCAGTTTGATTCTTCGGAGCGTTTTCCGATTGGGTATCGGAAGAGTTTGATTGCGGGCTGTTCATACGGATGCACGTTAGGTTTACCAGCGGGAAAACGCAAGATTATAGCGACTGGACGTAGTTCGACTACACGAATCGCAGTCTTGGATCACAAGGAAACGGATTTCCCTTGCAATAACCCTAGGAGGCGTTTGGCGTGGGTCGAGATATCCAGCTCACTGACCAGCCCCGGTCCAGGAAGAGCCCTCTTTGGCGACTGCTCTAAAGCCCTCTGAAGCTTAGAAACCAAATCCTCCTGAGAATCAGGGCGGAACAGATCGCCCGCAACCCCCTGGCGATGGAACTCTTGGATCCGTCGATGCAGCTCTGGGAAAGCTCCATGACTGGGCATGACATAGGGAACCCCCGCCAGGACCGCTTCGAGCAAAAAAATCCCTTTCGGATCAGCATACTCGGTCGGGACGCAGAATAGATCCAAGCTGCTCAAATACTCGACCTTCTGCTGGCGACTTAATGTCCCAGCGTATTCCCACTGCCCGTCCAACCCGGACCGTCTCAATTTAGCTTGCTGCTCCTTCCAATACGCAGCATGCTGAGGCCCCATCCAACCGGCCATCGACAATCGCAAAGACTTCCATTGCGGGTTCCGCTTGAGTTCGATAAATGCATCGACCAGCCGATGCAGACCTTTTTCAGGTGCCATGCATGCCAAGTAACCCAAATGGATCGAATCGTCCTGAGTGCCAGCGGCATTTTCTTTCGAGACCGACGGATCTAATCCCGGCAGTGCCGCTGTTGAAAAATCAGAAATGGCCACCCCCAAAGGGACCACGTGCATTTTGGATTCAGGAATCCCGAGTAGCTCTCGCATCGAGGCGGCATAAGCCTCCGAATGGCAAATGAAGCCTTTCGTAGGCCCGACCAATCTTCGCATCTTCTCGACGGCCTTCGTGCGATGCGATGCACTCAAAGAGTCCAAAAAGATGTCGTCCCCTTGGAGCATAACCCAAACGTCCGCATTGCTTGCCATCTGAGGAATCACCCCACCGATGAGCAAGTTGGTCAAGACAATCGCGTCAGGCCGTATGTTGTTTTGCAGAAAATTCAGCAAATCCTGGAACTCCTGACGCTGATAACCCTCAAGCCCTCCGAGCATCGAGAGTGTAAGCTCCCCGAGAAGCTCAGGGCTGGTCTTGCCCGCCTTGGCCGTCAACGATTTGATCACCCAAGGATGATCGAGCCAACCGACCATCCATCGAGGCAAATGCCGGTAAAGCGGAATCTTTTGGGACAGAAATACATTCACGCCTCCCAAGAAAACTCGGTCGACACTCATGTCCTCAAGATCGGTGCGAATCGGAGTGTAGACGGGCATGAGCACGCAATCGTGACCGGCTTTGATCAATTCTCGTGCCACCGCATTGTCATTCATGCACGAACCGCAGAACATCCCAGCAGCGCCTGCGGTCAGATAGGTGATTCTCATCGACTCATGATTCTTGGGTAAGCGTGATTTCGTGTCGGCATTCTAGCGACTTTGCCGATTGTATCACATCGGTAAAAACCACCGCCGAGAATGACAAAATAGGCAATTTATTCCAGGTCAATTCCGTTGCATTCGTCAAGGCTTATCCTCGCGTTAAATTTTACGTAACTTCTTTTGCGGTCTCATTTTCTGAAAAATGCCTGAGGGGGTTCAAGCTATTTTCCCCGCTTGGCCGATAGCTTCCTCGTCGTCCCATCTTACCTGGCTTCAATCCGTAGGCCGGTCTGGTGGTGTGCGATATTGCCGGTGGCCCAGAACTGATCGAGTCTATGGATGGCTCGGCCGGCAACTACCGCAAACGCAACTCGGTCAAACGAGTTCAAGCATTGAGCAGGATGGTTGGTCACGATCCAAGTACGGATGGGTCGAACCAAAGGAAGTGGGGCTTACGAAGTCACACAGATCACCGCTTTGCGGAGGTCTTTTAGCCGCGCCAGTAGAGGGCGGTTTCGGCGACGACTTCGTACGCCGAAATCGGCCTCAACTCCGTCATGCTGCGAAATGTCTGTGGTAGTCAGTGACCCAGTGTACATAGGGAGTTTGATTAGATGAAGTGGAACATTTTTGTTGGATCGATGGTTTTGGGAGCATGCCTTAGCGGACAAAGCTTCGGTGGCGACTTGATCCATCGTCTGTTGGGTGGAAACGGCGTCGGAGCCAAGAGCTCTTGCTGTGATACCTCGGTTGTTGATCCTAGCTGCGGAGCCGAAATGGCTGGTTGCGGACGTGGCCCAAGCTGCGGAACCGAAATCGCTGCTCCTGCTTGCGATCCATGTGCCGGT
>JAJTFC010000027.1 GCA_021298315.1 Planctomycetaceae bacterium
AGTAGTTGGACAAGCGCCAGCCAGCCGACACCTTCGCTGATGAGTTGCTGACCGACGAGTCCGACACTGATCAGGCCCGTAAGGCCCATGGTCGTGACCAAGAAGAGTTTCAGGACATCCCAGAGGATGAGTCGGTTGATTTTTGTCGGAAGCATAGCGATGGTAGTGTACCGAACCGGGGCCTATGATTTCGACATCAAAACCAGGCGGGATGATGCAAAAGCAGAAAACCAACACGCGAATAGCTAGCAAAAACCCCTAGTGGATTTCCCAACCCTTTATTAAACGTCCCGTTCAACCAGAAGTCACTGGTGCGACTTTGATACGATCAACGGATTAAAACGAGACTTACTTTCTAGTCGATCTTGAGAATTCGGATCTTCAGGTATTTTAGAGGGTGAAAGCCGAAGGGTTATAATGCGTTGACTGTCCCTATAACAAAGCAATCCGCTTCAAAGAAGTCTGCTGCTCCCCCCCAAAACGATTGGCCATGATGAACGACGAAGAAAAAAACGCTCAGGAAATCGAAAACGCATTAGGCTTGGCGCTGACCAAGCATCGTGGCCAACGCGACTCAGACGGTGCCCCCTACGTTCTCCACTTGATACGAGTGATGATGCACTGCAAAGATCCGAAAGCCAAACAAGCAGGTGTCTTGCACGACATCCTCGAAGACACAGCAACCAGCGCACAAGAGCTCGAATCAGCAGGCATTGGCCCCCCGGTCGTCGAGGCAGTCAAACGATTGACGCATGCTCCAGGAACTCCGTATGTTCAATACATCGAAGCTCTCGCTAGCGATCCGATAGCGGTGGAAGTCAAACTTGCGGATCTCGAAGACAACTACTCGATCGGCAGGGTCAAGTATCGATCGGAACATCGCAAGCACGACGCAAATCGACTGCAAAAATACATCCTTTCCCATCGTTTTCTAATGGGGCTTCTGCGAGTCGAAGAGTACAGAAGCCTGATGGGTCAGATTAGCGATGGATTACAGCCAAGCGGCGATAAGGGTAAAACGGCGACTTAGGCTCCGAAAGCTTATCGTCGAGATCGCCCTTGTTTCTTGGCCTCTTCAGCAGCCGCTTGGATGGCTTTAACCCGATTAGGATTATCCCCTTGCCCAGTCAACTCGTAAAGAAATCGGCTCGGATAAGTAGGACGTGGCTTGCCCCATTTGAATCGGCTCTGAGGTAACGTCAGTGTCAATTCGTCTTGGGCCCGCGTAACTCCGACGTAACACAAACGCCGCTCTTCATCCACCGTATCGATCTCCCCTGAGATCGATCGGCGGTGAGGCAAGACTCCTTCTTCCATGCCGATCATGTAGACGATCGGAAACTCGAGTCCCTTGGCGCTATGGTAGGTCATCAGCGAGACTGCGTTTAAACCTTGCTGCTTGTCCTTGCCCGATCCGAATTCTCGGCCTGAAAGTGCAATCGACGCGAGGAAATCATCGAGCGCCGGCTCGGCTGCGCTTTCCTCATACTGGGCGATTGCATTGAGTACCGATTCAAGGGACCCGATCCGCATGGCCGACTCTTCTGGGTCGGCATACAGGCGCTGGATCTCTTCGCGGTACTTAAGCTCGTCGATCATCTTGATAAGCACCTCGACCATGGTCATGGGCTCCGTTGGATCCTCGGGATGCGTATTCGATGGATCGAACCGTGCTTGGTATTTCTTTTGAAGACTCTTGAGGCTAGCGATTCCAGCTTGAGCGGCCGTTGGCAACGTCCCAACAAAGGCCTCATCGTGCATGACCTTCCAAACGCTCGATGATCGAGAGACTGCCTCCTTGAGAAGCTTATCGACACTGCCTGCTCCCATCCCCCGTGGCGGAACATTGATCACTCGCAAGAGGGCAAGTTCGTCGTCGGGAGAATCGATCCAACGCAGATAAGCCAACACGTCGCGGACCTCCTTGCGATCAAAGAAGGACTGAGTGCCGGTGATCATGTAAGGAACCTTACGCTTCCGCAATTCCATTTCAAACGGGCGAGGTTGCTCGTTGGTTCGAAACAGGATTGCAAAATCACCTGCACTCACAGATTTATCGCTATTGAGCCTATCTGCGATTTCGTCAACAACCCCCTTGGCCTCCGCATTCTCATCGGGGAACTGCACCACTCGCGGCGGTTTGCCATTGGGTCTAGCTGGACGCAAGACTTTGTCGTGCCGCTCACGATTGAATGCGATCAGCCGATTGGCCATCGACAAAATCGCATCCGTCGAGCGATAGTTCTCCTCGAGCCGAACGACCTTGGCCTCCGGCCAATCTTTGCGGAAGTTCAAGATATGGCGGACTTCGGCCCCTCGCCAACCGTAGATCGATTGATCGTCGTCCCCCACAACGCAAAGATTGCGATGCCCCTGGGCTAGCGCCTTGATGATTCGGTACTGACTCCCATTGGTGTCTTGGTATTCATCGACCAAGACATGATCGTATCGGCCCGCTTCGTCCGATTGGATCTTGTCATTCTCAGTCAGCAGTTGCTCGGCATACACAAGCAGATCGTCGAAATCGAAGGCGGCCTGAAGTTTCAGTGCACGCTGGTACCTACGGAACCCACTGGCGGCAATGTGCTCTTGGTCGCTCGTCGCAGCACTATCGGCGTTCTCAGGCCGAACGCCGGCATTTTTCCAACGACTGACGATGTTTAAAAAATCCGATGGCGACAACGTGGTTTCAGCAACTCGAATCTCTCGCAGAACGGTTCTGGCGACGCTCTCGGCATCGCTGCGATCATAAATCGTGAACTTGTCTGGGTACCCCAATTGACCCGTCCATCGTTTGAGGATCTGAACGCAATGGGAGTGAAAAGTACCGATTTGCGGACGAGCCGGTGCAGGTTGACCTCGCCGAACCCGCTTGGGTAATTTCAATTGGTGGGAGATCCGTTCTTGCATTTCCAGGGCGGCTTTGTTGGTAAACGTGACCGCTAGGATCCGATCGGGTCGCGTACCGTGCTTTATAAGATTTGCTACTCTAAAGGTCACGACACGGGTTTTTCCGGTCCCTGCGCCGGCTAGAACCAGCAGCGGGCCGGAAAGAGTTGCGACCGCTTCGCTTTGTCCTGGATTGAGCTCTCCCATGGCGGAAATGTAGCCAAGAGGCCACGGTTGGATAGTCCCATTTTACCGATGGCCGTATGGGTTCGATAAATCGAAATTTGGACTCGACGATTTTCGCTTGGTCGACTAGACTTCTGACCCCTGAAAAATTACCCTCTGAGTATACAGGCTCGGAATTTCATTCATTGGATCGGCGCAGATGGCCATGTACGCAATTATTTGTGACGGCGGAAGACAGTACAAAGTAACCGAAGGTTTGCTCGTTGATATCGACTTTCGTGAGACGGCAGAGACAGGCGACAACATCGAGTTCGAGCGAGTGCTTGCCGTGGGTGGAGACGCCGGACTGAAACTTGGACAACCTACCGTTGCCGGTGCCAAAGTGACGGCAGAAGTCGTAGGACTCGAACAGGGCAAGAAAGTCTTCATCCAAAAGTTCAGTCGTCGAAAGAACTTCGATGCCCGAACCGGTCACCGTCAAAAGTACACCCGAGTGATGATCAAGTCGATCAACGCTTAGTGTCAACTGATGCTGGCTCTGTAGATGAATGCATCGAGTGGGCAGTCGCGAGGTCAGAGTAATCTTTATCTGATCGGCTATCGTGCTAGCGGTAAGTCGACCGTTGCACCCTTGTTGGCGGCAAGGTTGGGCTTTGAGTGCATCGATACCGACCGGATGATCGAAGCCGAAATACGCGAGCCAATTGCTGATTTCTTTTCGCGTGATGGCGAAGCCGCTTTTCGGGAAATCGAAAGCAGGATTGTCCTTCAGGTGAGCCACAAATCCGATCAGGTGATTTCGCTAGGTGGCGGATCCGTTTTGGCAATCGCAAACCAAGCAGCGATTCGAAGTTCAGGAAAAGTCGTTTGGCTTGAGTGTTCACCTGCGATCTTGGCACAGCGGCTAACGAAAGACCAAGCGGAGGGATCGCCTCGTCCGAGCCTTACTGGCAAGGGAGTCACCCAAGAGATCGAATTGGTTCTCCAGCAGCGGGTGGATGTCTACCGAGAGCTTTCCGATCTGGTGGTGGATGCCGGATCAATGACGCCTGATCAGATCGCGACGAAGATCACTTCCTGGTGGCAAAGCTTGCCTGAAAAATCTTAGGCAACTAGGCACGAAACCTTAGGGCTTCTCCCCTATAATAGCCAAGGTGATCTTGGTGGCGTGCTGAGATCTATTTCGGTTGGTGCAGCTCGCTAGAAAGTATCCATCGATGTTCGACTCTCCGAGCACTGCTTTCCTGTTGCTTGGGATCGGAAGTTTAGCGAGTCTGTTGATCAATCACTGCATCTACTCGCTGGCCTACGAATCACCTCGAATCTCCTCTTGGCAGACTCGCCCCGAAGGGACGACGGCTTTGAATCTTTGGGAGAAGCTTCCGGCGATAGGTTGGCTACTTCGATCTTTTCGCAAGGACGACCAAGAGGCTTTTGGGCGGTGGTTTTGGGTTCGACCTTTTCTCATCGAGATCCTGTTTCCATGGTTGTTTCTCGCCCTGTACTCCTATGTTCTAGGTTGCAACACTCAACCGAGATTACTAAGTGGCAGCAATTATCTGCTCAATCACTTCGTTTCCTACGCCCTGCTGATCATGCTGCTTACCATTGCAACATTCATCGATTTTGATGAGTGGACGATACCCGATTGGATTACGATCCCCGGGACGATCGTCGGTCTTCTTGGGTCAACCTTTTTGGTCGGTTGGAATTGGATTGAAATAGTACGCATACCGAGTCCACCGTTTGAAGAGGCTCGTTTTTTGCACGCCAACTCACCTGAAGTTTTTCCCGAATCATGGAAGCAAGGAAGCGGTCTTGGCCTGATCATTTGCCTTGCGACCTGGTTTGTCTGGTGTACCTCTCTGGTCGATTTTCGTTGGATCACTCGTCGTGGTTGGATGAAGGCTTTCGAGTATGCTTGGGTCAGTTACACACGTAGCATCAATCGTTGGCCGATGACGATTCTTACCATTGTTGGCTGGGTGCTGATCTGCCTAGGGTATTTTTTACTGGAATCTCAGCCCTGGATGCGATTGGTCAGCGGACTTCTAGGAATGTGGCTTGGTGGATTGCTGGTATGGGCATTCCGGATGGTAGCAGGAGAGGTTTTAGGTCAAGAGGCGTTGGGATTTGGTGATGTTACTTTGATGAGCATGGTTGGTGCTTTTTTGGGCTGGCAGATCGTTTGGTTCGCATTCTTTTTGGCACCGCTATTTGGCGTTTTCATCGTCCTGGTCAAGGCAATGGTCACAGGGGACAGCCGTACTCCTTTTGGACCCTACCTCAGTTCTGCGACAGTCTTCTTGATGCTCACATGGCAAGAGACCTGGGAACTGTGTAGCCTTTGGATGTTTTCAGCTCGCAATGCACTCTTGGTATTATTTGTTTTGCTGGTTGTCTTGGGTGGGTTGCTTTGGATCATCCATCGGCTCAAAATGGCCTTGGGTATTGGATTGCGAAGGTCATAGAGAAGATGATTCAACAAAAAAACTTCCGACGACTGTCCTTTTGCTTTGTACTTTTCTCAGCGATAGCATCGCTTTTGGTGGGCTTGGGTCAGGAGTCTTGGTATCTTCCTATTTTGGTGTGTACTTGTGCAGTTACTGCCTACTACTGCACCGACAAACTGGGACTGATCCATCTGCCGCGTTACATCGTTTACGCGGGGATGATCTTTGGAGCCGCTCTTGCCGGCTATGAGTATGCGACACAGATGCGTTCGAACCAACTGCTTTGGGTCGGTAATTTGCTGGTCTATGTCCAGATACCTTTGTATTTTCAGAAGAAAGAGAAACGCGTTTTCGAGCAGTGGGGTGTATTCTTGCTACTTGAACTCGTCGTCGCAGCTTTGGTCAATGACAACGTTCTTTATGGATTGATGATGCTACCGGTACTGGCTGTCGGAAGCGCGGCTCTTATAGCACTTTCCGAATACGCTTCCTATGAACGACACAATGAAAGCCATTCTGAATCGACATCGTTGCTTACGCGATTTTTGCATTGGATCGGAGTCGAGAAGATTGTAAGTCGTGGAGAATCGGGATTGATTCTCACTGCAGCAGGCTCCGTTTCGAATTCAAGCGGAGGCCAAGAGTTTCGCCCGAGCCGTTGGCGATCAAGCATCATTCCGTTTGCCTTGACGATGCTTGTCTTCTCGGTGGGTTACTTTTACATGCTACCAAGGTTGTATTCGGAATCCTTTGATGGCGAGGGATTTGGATGGGGGGGAAACCGAGTCGGTTTCAGCGAGCAGATATCACTTCAATTTGTCGGCAACCTGCTTCGAAACGAATCCCCTGCTTTTCGCATGAGCATGGTCAATGAAGCGACGACCAAAACCTATAGGCCCAACCAACCACCCTATATCCGAGGCACCGTCGTGCACCGCTACGTCGACGGCCCGGGGCGAGGTTTTTGGCAACCCAACGAAGGGGACACCTACGGGTTCAAACTCGGTAACATCCGAGATTTGATGACGCAACAAGAATGCGATGATGAATTGCTCACCAAACGCGATACGGTGCGTGTCAACGTCGCAGAGCGGTCACCCTTTGGCACCGTTGTCTGCTCGATACCACCTTATGCTCAGCTCGAAAACTCACCTTTTCGAACCTCTCGGAGGGATTGGCGACTGTTGGATCTTCGCAGCAATTATGCTGGCACCAACCCACCCAAACGACGCTATTCGTTTCTGACCTACGCGTTCTATGCAGGGCAGGAATCCCCCATTCTTGAAGAGCAATCCGATGTTTTCCAAGACAAGCCACCTGACACCTTTTCCAGCTACGGTAAGTCCATCACGGAGTTCCCCGCATCCCTCGAAGTTGTAATACCTCAAATCGAACGGGTACTATCGGCTAGCGATAAACCTCTTGAGGGTAAGCTCGCCAAAGCGCTGTATCTTGAAAACCATTTGGCAAACAGCAATCAATACGAATACACTCTTTCGCTAACGGGGCCTCGGGATCCGGGAATCGACCCCATCGCCGACTTTCTTCTGAACAAAAAAAGAGGGCACTGTCAGTATTTTGCAAGTTCTCTTGCCCTCATTTTGCGATCGCAAGGGATCCCGACACGATTGGTGGTTGGTTTTCGCCCCAGTGAGTACAACGACGTTGGAGGCTATTTTCAAGTCTCACAGAGCCATGCCCACGTGTGGGTAGAGGCTTATTTCACGCTCGATGAGATTCGCCAAACGGATCCGTCAATCCGGGGATCCATTCCGATCCCGAATTGGTCCCGGCAAGGAGTATGGCTTCGACTAGACCCGACCCCACCTGTGGATGGATCCAACGCAGGAGGAACCTTTCGCAACTCCAACACCCAAGCCTTCGATGCCATGCAAGATTTTTGGGATGAAATGGTCATCAACATGGACAAATCCAGGCAAGGGGGACTCTTTTCACTCTTTGGTGATTCCTCCGAGGGGACTTATGCTCGCTTTTGGGTTCAGATCCAAACCCTTCTTTCACGGATGCAGTCGAGCCGTTTCGTCGGTGGATTCCTTTCTCCTGATCGATGGTTCTCTTGGCGTGTTGCCGTTGGATTTATCGCACTGGCCACAAGTCTATTGATCCTATACAAAACGATCCAAAAATTGTTTCCCAACATGATCCCCAAACGGTGGCAAAGGAGATCTGCTGGGCATCTTCGAAACTATTCAAAAATCGATTTCTATGAAAAACTCATCAAACTATTGAGATCGCTCGGACTAAGGCGACAATCGCATCAGACGCCCCAAGAATTCCTCAAGGCTGCCGGAGAAACTCTTAGCCAAGCTGACTTCAAGATCGATACACGGCAACTATCGAACGCATTTTACGCGAGGCGTTTTGGCCAATTCGAAAAACTCGACTCAGAGCAATCCGCTTGGGTTCAAGAGACCTTAAATCGTCTCGAAGAGGCCATCCGCAATGGACTAGGAAAGAAATTAAAACCTTAGTCGCACTCTCAACAACCCTACTATCGAACAAAAATGGACCAACCTGATATTGCATTAGCTATCGACCTTGGAGCCTCGGGCGGACGCGTCATCGCGGCCGAATTGCGAGGTGATATGATCCAACTCAAGGACGTGCACCGTTTTGAAAACGCTCCACTGCCGGTGGGAAAGCGACTCCTTTGGAATCTGCTTTCGCTCTGGAAAGAGGTCGAGATCGGGATCGGAAAGGCTGTCGAGGAGCATCGCGACCGCATCGTCAGCCTGGGCGTCGATACCTGGGGGGTCGATTACGTATTGCTCGATCGCAATGACGACCTTGTTGGACCGTCGTATTGTTATCGAGACCCGAGAACCCGTGGAGTGATGCATAAGGCTTTCGAAAAGATCACCCGTGAGGAAATTTTTCAAGAGACGGGTATCCAGTTCATGGAGATCAACACTCTCTACCAACTCTATAGCATGCGAGTAGAGAACTCACCGATACTCGATATCGCTGACCGATTCCTGATGATTCCAGATTTCTTTCACTGGATGCTCACCGGCGAGAAAGTCAACGAGTTTACGAATGCATCGACCACCCAAATGCTACAGCCTGGAGGTGGTGGTTGGTCGACAAAGATTCTCGAAAGACTTGATATCCCGGAGAAACTTTTTCGCACTCCTGTGCAGCCAGGTTGCTCTCTAGGTTCGGTCCGCACCCAACTTCGGAACCTTACGGGGATTTCACAAAGAGCAAAAACGATTGTTCCAGCAACGCACGATACGGGTGCGGCCGTGCTTGCGGTACCTGCCAAAGGTTTCTCGGAATCTCGGCCAAACTGGTGCTACATCAGTAGTGGCACCTGGTCCTTGATGGGGGTCGAAATCAGCCAACCACGCCTCAATGCCAAATGCTCCGAACTGAACTTCACCAACGAAGGTGGAGCCAATGGAACGGTAAGACTCTTGAAGAATATCTCCGGCCTTTGGCCGCTTCAGCAATGCCGAGCCAGTTGGCAACGGCGTGGCAAACCTTACGACTGGACGACTCTTTCAACCCTGGCCGCAGAGGCAAAGCCTCATGCACACTGGATCGACATCCAAAATCCAGCCTTCGTCGCCCCTGAAGACATGCTCGATGCGGTACTGGGCTACATGAAACAAACACGACAACCTACACCCGATACCGATGGAGCCATCGCGCGAGCCATTCTCGAATCCTTAGCCATGCGATACCGCATCTGCTTGGGGATGCTCGAAGATCTCTTGGGTTACCAAATAGAAACCATCCATATCGTCGGGGGTGGAGTTCGAAACCAACTCCTTTGCCAAATGACCGCAGACGCTTGCAATAGGACTGTCGTTGCAGGCCCGGTCGAAGCCACAGCGTTGGGGAACGTTATCTCGCAAATGCTTGCTTTAGGACGCTTCAAGAACGTCGGAGAAGCCCGAGCTTGGATGCTTCAAACAAGTTCAATCGACGTCTATGAGCCCAAGTCACCGGCTGCGTGGGATGAGGCACTGAGTTCGATTGCAAGCCATTTGAGCTAGAGGCCTTGTCGTTTGGCAAAAGCCATGAACTGCTGCCAATCGTACAGGAGCATATCGTGTTCGCCCTGTCGGAGATGATATCCGATGGATCCTTGGCCAATCGGGGTTTGGACTGCTGGTAATTCCTTAGCTTCAAGCCCCTTGAGTCCGAGCATTGCGAATGCCTCGGATGCATGATACCCCGAGAGGAGTTCACCTAAGGGATCAGCCCACTTGTCGTTGCTGGCACTGGCGATGTAAACGGATCTCGGGGCGATCGCGGCAATGAGTTGATGCTGGTCGAAAGCCATCGTTTCCTCTCGATCGTTGTACTTGCGGAAATTCCGATTGAACCAGTGCGGGAAAGATGTATTGATCCGAGCAACCGACTCCCCGTAGACACGTTTGCTCAGCGCCGCACCGCCGCAACCGGAGTTATTCGAAACCACCAGTTGGAAACGCGGGTCATTAGCCCCTGCCCACAGGGCCGTTTTACCGAGTCGTGAGTGACCGACGACCATAAGCCCTTGAGGATCGATTCCATCGAGTTTCTCTAAAACGTCTGCGAGTCTTGAAAGTCCCCAAGCCCATGCAGCGATCGAACCCCATCGACTGGGGTTCGTCTCATCGATTCGATGTTCAGGGAAAAGTCCATGGACTCCATTTTCAAAACCATCGTCGTAATCTGGATCGATATCCGAATAATGAGCCGTCGCAACCGCAAAGCCTTCGGCGACGATCTGGGCGATCGGCCAACGCTCGCTTTGGTTGGCTCGACTCGACTCGGTTGCTTTATTGTTCTGTACTCCCGGGTTTCGGTTATCGCACCAACTGGACGTGAGCTTGATTTTTGGGTCATCGCAAGTCGACTGATTGCCTCTGAAGTTCAGGCCTAGAAAGCAGGGTGCATTAGAACGATCTTTTGGCGACCAGAGCGCCAAGTCGACTCGGACACTTCTGCCCTCTCTTTCCAAGTAAACCGCTATTTGCCTTCGGCGAATATTCGCTTGAAGCTCACCTCCGAGCACTGCAGGTGCATCGTCAAAGACTTCCGTGCGGATCGAAACGGGATCTTTGGGAGCAAAACCATACTCTTCGGTAGCAAACAATTCGACTAGGTATCGACGCTGGGCAGGCCATTGATCTTTCGACTCGATCCTTTTTCCATCTGGCCCCGAAAGAACGGATACCAACGTGTAGTTCGAAGCCTTCGACTCGTCGTAATTCGGTGGGCGAATCTCTTGTGACAAACCCAAACTCCAGATCGATGTGTTCAAAAAAACGATCGCAACAATCCCCTGCTTGGTCTTGTCGCCAAGTTGTACAAGTGGCTTGATCGCAATCCCGAGATCGGACTGGTTTTTGCTCGATCCTGGACAACCATGGCAACTGGTCTTTGAACCTTCTGCGGAGTCTATCCGACCGAGTTCTTTTGCAAACCTATAGAGCTTGATAGCCACAAGTGCCAAGGCTGTCAGGACGACTGCGATCGTAATGAGCCACTGCATGGAATCACCCCTGTGCGACGTTGACGAACACCTTCAATGCGCTGCTGTCTTCAACGAGCAGTCGCATCATTTCCTTGTATTGATCCAAGCCTTCTACGGGATTGGTAAGTATCTTTTCGAGAACGCCTGGAAACATGACCTCTCCGAGTGCGAGATCTCGGATCCCGGATTCGAAGTGATCTCGGTTTGCGTTTACACTTCCCAGCAGCAACTTGTTCCCAAGAACCCATTCGATGTTGATTTTGTCGGATCGAACCTCGGTCGTATTTTTGCCACCCGTGATGCTCGTCCAAACAAGCGCACCGTTGTGGGCCAGGCACTCCATCGCACCGAAGGCGATTTTCGAGGAACCGGTCGCATCGACGATGATATCAGCTTTGCCAACTTTTTTCGTCAGATCCTCTAAGCTCGTCTCAGAGGTAGCGACATAAGTGGCTTCCATCCCTTCGACAATCGAACTCTTTAGATGCGGTCCTTTAGCCCTAGCCAGTGTGAATACTTCCAACCCCTTGAGCCTTAGCACCAGCGTCGAGAGAAGTCCGATTTGTCCAGCGCCCATGACGAATGCTCGTTTGGGACTCCAGACCTTCATGCGGCGCTGCGCTTCGTAGGCTTGCTGTATCGCCTTGGCCGCACAGCTCATTGGCTCCATCAACACGTGGAGGTTTTTGAGACCCTTAGGAACCCGAACGATGTAGTCCTCGTGATCGACGAAGGACTCCGTAAGGTATCCGTGCAAAAGGTTGATACCACGCTCGTAGTAAGTCTCTTCGCTGGTCATGTCGTAGGTTCCAATCTTGTCATAGATCGAACCACCAGGACGCCTGACCGTTGCGGTCACATAATCACCCACCCGAATGTTTTTGACGTTAGCTCCGACCTTCTCGACGATGCCAAAGGATTCGTGGCCCAATACCAGATAGTCATCCCCCGGCGGTGGATTGCCGTAGAGTGCATCGTTGATTTCGCGATCCGTTGCATCCACGCCAACCTTGAGCACCTTGATCAAAACACCCTTGCCATCAGGGATCGAATCCAATTTGGGTTCAGGTATATCTCTTAAGTGAACGCTATGGGGAGTTCCCGGACGGACGGCGATTGCTTTCATAACTGCTCGATCTCGACAGATTCAATAGGAAATAGAGTTTCACACGTTGGCACCGGCCCCCATGGCCAGCGTCCTGTCGGCTCGGGGAGGGAGTCGCCGAAAACGTGGAACTAGAGATTCAAAGTATAGCCGATGGCGTTAAATTCTCCCATCGCCAAACGCCGCTTAGCCCCTGGAAATCCAGCGGTAAGCCCGAGAGGCATTCGATGCACAAAACTTCTTTAAGGCTTCGGGCCCTTTTTGGCGGACATACTCCATCGATAGACGCTGGACGGTCTGGTAGTCGGCGGCCAGTTCGCACACAGGCCAATTGCTCCCGTAAATGACTTTATCCTCTCCAAATGCATCCCAAACCACATCGAGTGTAGGTCGATAGAATTCCAAATCGACTGGAGCTTTTTTGCCATCCCGTGCTGCACCCTCAACCAATGCCGAGATCTTGCAAAAAACATTCGGTGCTCTGGCCGCTGCTCGCATGGCTACCTTCCAAGCTTCCGGTGGGCCTTGGGCATTAATTGCAACGTTGCCGATATGGTTAAGAACGATTGTCAGATCCGGAATGCGTTTGGCGAGAGCTTCGACCAACGATATGGTTTGTGGCCCGCCATTCAGATCAGCGGCAATACCCATTTGGGCCATAAGCGAAAAGGAGTGCAATTCGTTTCGCTCCAGAAGCGATTTGGCTCGATCTTCCCAAATGCGAATCCCCCGGTACAAGGGGTTCTGTGCAAATCGTCTGAGTTGCTCAGCAAACACCCCCGATGCTGGATCCAATCTCCCAACGATTCCGACGATGAACGGATCGGTCATTGCCAAGTCCAGGAGCCATTGATTGTCTTCGATCCATTCGCTCGCCTCGACGATCACTGTCCCGGTGACTTTCTGATGCATCGCCTGAGCTTGAAGATCCTTTGGCAATACGGTCCTAAAAAGACTTGAGTCCTTTGGAGGCCAAGGAACACCTTGGGCTCTGCTTGGATCGTAAAAATGGGTGTGGCAATCGATGATTTCAAAGGTCTTATGTGCTCGATTTGCATCGGGCATGCCCTGGCAATTCGAAGCTCTCAGCGCTGAGCCGACAGCAAGCGTTCCGGTTGCCAAAAAAACGCGACGATCTAAAGATCTTTCGATCGGGTCGGTCTTCATCAATGATCTCCCTGCATCATTTCTCTGAATCATTTCAAAGGTCATGTCACTTCAGGCAATCTATAGGATATCATGGACACTCTGGCGTTTCGTAATTTCGTTCTGACGGCGGTGAAAATAATGAGAAAACAGACTGCTTGGAATTTCCTTTGGGGATTGGCGACCGTTAGCCTCGGTCTGATCTGCGGCGAAATTGCGGATGGACAGGACCTTGCATCCAAGAAGGCTTATGGGCCTGGCAACGGGGACTTCGTCGTAGGCCCAGACTACCGATTGGACCCTGATTTGAGTGATCGTGGTAATCCCAAGGGCAAGCAGTTTGAGTTTCGCATGCGATTAGCCGACAGCAAGATTTTTCCAGGAACCGATACGACACTCGACGCGAATAAAGAGGTTCGCAAAGAGCGTAAAATTTTCGTTTACGTTCCCGCAGCTTACCAGGATGGCACCGAAGCTCCGGTTCTGGTCATGCATGATGGCCCGAGCAACCTGAATCTCGTTCGAAATGCCCTCGACAACTTGACGATATCCAAGGATCCGAGCCGAAAACTACCGGCCTTCATTGCTATCAGCATCGAGAACGGAGGAAACGACGGCAAGGGGAGCCAACGAGGCCTCGAGTACGATACGATGTCGGATCGTTTGGCGAGGTTTGTTCAAGAGGAAGTCTTTGCGGCGGTTTTGAGTCATCCTGAAATCAAGGCTGCCTATCCAAATCTAAGTCTGACCGATAACCCATGGGGAAGGGCTGTGATGGGCTGTAGCTCTGGCGGAGCTGCTGCTCTCTCGATGGGATGGTTTCGTCCAGATTTGTTCCGTCGACTCATCACCTACTCAGGAACCTTTGTTGACCAGCAAGATGACGATGCACCCGAAGAGCCCAAATACCCGCTTGGGGCTTGGGAATACCACTCGAGCATGAAATTGCTTGAGACAAGCGATAAAAAACCTCTAAGGATCTTCACTCATGTGGCCGACAAAGACCTGCGATTCAATGATGCAGAGGAGACCTACCATAATTGGGTCATGGCCAACGAAAGAACGGCCAAAGCACTCGCGTCCAAGGGATACGATTATCGCTATGTCTTTAGCAAAGACTCTCGGCACTGCGACCGAAAGGTTTTCGAACACACCCTGGCCGACACGCTTGTTTGGATGTGGCAAGACTACGCTCCTTAGACTGCAAGCATGTTGGATTATTTGAGACTCGCCCTAGGCCTGATCCCTCTTGGGCTCTATCTGATCGTCATGGGACTATTGGCATTGCGTCGTCGCCCCACAATTTTGACAACTGGTCAGGAGGGATTGTTGCTCGGCTTTGCCTTGTCCGGTTTTGCCGTTATCGGGCCAGTCGAGTTGTTTTTTCCCACCGGAGCTTACGCCACCTTGGGACCCTGGGTATGGCTGCTGTTGATTGCGTTGTACTTTTTAGTCATCCTGCTTTTTGCTTTGCAAAGGGCTCCTGGCTGGACGATCCTGGGGATGGATGCTGGAGAATTCAGAGCGTTTTTGGAGAACGTTTTTAAGGAGAGCTCTATCGAGTGTAAGTGGATGGGTAATCAGTTGCTCATTGCCGGGTGGGATTTGCAAGCGGTCGTTGAGCCGAGTCGAGGATTTCCCAATACAACCCATTTAAGTCCTAGCGGCAAAGTACGCAACGTATTGGGCTGGTACCAACTTGAAAAGATCGCGGCATCCTCTAGTGCCATTTGCTTGCTAGTTGTCGGAGCAACGTGCATTATCTTCGGGGGCTTACTGATCGCTTGGGATATGGAGCGATTGCAGAACTGGTTAAGTCTCGCTCTAGGTGCCTGATCAGTACTATTGTTTTTTCGACTCTGATCGCCACTGGATCCATTGCTGAGTCCACTTTGATTTCAAATCTCTATTCAACACCGCGTTGGGCTTTCCCTGCATCAAATCTTTGAATTGGACTAGGTAATTGATGAGCCGCTCCTTGTCTCGCGCATTGCTCGACTCTTGGATACGTCTTTGGAGCATGAATAGCGATTTGTAGTTGGAGGTTTCAGCATCATTTAAGCATTTTTCTGCGTCGTGAAGCTTCCCGTGAGCAAAGTAGACTCTGGACTTTACCTCAAGAAGCAGAGGGTCGTTGGTTCTCATGTAGAGTCGGTGGGCGGACTCAACAAAAGATCTTCCAAAATCCTCGAAGGAGGCTGTCATCTTTTTGTCTTGGTGATGCGTGAACCACAATGAAATCAGCAAGGAATCCGCACCAAAGTCGTCAGGGAACTCTTTACGAAATCTCGACATGCACGCAGAGATCGAACGTGGATCTCTCTGGGAACATTCCGCGATTTCCGCCAATCGTCGCGCACGATCTTTATTGATAGACGCAACAAACCTACGGGTATCGATAGTCGAAGCCTCTGGGTCTTGATCCTGACCAAAAAACAACAAGCGAGCCATCGAACCCTCTGAGACAGATTGATACTCGCCGAACACATCTCGAATCTTCGGGGGGCCATCGACACCAAGCGTGCTAATTCGAACCTCCCCTGGAAGCGAGACAATATCTGAGCAAGACAGACCCTTTGAATCTGAATCGATGAGCAACACCATGTATCCAAAACGGGGCGTGAAAAGAGAGATTGGAAAGTCGATCGAAGTTTGGCTTTCGTTCCGACTCAAATCCGCATTTGCATCACTGGCCTGCTCGGAAAAAATCCCGTTTGTTACCTGATTAAACTCATCAAACCCTAAAACATTTTGAGAAAGACCGACCCAATCATCTACTCCCGATAGCTCTGATTTTTTGGATAGTGGTTCAAAAAAATACCTCAATAGTATCCCGCTACCACTGGCGCCCCGATGCATCCCAACGATCGACCAATCGCTTCCGACACTATTTTCGAAAGTTGAATAGGAATCGATCGGCGAAGCCATGAGCTGTTGAATGACTTTTTGCATTCCAGCAGGATTTTTTCCTTCTCGGTAGTTGTAGACTTTACCCCAAAAACCTTGGGGTTCAATCGACTCTCCTGCAGTAGCGATTTCGTCAGCAAGCAACTGAAGATTCTCACTTTGGGTGAACTTCTGCGCGTCTTGTATCCAGACTGCCTGGGCGGACCAAAACGAGGGCTCCTTGGGGACAGCTACCAGTGGCTCTTGAAACTCTTCTACGGCGGTTTCTTCGGATTGTTTAACGATGGTAAAATCGCTGCGAGTGTTCTGAAATCCAAGATTAAGCGCTAATATGCCACTTACAAAACCGATCGCCAAAAATCCTCCAAGCAACCAGTACCACATCCTTTTGAGACTCGATGGAGCATAAGGTCCGGTATGCTCCTTTTTTTCTCCAGAGCCAGAAGAATCTGAACCCTCCCCGCCCATCGTCAGCAACACACCGCACTGCGGACAGTTTATTTTCGTCCCAGAAGTAACATAAGCTCGCACGTACGTTCCGCACCGACAAACCGCATCAGCCATATCCCCGCCAACACAACAAACAAAACGGGAAAAGATAAAAAAGAAAAACGCCGATCCGGGATCGGCAGTTTAGCTCTTTTTTGAATCCCAGTCAACGAATAGAAATGGCCTAATTTTTCCAGTTGCGTTGCAGATTTTTCCAAGTCGAGTTGGGATCCAATTCAATTGCAACTCCGGGTTGACCGAGCCAAAAAGTGTTGAACTTTGTAAGATAACTCAAAGTTGCCGCCTTATCGTTTCGCTCTATCGCACCCTCGATTTGACGTTGAAAAAAGAAAGCCGATGTGTTGCCCAATCGCTCGGATATGACCAACTGATCATCGGAGTCCTGGACTAGACCATGCGACCAGAAAATCCTGGCCTTGATATCAACAAGCACCGGGTCTTTGTACCTCTGGTAGAGCCGATCGGCGGCATCGACGAATACCGATCCAAAATCATCAAAGGTCATTCCTGTGCGACCGGAACTGTGATGCCTAAGCCACAGCGAAATCAGTAGCGAATCCAAGCCAGTGTCTTTCGGATAATTCTTACGATAATCCGCGACTCTTGCTTTCAACAGGCCGTAATTCGACGTTGCCGAAAGCGCGACGGACACCAGATCCCTAGATCTGCTTGGCGATATACCTGGAATCGATCGATCGATTCGAGCAACTGCCTCTCCATCGGGTCTTGTTTCCCCGAACAACAAATCACTTCCCAACGATTGCTCGTCTCGCGATTCGTACTCACCGAAGACATCGATGACACCTTCGATGCCCCAACCCGAGGGGGTTTGCTCAGGCTCGATGGTGGTTTTTTTTCGGAAGGCATACCAGTCCTTCTGAAGGATTATTCCACAAGCCCGACTGAGTCGAACTTCGCTTGGAATAGCAACAGCATCGATCCATTGAAACCTATCGCGTGACGAATCAAAAATCAACACCATGTAGCCAAAGTAGGGGGTGAATATACTTTCAACCGTTGGATCTTGGAGACCTTGCTTTTTCTCAAAGAAGTTCTGATTGATTCCAGAAGTACCCCTTCGTGCACAAAGATCCTTGGCAACGTTAAAATACTCGTTGACACTGAGCATCTGGCTCAGACCCGAAATCCAACTCTCTGACATGGCTAACTTCGATAAATCCAGGGGTTCATGAAAGTATCGAACAAGAACCCCAATAGATTCAGGCCCTTGATAGAATCCCATCAAATCCCATTTGGACGAAGCAATTGCATTCGGTTTAGAAAGAGCTTCGACGGGAAAAGTCTTCATACCGTCGACGATCTGCTTGACAGGAATCTTCTCCTGATAAGCCAAAAAAGACCCACCAGGCGATAGAACCTTTTTTTCAAAGCCGGTCAAATCGAGCTGTTCCCAGAATCTGACTGGATCCAAGAGCCTGCCAGTTTCTGCGATCTTACTAGCGACCTGCTCGACTTGTTTACCGTTTGGATTAGCCTCCAAATGATCTTGCCAGTCGATCTGCCCCCAATCCAGCTGCTTGCTATCGGTAGCCTTAAAAGCCACCGAATTATCCACGCTTGCCACCTTCTTATCGCTTCCTCCAAGCCCCCAATAGGCCCATAAAACCGCGCCAAGCGTAGCGACCAAGAGAACAAAAGCAAAAAGTACCCAAGAGCTAGTTGCAGACCGGGTTCTACGATTGGCAACTGATTGGTTAGGTTGATTGGACTCAGGTGCGGTTTGAGTAGCTTCGTCGAAGTGTGTTCGATGCAAAAGGAGATCGGGCTCCTGATCGAGTCTTTTTTGCTCAAGGACTCGGTTTGGATAAAGCACCTTTTCGACGACTGTCAACCAAGCTTCGCATCGGGGGCACTGAATCTGAGAACCTGATTTCGCACTGGTTCTTAACTGCTGCCCACATCGACAAATTGCACGACCCATAAAGCCGCATCCCTACGAGCACTATTTGGACGACAAATAAAACGGGCACCCAGATGCTGACAGGTAATTCGAAATTGTCAATCTTTGAGCGCCAGCTGATACTAACTGATACAAATCTTGAGCAATTCCCCCGTGTCGAGCTGAATCCCAAGCTTCGAGTCAAAATAACCACGCTTGAGCATCGCCAGCCCCCTCCATGTCGCCCCAGATTTATCGAGCCCTTGCGATTTGCAAGCAGAGGTCAAAAAACCGATCGACTTTCCCTCACAGATCAATTCATAGGGCATTCGAAACTCCTGCGAAGAAGGGGACCTGAGCTCGACTAAGCCCATTTGCTTTTGCACCTGTCCTAGGGCATCGAGGCGAGCGACTGTCTCTTGACCCAGATAACATCCTTTTTTAAACGAGATAGTTCTAGAGTCGATCCCGATCTCCTGGGGTAAATTCTTTTCGTTGATATCCACACCGTACCAGGGCCAAAAGTTACTGATACGTTCGAGCTCCCACTCCCTACGATTCTCGCAATCGCTCGCAAGGACTCCTATCCCAATCCTCTCGATATCGACCGACTGAGCATGACTCGACATGAGCATCAAGACGCTTTTGGGGCCTAGCCAAGGAACCTCGATCACTACTCGCGGGAGTTGACCATCATCAGGTTCGACACACTGCAATTGCTCCAAGTCTTTGTAGTTGCCTGCAAAGTAACTCCACGCCGTTGGTCGAAAAAGGAGTGCTTGATAGTCGCTGGATGCATCTCGAAGGGTCGCGTCTTCTCGGATGATGTAACGATCGATATGAGCAATGAGCCCTGCAGCTTGCCCCGGCGAGGAAACAAAGAAGGTTTTTGAATCCAAGGTCACGACGATTCCATGACTCAGCGTTCGACCTTTGACATCGAGCAAAAAAGTCTCGCGAACTTGCCCGGGTTGCAGGTTGCGCAGGTCTTGCGTGCAAAGGTTGTTAAGGATCTTGTTTCGATCCGCACCCGTGAGTTCGATGACCGTTAGTGTTCCAATTGCAAGTCCTTGCGGCTTATCCATTGTTTATCACACGTTAAACAGAAAGTGACAGATATCACCGTCTTGGACAACGTAGCTTTTTCCCTCGGTGCGCATCTTGCCACTAGCCCGAATCTCTTTCTCGTTGCCGAACTTCTCAAGGTCATCCAGAGAATAGCACTCGCAGCGAATAAAGCCTCGTTCAAAGTCGGTATGGATCACGCCGGCCGCTTGGGGACCTGTGGCTCCGATGGGGATCGTCCAGGCCCGTATTTCTTTCTCCCCGGCGGTGAAGTAACTCTGCAGTCCGAGGGTCTTATAGGTCTGCTTAGCGACCGTCTGAAGTGCAGGCTCCTCCAATCCGACAGCTGCGAGCATTTCCGATCGATCGGGTTCTTCGAGTTCAGCGATCTCCGCTTCGAGTTTGGCACAGACCGGGACGACTAAGGCTCCCTTGCGTGTTGCAAGTTCGCGAACCGCTTGGACCATGGGGCCTTGGCCATGGAGATCGTTCTCATCGACATTCGCAATGTAAAGGATTGGTTTTGCCGTCATCAATCCAAAACTTCGGATGGCTTTGGACTCTGCCTCGTCGAGGACCAAGGAACGCAGAGGCTGCTCGGAGTTCAGATGCTCTAGGCACTTTTGGATCACACCGACTCGAAACTTGGCCTCCTTGTCACCGGTTCTTGCAGCCCGCTCTGCTTTAGGTAATGCAGTTTCGACGCTTTGGATATCCGCAAAGAGCAGTTCCATTTCGATCGTCTCCATATCCGAGACCGGATCGACTTTTCCGGCAACGTGCGTAACATCCGGATCGACGAAACAACGGACGACTTGCAAGATCGCATCGACCTCTCGAATGTGACTTAGGAATTTATTCCCGAGTCCCTCTCCCTCGCTGGCACCTTTAACGATTCCGGCGATGTCTACCAATTTGAACATCGCAGGAATTATTTTCTGAGTCTTGATGAAATGGTTGATTCGATCCAGACGTTTGTCGGGAATACTGACGATTCCTTCGTTGGGCTCGATGGTGCAAAACGGATAGTTTGCAGCTTGAGCTCCCTGTGAACCAGTCAGTGCATTAAAGAGCGTACTCTTTCCGACATTGGGCAACCCTACGATTCCTGCTTCCATGAATAAATCTCCAACTGACTTCTTGACTACAACCTTAGGATTCGTGCCTTAAAAGTGGGAACAAAATCACATCTCGGATGCTGCGAGAATTCGTAAGTAGCATCACCAAGCGATCGATACCAATTCCCAATCCGCCAGCCGGTGGCATTCCGTGCCTCAAAGCACGGATAAAATCGCTATCCATTCGGGCCATCGAATCCTCTTCGGGCATCCCATCGAGCTGCGTTTTAAACAACGACTCTTGTAAGATTGGATCGTTCAGTTCGGTATAGGCGTTGGCCAACTCCATTCCGTGAATGAACAGTTCGAACCTTTCGGCAATCTTCGGATTCGTGCTGGAGCGTTTGGTCAGCGGGCAAAGACTCGCCGGATAATCGGTCACAAAAACCGGACCGATCAGCGAGTCTTCCACCTTCTCCTCAAACACTTCGCTTACAACCACATCGGGATGTTTGCCTGTGGGATCCAACCCGATCTTCTTGGCGAGCTTTGCGATCCCCTCAGCATCGTCGATCTTCAAACCTGTGTGATGTTCAAATAGCTCTGTGTAAGTCTTGCGAGCAAAAGGCGGAGTAAAATCGATGGGCAAATCCCCCCACATCAATTGATACCCCTGCCCGGTGGCTTCGATCGCCTCGACGATGATCTGCTGAGTCAGATCCATCATGACTTTGTAGTCGGCATAAGCCCAGTAGAGTTCGATCATCGTGAACTCAGGATTATGTTTGGGGCTGATCCCTTCGTTGCGGTAAACCCGTCCGATTTCGTAGACGCGTTCGATTCCGCCAACCATCAGTCGTTTGAGATGCAACTCCAGAGCGATTCTCAGAACGAGCTTCATTTCCAATGCGTTGTGGTGGGTCATAAACGGCTTGGCCGCTGCTCCTCCAGCTATCGTATGGAGCGTTGGGCCCTCGACCTCAACAAACTCGTGCTTCGAGAGTGTCCTTCGAATCGATTGGATGATCTTGGTTCGTTTCAGAAAGGTCTGAAGCGACTCGGGGTTATAAGTTAGATCGACATACCGCATCCTTTGACGCAACTCAGGATCCTGTAGCCCCGCGTGCTTTTCCGGTGGTGGCTCGAGCGTCTTGGTCATGAAATGAAGCTTCGATGCAAACACCGTTAGCTCTCCGGTGTTGGTTCGTCCAAGACGGCCATCGACACCGATCAGATCGCCAAAGTCCAGAAGTTTTGTCAGCTCAAAATCCTCATCGGGTAAATGACCCTTGGGGATCATGACTTGAATGTCACCGGTAAGGTCTCGAATGTTCAGGAACACCAGTTTACCGGCGGTTCTCATCAAGAGGATCCGACCTGCAATGCGAACCTCAGGGCCGACTTCCTCCCCTGCCCCCTGCTGGGCTTTCCAAGCCTTGTAATCGACAGGCTCGGAGCCATCAAAGTCGGGCAGTTCGACAAAACCGCCATCCTGCTTTTTGAAACGGACTTCGGATGCCTTGGCTCGAACCGCATCGATGAAATGCCTGTGATCGAAGCGGTGCCCCCAAGGATCGATCCCCATGGCTTCGATTTTTTTTAGTTTTTCCAGCCTCGCTGCTTGATGAACCCCAAGTTCATGGGAATTTTGCGAACCAGATTCAGACTTCGAGTCAGACATTGTCTAAAATCCAAAGAGGGACGGAAACGGGTCAACCGGTGGTCTTTCCCAGCCAAGGCCCGAGATTGTAGGGATTTGCACGGGAAAACCAAGGCTAACGCACTAAGCCGGTATTGAACGACCCGGTCTTTATTTCCAACAAAATCGCTAGCCGAGCTTCAAACGATGGATTTATTTTCAAAAGCTGAGGAATCCAACCGCCAAGGTGCCCAGCCCCTTGCGGCTCGGATGCGCCCAAAGTCGCTCGATCAAATGGTCGGCCAGTCGCATATCCTCGGCCCCGGAAAACTCCTTCGCAGGCTCGTCAGCGCAGCACGAATTCAGTCGGTTCTCTTCTACGGTCCACCGGGAACGGGCAAGACGACACTTGCCAAACTCATCGCCACGGAGACCAAAGCAGCCTTCCGACAAATCAACGCCGTTACCAGCGGTATCAAAGAACTGCGTGAGGCGCTCGAATGGGCCCGAGATGAGCTGAGCGTCAGTGGCTCAAGACCGATTCTATTCATCGATGAAATCCATCGATTCAACCGATCCCAGCAAGACGCCCTACTGCCGGATGTCGAAGCCGGTACGATCGCCCTGGTTGGAGCCACGACCAGCAACCCCTTCTTTGCCGTCAACGGTGCCTTGCTAAGTCGCTCGCAAGTCTTCGAGTTGCAACCTCTGGGCCAAAACGATCTCGTTAGGCTGCTTGATCGGGCCATCCATGACCCCGAGTCTGGATATGGTCGCTATTCGATCCAGGTAACGCCACAAGCCCTCGAGTACTGCGCTAGAATCGCCGAGGGAGACGCTCGACGCGCATTGAACGCCTTGGAAGTCGCCGTACTCTCCTCCGTCAGCATCCCAATCCACCTGACGGTCGAACTCATGCAAGAGAGCATGCAAAAGAAAGTACTCCAGTTCGATCCCTCCGGCGACCAGCATTACGACATGGCTAGCGCCCTGATCAAAAGCTTGCGTGGCTCGGATGTCGATGCGGCTTTGTACTGGCTGGCTCGAGCCATCGAGAGCGGTGAGGAAATCCGTTTTCTGACCCGCAGACTCGTGATCTTTGCAAGTGAAGATATCGGCAATGCCGATCCAGAGGCTCTGAGCCTTGCCGTCGCAACCATGCAGGCTTGCGAGTTTGTTGGATTGCCCGAGTGCCAGTTGAACCTTTCCCAAGCGGTCATCTATCTAGCGCTTGCACCCAAGAGCAACTCGGCTACCACGGCCATCATGGCCGCCAGAAAAGAAGTTCAGCAAGGAAACCTGATACCCGTGCCAATCCATCTTCGCGATGGTCATTACCCCGGCTCTGAGGTACTTGGTCATGGCATCGGATACCAATACTCCCACGACTCCCCCGATGGGATCGCCGCCCAAGATTACCTGGGAGTCGATCGCCAGTTCTATCATCCGATCCAGCGAGGCCAGGAGAACCAACTGGCCAGCCGTTACGAAGAAATCCGAAGCAGACTCAAACGCCACACCCAAAAAACCGTCTCATCCAGCGAGCAAGCCCCATGAGAACATTCGCAGCCGCATTGCTTTTGTGCAGCCTCCTTGCCAGTCTTTGCTCTCATGCCAATGCTTGGCAAGATACTCAGGAACAAGAGTCTTTGCGGGCCAAGATCCGCCAACTTGCCAAGCAGCTCGATGCGGACAAGGAAGCCGATCGCGATGCCGCTGAAAAGGAGATCCAAGAGATTGGTCCAGAGGTATTGGAGTTTTTACCTCCTTTGGACGAGGAAGCTTCTGCGGAACTCCGGATGCGACTCCAGCGTATCCACGAGAAGTTCTTCGAAGAAACCACCTTGGACTTTCACGAACCCTCGACAGTCAACCTCGTTGGAGAAATGAGTGTTTTGGATGCTCTCGAAAAAATCGGCAAGCAAACCCGAAACAGAATAAGCCTGGAAGCTTATAGGAAACAAGCTGCCTTGGGAGAAGTGGCTGACTTCGATATCCAAGGTGTGACCTATTGGGAAGCCCTTGATGAAGTGATGCAAAAGATCGATTGGCAAATCATACCAAAGGACAGTGGTAAAATTTCTTTTGGCCCAACACCCAAAGTCCCTGAGGATCGTAACGGTTTGCTCAAAAGCTTGCCTCGCGAATCGATCCCTCCGGTCTATATCGGTGTCCTAAGGCTACAACCTGTTGCTCTAAGCAAAACCACGAACTTTCTGGATCCGCTCCAAAGCACTGCAGACTTGGATTTTGTCGTGCAATGGGAACCAAGATTCAATCCGGTATTCGTGAGGTTCAAGATGGACAAGCTAGTCGTCAGAACCGACAACGATGAATTGCTTCTGGTGCCAACCGATCAATCGAGCGACTATGTGCCTACAGGTTCTCAGCTCATAGTCTCGATGCGAGTCGTCAAACCAACGCAAGTTGCTAGCAAGATCGCATCATGGAAAGGGGAAATGCAAATAGCGATCCCGGGGCGAACAGCGACGATCGATTTTGAGAACCCGAAAGAGAACACAGGCAAGACACAAACGGCTGGCGATCTGACCGTTGTTTTGGAATCCGCCCGCAAGAATCGGGATTTGCAGGAAGTCCAAATCGGCGTATCGCTAACGAATCAACTATCGAGCGAAGTCATGCAGGGCTGGATGGCACTGACAGATGGCTATCTTTTGGACAAAGAAGGAAACCGCATCGACCATGCCGGTTGGGCTACCACACGCATTACCAAACACGATATCGGCCTGAGTTATCTCTTCGACATCGAAGCTCCATTGAGTGACTATCGGTTTGTTTACCGAGCCCCAGAGTCGGTTATCTTGCAGACCGCGGATTACGAGTTCGACAATATCCCCTTCCCTTAGTTTCTTCAGACTCTCTCAAAGAAATACCCTTTCATGATCGATGCACTTCCGTGGGATCCAGAAATGGAGAGCCCAGCAACCATTGCTATCCTGGGTGCAGGTCCCATGGGTATTGAAGCGGCACTCTATGCTCGATTCCTCGGTTACCACGTATCGATCTTCGAAACCCGTCGAGTCGCCCACCGCATGCTCGATTGGAATAATCGCAAGATCGATTCACCAGCCGGGCAGATAACTACCAGTCTAGGTTTGGGAGCATTAGAGGCCCAAGACGAAGGGTATCGCCCTCCGGACGAAGATCATTTTTTTACAGGCAAGCAGTACGCTGAGGAGTATCTACTGCCGTTGGCGAAAACCGATCTTTTGTTCGACGACATCCACTTCTTAAGCCCCGTAATCGACATTTCTCGCTGGCGATCAAGCGATCAACCCAAGCCCGATCGACTCGATGAATTCCAGTGGCAAAGTCGGTGTAACGATGAATTCCGAATCCTCGTCCAAGGCAGACATCGAGGGACTTGGGTATCGCGAGCCGATTGTATTATCGATTGCCGTGGTACACGGTCCGCTAGAGTCGGACTAGGCCCCTGCGGCGGTCTTGCTATCGGAGAACTCCAATCCCGTGATGACTTCCTCGAGCATCTACCGATGGATCGAAAATTCGACCCAAAGACCTACGATGGCAAACAGATCGTACTGGTTGGATCGACTCCTGAGGCTTGTCGGCAAGTACGCGAGTGCCTAGAGTACGACGGCCATGCAAAACTCATTTGGATAGTACCTCCAAGCTCTGCTCAGTACCACAACCCCCCCGGCTCCGATGAGCTTGCTGTTACTCGAAGCGAACTTTCGGATCAAACCTCCATGCGATTTCTGATGATCGAAAGCTTGGGTGTCGAATCGATTTCCAAGTCCGAGCAAGGCCTCTGGCAGATACGATTGCTCAAAGATGATGAGAGCACAGTGGAACTCCAAGCCGATTGCGTCGTCAGCAAAACCGAGCAATTCGAAGAACCGCTCGGTTGGACTTTGCTCACCGGTAATCAGTACGCTTTTGGTTATGTCCAATCAATCCTACAGCAGGAGTTTCAACAAGCGGATGAGTCAGAACAAGAGCAAGCCAAACGGGCAATCCAAGTCATCACGGCCGAACCAGGCTACTTTCGACTCAGAGCCGATAAGGGGCTGGCCGAAGGCTTCGAGCGCCTGCGTACGATCTTTGCTATCCTAGGTGGTCGATCGGATTTGGATCTCTACGCAATCATGCAAAAACAACGATCGCATCAGAGCCCCGAGTAAAACAAACTCCCGTTACTCATAGATCGGATAATAACACCCGAAGGCTTGTTCGCAAAAAACGCCCGGATCGTTGAAGCGTTGGTTACGATCCAATCGAGAAATCATCTCCATGTGCTCTGAGGTGAGTTCAAAATCAAACAGGCTTAAGTTCTCCTTCAGACGCGCGATCTGCTGCGTCTTTGGGATCACCGCTGTTCCCCGCTGGACTCCCCATCGCAAGACAACCTGGGCAGGCGTTCGCCCAACCTCCTGAGCGATTTGCGCAACGACCGGTTGCTCGATCACCGACTCCGATGCGGTTGCCATCCCCAAGGGGATGTACGATGGTGCTCCTAATGGGCTAAATGCCGTCACTGCAATTTGCTCCTGCTGGCAATAGCGAAGGAGTTTGCTCTGTACCAAATACGGATGCGATTCGACTTGAAGCACACTCGGACGAATGCTCGCATAAGACAAAACGTCGCGCAGGAGCGAAGTTCCGAAATTGCTCACACCCACGGTGCGTACCAGGCCGGCTTGAACCAACCTTTCCATGGCTTCCCATGTTTCGCAAATAGGTACTGCATCGGGAATCATCCTCGGTGATTCCGATTCCGGATCGTAATGCCAACCTGCCGGATACCGATGTTCAAATGGGACGTAAGCCAGCGCGATGGGGAAGTGAATCAAATACAGATCGAGATAATCGATTTGAAGATCCTTCAAGCTTCGTTCGCAAGCAAGCCGCACGTGCTCCTTGCGGTGGTAGGTGTTCCATAGTTTGCCCGTGACCCATAAATCCTCGCGACGACAGATGCCCTCGCTTAAGATTTGATTGATCCCTTCGCCGACTTGCTGCTCGTTACCGTAATCCGAAGCACAATCGAAATGTCGATAACCGATCTTGGCAGCCTCCAAAGCAAGCTTGGCCGTCGACTCGTTGGGTATTTTCCAGAAC
The DNA here is from genome assembly GCA_021298315.1 of Planctomycetaceae bacterium. Taxonomy (GTDB): domain Bacteria; phylum Planctomycetota; class Planctomycetia; order Pirellulales; family Pirellulaceae; genus JBKCUI01. The sequence continues at coordinate 27,453 of JAJTFC010000027.1, forward strand.
CCAAGGCCGACCGATGGTAATGAGCGATGGGCTCTCGTTGGGATGCTGATCTGCTTTTCCATGGTATCTAATGCAACACGAGGATGAATTCGGATGTTTCCTGAGGAAATCGTAAGGGGCAGTGAGCAAGCAGTATTGCTTAGTCGAGCCGATTCGTTCAAGCTACTAATGGTCAAGTGCACCGAGTTTTTTGGAGAATATCCGTGAAAAGAATCGTCGTAGAAAAAGTTCAAAACAAACTCCGATCCCGATCCTCCATTTCGAGGAGATCTCCTTTGGCTAGGCAATTGCGATCGGCCTTCCAATGGTCTTTCCTCTGCGGGCTAGTTCTTGCACCATTAGGATGTTCTCCAGAGAGCAAGACCAAAGAGGTTTCGGCAGAGACAAGCGGTTTTCGACCTGCCGATAGCTCCCAGGCAGCTACCAAGCCCAAGCCCAAAGCGGGCGACTCGAGTCCAAGTGCCAGCGAGCCTACCTCGGCTCCGCAGTTGCCAAACTTCCAACCCGGTCAGGAAGATCCATCGCTTCAAGCCAAAAGCTACAAGAGTTTAAAGATGACCGACTCGGAGAAGCCCGAGGACATCGTAAAGTTCTTGGCTATGGTCGATCGTGCGATGATGGATTTGCAAAATGACGCGAATAAAAAGCAAATCAATAACGATACAATCCTCACCAGCGGCATGGATCTGCTTCGCATGAAATCCACGGCAGCCGATCGCCTCAGAAACTCAGCCAAAACCCCCGATGAAACGGCTCAAGGTTGGATCAGTAAGCTCGAAGCTCTCCAGCAAATGGCGATGTTTCGCGATGTCCCCGCTCAAGACGACCTTCGCACGCTCAGTAAAGATCTCACCAGCAACGACGATCCACGTGTAGCTAAAATCGCTCAGCGACTGCAGCTCCAGTTGCTCACATCCGACTACGCCAACCAAACCGCCTCGGTCGACCAAGTCCTGGCCGCCGCCAAGGGCTTGCTAGACAAAGCCGAAGGTGCCGATCCGGGTGTCTTCATGGCTGTCGCGCAGGCTGCACAGATTCTATCAAGCGACAGTGATTCTGCTCCGCCGGCAGAGTCCAAGGATTCCACACCGACGACTGAGCCAAAAACTCCAAGCCCCGCAGATGTGGCCTGCGATCAACTCATCGATGCACTCGAAGCCAAATTCAGGGATGTTCCAGACCCCAATCTGGGCATGCGATCTTGGCAGATGAAGATGCGTCGACTTCCTGATTTTGAAAGCTATTTGCAAGTCATCGATACGCGTCAAGCGATGGCAGCCGATCCGGCGGTCTTAACCGAAAAAGCGAAAAGTCTTATGGAAAAGATCCCCTCGCCTTGGACCGCCATGGCGCTTGCTCAGTGCGCCACACAGTTCGAATACTCCGGGAACATCGAGGTGGCCAAGAGTCTCCTGGATCTAGCAGGAACCCAACTGGAAAAAACGAAAACACCCGAACTTAAGTCACAAATCGAAATGTCCGTTACCGGATACCAAAAACGGATCGGCAGCATCGGAAAACCACTGAATCTCGAAGGCCTAGTCGACACCTCCGGAAAGGCTTTTGACAAGTCCAAGTACGAAGGCAAAGTCGTGATGGTCGACTTCTGGGCCACTTGGTGCGGCCCCTGCATCGCCGAGATCCCAAACATCCGAAAAGTATACGATGAGAAACACGCCGAAGGCTTTGAAGTCATCGCCATCAATCTCGATGACAAGCGATCCGACCTCGATGAGTTCATGGCCGAGAACAAAATGCCTTGGGATATTCTCGTAAGCAATGATCCGACCAAGGCAGGTATGGACACTGCGATCGCACAAGAACTATCGATTGTCGCGATTCCCTTTACGATGCTCATCGGTCGCGATGGAAACGTAACTGCCGTGCATGTGCGAGGAAAGGCACTTGAAGAGAAAGTCCAACAGCTCCTTAGCGCAAGGCCTTAACCATCCGTTAGTGTCTCGCGAGCACTTACCGACTTTGAGGAACTATCCATGCTCTGGCTTATCATCATCGGAGTGGTTGCGATTGTCGGATTAGCAATCTGGGGAGACGCCCATTATCAAAAAAAACGGAGAGAGGCTTTCGCCAAGACTGCTCAAGCACTTGGTGTAGAGCTATTTTTCGATCTCTCTGAACAAGACTGGGATGCTTTCGAGCAATTCGAGCTTTATCGAAAACGCGGAAGATCTCAAAAAGTACCATTCGCCTTGGTCGCCGAAACCGATACGACTCGAATCACCGTCTGCGAATATACCTATGTGGTCAGTCACGGCAAAAGCTCCTCGAAGCATACAGTCACGGTCCTCTTAGTACGTGACGGACGATTGAACATCCCCCCATTTACACTTTCCCAACGAACTTGGTCAGCATCGTTGGCCAAGTTTGTTGGCTATCGGTTCATTGAGTTTCCTGAAGACCCAGAATTCAATTCCCTCTACTTGATCCGAGGGGATTCTCCAGAGGACATTCGAGAGTTTCTCACTGGGGATCGAAGAAAGCAATTCACAAGCAATTCAGTCATATCCTTTGAAGGCATGGGCGATAGCTTTATAGTCATCGATCCGGGCCACCGGCTAAACCCCTCGGAGGCTGAATCGAGATTTGCTCAGTCACTTGCGGTTCTCAAAGGGATGCTTTAGTCACTTGCTAGCGAGCCTAGCGGCCGCCAAGATGGCTTGTACCATTCCCCCTGACTTGGCAATCCCTTTCCCAGCAATATCGTGAGCCGTTCCGTGAGCGACGCTGGTTCTAGTGATGGGCAAGCCAAGGGTGATATTGACCGCCTCAAACATATCGAGCAGCTTGAGTGCGATGTGGCCTTGGTCATGGTACATAGCCACCACCGCATCAAATTCACCCTGGGCAGCCCTAGGCATAAGCGTGTCGACAGCCCAAGGCCCACTTGCATCGACTCCGGATTTCCTCGCTTCTAAAACCGCAGGTGCAATCAGTTCAATCTCCTCGGTTCCGAATCGACCCGATTCACCAGCATGAGGATTCAATGCCGTGACTGCGATCTTGGGAGCCTCCATGCGGCCTTGGGCCAACGCCAATCGCGAAAAGTAGGCATGCGTAAGCTCGATCGTTTTTAGGATATTCTCGATCGTCAAATTCTCGAAGACTTCGCGCAGAGCCATGTGCAACGTGACATGCACGACACCTAGGCCACTTGGCCCACCGTGATTGGGTTTTCCGGGTGGCAAATAGAGCATCATGGCGGTGGTATCCACCCCGCATAGATGCCCCAAGAGTTCGGTATGTCCAGGCCAATGGTGCCCCGCTAGATCGAGCGATTTCTTTTGCAACGGTGCAGTGACCAATCCATCCACGAGTTTGTTTAAACACAACTCCGTGGCTACTACGAGCGAATCATACGCGGCCTGCCCGCCCCGAGCATCAATCCTCCCGAGAGGTGCTTGCTGAGAATCTTCACTGGCCGCATCCAAGCAGCACACTCTCGTTGGAGATTGCACCGATCCACTGGAAATCAAATCCAGGTGCGATCGGACTTGATCCCAATCCTTACAAGCAATCCACGATGCCCCAGAGCCAATGACCTGGCTTGCACGACGCATGATGCCCGTGCGACCAACAACCACTGGAATACACGTTTGAGTAACCAAAGGGTTTTCCAGAGCACCAGCGATGATCTCAGGACCGATACCGGTAGGATCACCCATGGTAATCGCAAGAACCGGTTTGTGATTTGAAGGCATCTGCTTGAAAGATCCTCTAGAGAAACGTCTCAAAACTATTTTTTGGCAGCAAGAAAATTGTTGAGAGAGCGATCGAGTTCCCCTGGATTTGTAGCACCAACCCAAGCATCGAGAATTTTCATCTGTCGATCAAGCAATAGCGTCGTCGGGTAGGCGAACCCATTGCGACCGATAACGTTTGCGACTTGAATCCGGGAATACATCGCAGGGTCGCAATAGATTGGCAAGTCTCCACCAAAGCCTTGGACAAAAACTTTGGTGTCGAATTCCAGTTCATCGATCGATTCAGGGTTTTTCGAACCACAAGAGATACTCAGGATCGCAACCCGAGGATCACTGGAATACTTACGCTGCAACTTGATGATCTCCGGGTACTCTTGAACACATGGACCACACCATGTACCCCAAAAATGGATCAGAACAAACTCTGATTCAGCCATCCGATCCGACGCCGATTGCGTCGTATTGAGGAGCGGTTTAAGATCCAAATCTGGAATTTGCCTGCCGGCAAAACTCTCCCGCTCTCGTCCAAGAAAGATCAGAAAACTGATCCCAACGAGCATGAACAACCCCGCCCAAAGCAGATAACGGTAGGCACTCGGAGAATTGGGAACGCCTTGGGTATCCTTGTTTTGACTCAGGTCGGACATCGCAGAACTAGGGGCTGGGAGGATCTGATTGTTAAAAAACCAATGAATACTCGCTTTTTGCGGCGAGCAGTCTCGGTATGATAGCTTTTCGTGCCCCAGAGGCTAGCGGCATATTTCTAGACATGGCACTTTCCCTTGACCGTTGATTGATTGGGAAACTCTGCAACAATGATCCCGTCTTGATAAGTCGCTCTGCATTATCTTTCCATCGATCCCCTCATTGAATCCCATGCGATGTCCCTTCTGCAGTAACGACAACGACGGCGTTCGCGATTCTCGGATCGTCGAAGAGGGGCGTGCAATTCGCAGACGCAGGTTCTGCAACCATTGCAAACGTCGCTTTACGACCTACGAACGGGTCGAAGGTCTCCTCCAAGTTCGCAAGCGGGATGGAACTTGCCAAGATTTCAGCCGTGCCAAGATCGAGCGCGGACTGTCGGCGGCATGCTGGAAGCGCAAAATCGAGCAGTCAGAGATCCAACGACTGGCCATCGAGATCGAAGCCTATATCTTGGACAACTACGAACGAGAGGTAAGCTCTGAGGAAGTTGGCAATCAGTGCATGCGTTACCTGCGTGATCTGGACGAAGTCGCCTTCGTACGTTTTGCAAGCGTCTACCGGAGCTTCCGTGACGCCCAGGACTTCGTCAAAGAACTCACTCCGATCCTGGCCCCAAACGATCCGCGTAATCCTCGCTAGCGACCCGAGTCGCTTCCGGAAGCCTACCAAAAGCGTCTCGCCATCGGATCGCGCTGGTATTGCCTTTTGAGCAAGGAATCCGGTTCGGACTGAATCGTCATCCGATAGGCAAGAGCAGCAAGCACTCCAGCGACAAAGCCACCGACGTGGGCCATGTAAGCTACCCCGCCTGCAGAGGTCGAAGTGCTGGCGATCGATCCGTATCCGCTGAAAAGCTGCATAGCGATCCAAAGCCCCAGCACCAAGATCGCGGGGATCGTCACAACGTGATACAAAAATACCGCGTTGACTCGATTATAGGGAAACAGGACTAGATAAGCCCCCATGACACCTGCGATCGCACCGGATGCTCCTAGGTTCGGGATAATGCTCTCTGGTGCGAGCATGATCTGAGCAAAACTTGCAACCAAACCCGAAATCAAATAGAAGATCAAAAACCATCGATGACCGAAACGGTGCTCGACATTGTTTCCGAAGATCCATAGGTAAAGCATATTGCCCGCGATATGCCCAAAGCCACCGTGCATGAACATCGAGGACAAAAGTGTCAGCCAAATAGGTACCGGCCCGGGTGCCTGCGGGATCTGGACCTTCCCTTGCCCCTCGATTCGCAATTCCTGGGGGTCTACGATATCGATACCGGTAGTGATCTCTTTGGGGATGACACTCCATCCATAAGTGAATTCGGGATTAGTGACCTGCACCAGGAAAAGAACAACATTAGCAGCCAGCAACCCGTAGGTGATGTATGGAACAATGTTCACATTCTGGTCGTCGTCACTTATCGGAAAGAGCATGCTGGGCATCCTAAAAATGGTCGATGGAAAATATCGGCTGCAACAGCAGTTTCAACGGAGGATTCGATTCTTGTTTGCTCGACAGCCCACTCTCTAGGCTGAAAAATTCTTAATCTATCCTAATCACTTCAAGGGAATCGTCCAAGCGAAGCTTAAGGGAGTACGATTACTCATCGAATCCATCGAGAGCTCGTCCAAGTCGCAGACAAGCAAGGAGCGCCTCGGCGCATTCCTGGCCTTTGTTCCCCTTGTTTCCACCGCTGCGATGGAGCGCTTGCTCAAGGGTATTGACCGTCAACAACCCAAACGCGATCGGCTTGTTATGATCGAGCGATAATTGCATCAGAGCCGAACTGACGGCCCGATTGATATGCTGATCGTGAGTCGTCTCACCTTTGATGACGGCTCCCAATGCGATCACCCCCGCGACGCTACGGGCCGATACGAGTCGCTGGGTTGCAAACGGAAGCTCCCAAGCGCCAGGGACTCGCACGATGATGATATTCTCACGGGCTATTCCCCCGCAGACCAACGATTCGACAGCACCTTGACACAATTTGCCGGTGATCTGCTCGTTGTATTGGGAAACGACAATCGCGACGCTACTGGAATTGGCACTCTCGATCTGCTCTTGACTAGGCTGGATTTCCTTATGCATAAAACTTTCTTCAATGATGAGCTGTGGTATGGGTTACGATTGCATGCGTCGCTTCTTATGGGGTCGAAGCTTTGCCAGAATCCGCGAGCAACCGATGCCCTATTGTGCAACACTCAAAGGTGCGTGTCGACCACCCAAAACCATCTTAGACTAGGATATCACGGATCACTTTTCCATGATCGATATCGAGCCTCTTCCTGCCAGGGATTTCAAGTTTCCGGGACTCTATCCCCAAAAGGTGCAGGACGGTGGCATGCAAATCCGTTACGTAGTGGCCGTCTCCTAAAGCATGGTAGCCGAGTTCGTCGGTTTGACCGTGTACAAATCCTTGCTTGATACCCGCACCTGCCATCCAAATAGTAAATCCGTTGGGATGGTGGTCTCGTCCGTCGACCCCACCGCTGCGTCGCTCCAAACCGGGCGTGCGCCCAAATTCCGTACAAAAAACCACGACCGTCGATTCGAGCATCCCTCGTTGCTTGAGATCTGTGATCAGACCTGCAATCGGTAAATCGACGCTCGCACAGAGCTTTGTGTGATTCTCTTTGAGCTTTTGATGGGAATCCCAAACTCCGTAGGCCGACGGGAAAACTTGGACAAAGCGAACCCCACGCTCGACCAATCGTCTTGCAGCCAAAAATCGCTCGCCAGCGACCTTCGTAGCTTCTTGGTCCAAACCGTAGAGTTTGCGAGTTTGCTCTGTCTCACTGGCCATATCGATCGCTTCAGGAACCGAAGCCTGCATTCGAAAAGCCAGCTCATAGGCTTTGATCCGAGCTCGTAGCTCATCATCCTCAGGGTACTCAGCACCCAAGAGTCCGTTGAGCTTACCGATCAATTCATACTCTTTGGCTTGCTCCCGAGCCGATTGCTTGTCAAAACGCTGACCGAATGGAAGCGGATTCTTCGGATCGAGTGTCAATGGCACCCCCGCATGCTGTGGTCCAAGATAGTAGGAATCGATCGACTGCCGCGTGTCAGATCTTGTAGGACCACCTAGCACGACAAACTTCGGTAGGTTTTCATTGAAGCTACCTAAGCCGTAGTTTGCCCAAGCCCCGATGCTCGGCTGCGGCTCATCGAGCCGATGTCGACCGGTATGAATTTGGTTCTCTGCCGCGTGGTCGTTGTCGGTCGTCCACATGTTGCGCACGAAGCACAACTGATCGATCTGTTGGCTCAAATGGGGCCACCAATCGGTCACCTCGATTCCGCTCTGGCCGCATTTCTTCCAGCCTACCTGCATAGGATAAATCGTCGGGTAAACATCTCGAACATTGATCTCTTGGGCAGGCACCGAACGAAACCGCTTCTTGTGAAGCGGAGAATCAACCGGGTTAGCAAACGGCGTTTGATCAAAGGTCTTACCCGCATGCTCGTTGAGTGCCGGCTTGGGATCAAACGTCTCGACATGGCTATAGCCCCCCGAGAGAAAAACCCATATCACACTCTTGGCTTTCGGCTCGAGCACCCTTTGGCCTTCCCGAAACGAGTCTGCGTGATCGTCTGCTCCCCGAGCTATCCGGTCATCGGCAAGCATCGACCCCAAAGCCAAACCGGTAAAGCCCATCCCATAGTCGGCTAGGAACATTCTCCGATTGCCAATCGCCATAACGTGCCTCAATCTCTCAACGGATCGTGATAAAGTCGCTATGGTTGAGCAAGACTCGAACCAGACTTGCACGCAGCGACTGCGTTTGTGTTGTATCGCTTAGATAATCTCGACATAACACACTTTCCTGCGGACTCGGAACTCGACCCAAGATCGTTTGGTAAACTGCATCGACAAAACGATCGGAATTCGTCTGAAAATCCGGGGGCAATCGAGATTCGATTTGTTGGGCAATCAAGGGACTGAGCTCATGCACCAAAGAACTATTGGTCAGGGCCAATGACTGCTGCGGAATGACGGTTCGAGTTCGTCGGTAGCAGTCGCTCGCATCGGGCCCATCAAAAAGCATTCCCAAGGAACTCTTTCCATCCTCCTCCGGTTGGCAGCAGTAGTAGAGACTCCTTCGCCAAGTCGTAAAGATATCTTTGTTCTCGAGTTCTTGCCCCCCCATCGACGGATCTAACTTGCCGGCAAGTTGCAGGATCGAGTCCCTGAGGACCTCGACCTCCATGCGACCTGGGTTCATCCGCCAATACCAACGATTCTCAGGATCTGTTGTTTGCGATGGATTACCGCTAACCGAGGATTGCCTCTGATAAGCTTCACTCGTGACGATCAAGCGGTGAAGATGCTTAATACTCCATCCGGATTCCATGAACTCAACGGCCAACCAATCGAGCAACTCCGGATGGCTTGGACGGGTTCCGTTTCGTCCAAAATCGAACACAGTTTTGACAAGCGGTTGTTGAAAGTGCCTCATCCAAAGATGGTTTACCCCAACCCGTGCTGTCAAAGGATTCTTCGCGGAGGTGATCCAGCTTGCCAATGCCCTTCGGCGACCGGTACTTGTTTTTGGATACTGGGTCGAAAGCGGTTTGTAATTGGCCTTCGAAGCCTCTGCTTTCTGAGCTTGATCCTTGAGATGCCCGGCTGCTTCCAACTCCGCTTGAGCCTTCGCCAATCCTAAGCTTGCAGTTTCGATTTGCTTGGCTCGATTCGGATCCTCAGGAGTAATAGCCTCGGCTTGAGCCAATTGTTCCTGGGCGATGCTCCAATGATAGAACTTTTTCTGCCACTCACTAGCCTTCTCTTGGATACTAGCCTGATGCGAGAGCCTATCGATACCCTCGGCTGTTGCATGCAACTCAGGAAGGTATTTGGCTCGTTCGGCTTTTATTCGCGAGTTGATCTCATTGCAACTGGATTGCTTCCAAAGGACTTTCGCCTCGGCGATTTGAAGCTTCATTCCGATCCGATCTGCTGCTCTCTTGGCTACGCTGAACTCTTTGTAAAGTTTGCTAAGTGCCATAGAAGGCAATTTGCGAACAACTTTCGAACTGGCTGGAGCGATCGAGTAATCTTGGGCTGATACCCAGCCGAGACTTCCTACCAATTCGCTGTTTTCGGCATGCTTGTCGGCTTCGAAGGAGAACCCAAGAATTGATGCAACCGATCCGTCCTGCTGCGACTGGGCTCTTGCGTAACTCCAGTCGTCAACGACCGCAACACAACCGGTTCTCGCATCCAACAAGATCCCTTTGGCAGGATCACCAACGGGATTCCAACCGTTCAAAGCGATCTTTACACCCTCGACAAGCAATCGTTGATCAGGAAGCGAAATGACTCTCAAGATGCACTGATCTGCATCCGGATGCAGAGTCATTTCCACTTGGATCGTTTGATCACGATCCGGGTCGAATCGCCCCACTTCAAACTCATCAAACGAGGATGGCTTGTAGGATTTGATCAAGCCTTTTTCGAAACCCACATAGGTGGCAGTCGCTCCCGTCGAACTATTGCGGGTAAGCTGGAAGTTAAAGTGCGTATCGGCCAAAATTCGAACCAGAAATCGGACTTGATCCCCTTGCTCAACGGATGGGACTTCCGGTACGGCCCGGTAGATCATCCGCCTTCCTTCTGACGCATCCATCAAAAGGGATTGCTCGCCTGAGAGGGCTAAACTCTTGGATGATCCCTCTTGATTTTCAAGATCCTTGATTTGATTTTGAATCTGTTCGACCCGTTGCACATTCTTTTGCTGATCCAACTGGGTTTGCTCGATGGCCATCAGAGCATCATAAGCTTGCTGAAGTTGGTCTTTTTCCTTGACTGCGTCGGCGAGTTCTTGATCCGTCTGCTGAAGGATCGTTTCGATGATTTGCGGATCTAGACCGGGATACCAAGCCTGCGGCGGCAAAGGGACATTCTGGATTTCCTGCTCATAAGCTGCTTTTAAGAACCCCGGCACATCGGGCCGAATCGAACCTCGGTCGGTTTGCCGATTTCGCTCGTCCCCACCGGTGTAGAACCATGTCGGTGACTCTGGGGACTTGTCATAGATGCTAACCCGGCCGAGCCTCTGCACTTTCCGAAGCGTACTGTATTCGTACTCTTGAAATGGCCCTGGATCTGCTTGTCCAGCCAATCGATCTTGCCGGACTGCAATCGGCTCGAAAAAAGCTCGAAACTGAAAATAGTTCTCCTGCGAAATCGGATCGTACTTATGATCGTGGCAATGAGCGCAGTGAAACGTTAACCCCAGGAAAGCTTTGCTCACATGCTCGACATTGCTTCGCATCCAGTCGTTGGGATTTAAGGCGTACCAGTTACGGATCAAGTACCCCGTTGCAACGTTTGACTTTGGATCCCCAGGTTTGATCTCATCGGCTGCGAGCATCTCGCGGATCATTTGGTCATACCCAAGATCTTCGTTAAGCGAATCGACGATCCAATCTCGCCACCGCCATATCTGTGGTGCACTGTTCCAGACATCCGGTACATACCGACGGCCAAACCAATCTGCATACCGCCAGACATCCATCCAGTGCCTGGCCCAACGCTCGCCATACTGCGGAGAAGCCAAAAGATCATCCACAAACTTTTCATAAGCGACCTTAGAAGGATCCGCTACGAATCGCTCGATGGCTTCTGGACTCGGGGGTAGTCCCACCAAGTCCAAATGCAATCGACGAAGTCGCGTGGCCGCATCGGCTTGTCCTTGCGGCACCACTGCTTGTACTTTCCACTGGGCTTCGATAAAAGCATCGATGGGATGAGCAGAAAGATTTTCTATGCTTGGAACCGTCGATCGCCTCGGTAGCTTGAATGCCCAGTGCTCATTAGGATCCGGTTCGGGTTGATCTTCGGAGGGAATGGCTGCACCTTGGTCGATCCAAGCGGCTATCGCTTGAACTTGGGAATCCTCAAGTGCGTGACCTTCCGGAGGCATTCGCAAGAGGGGATCCTTCGAAGTGATTCGCTGCACAAGAAGGCTTTTGGTCGAATCGTTAGGCACGATCACAGCGCCCGAATCGCTCCCCTGGCGAATCGAGGCCGCAGTGTCTAATCGCAGACCTGATTCCTGTTTCAAAGCTCCATGGCATGCAAAGCAGCGTTGCTCGAAGATCCCACGTAGATCCTTGCGAAAATCCACTTGCCTGGTCTCATCAGTCCGAAATTCGATGGCATAGAGATCCGCATCCTTCAATTCGAAGCGAGCTCGAATCGGCTGTCCCATAAGCTTCCGCATGTCCGGGGTAGACTTCCAGTGGACCTGTGCCTCAATCGCATCGCCGACAAATGCTTGGCTGTCCTCCAATCGAAACCCTTCGATCGGTTCACCTTGAGGATCGACCAACTCGACGCGGATAGACCCCGCTGCGCTTGTCGAAGCATTGATGAGCAGCCGATCACCAGCCATCGTAAAGACCTTGGTCGTCATCCGTCCACCATCGGCATCGGCATGGACAGAAGCAAATCCATCGAGCCGTAGCGTAAACCTGCGAAACGGAGTCGTGTAAAGCGACATTTCTTCTGCACCGGTCTGCACGATATGCCAAGCTGCATAATTGGCGCGGTTTTCCCACCGCTGTGCATCCAATCCCGGTCTTAGCCATGCTTGGCGAAACGTACGGTCGAAAGGCCCATCGCCCCTTGCGGTCATGAAAAGAATATCGGTTCTGTTGCTGGCGTTTGGAAAGAACCGCGTCGGAGTTGCGATGTAAATGTGCGGTGCTCGAAGATAAGGGTGCGTCAACGATGTATAGAGGTGTTCATCGGGTAGATTCGGACGCATCGCGATCGGCTCAGTCCACTGAATGAAATCTTTCGAAGTGGTTCGACAAATCGAACGGAGCTTGCCATCGAGGAAGTGCCTGAAGTAACAAACGTACATTTTTTCATAGGCAGACCAGAACGCAACATTCTGCGAGTCAAATGCGTATTCCTTGGTGTATTGAATCACCGGCTCATTTCGGATCTTCGACCAGCGAATTCCATCGGCCGATTCGAATGCGACTAAACCTGACTTGATCGTTCCGGCTAAAGCTTTGAATCGACTCTCTTTGGGTGCGATTGGATTCTCGTCCAGAAAGGGTGCAAAATTATGGCAGAAGGGTGCCTCCTTGAGGATCACATTGTTCTGTTTCGATCCGTCGAGTTCGATTAACCCCAGTTCGGGTTTCGTCCAATGGATACCGTCTTTACTTTCGCAGTAGCGAGTAACCTCTGTGTCATCTCCGTCAAATTTCGCACCTCGACCTTCGCGAGTGTACATGCGATACACAGGACCATCATGGATAATTGTGCCGTACTCCATAGCGTCGGCCGGTTGGGCCATCGCCTCAGTCGCCTTGGGCTCGTGCAACTTAAGACTCAGGCCTTCGAGGCTCTCAATGAGAAACCTGTCGACAAAGAGTTCTCTTCGATTGGAAAGCTCGATAGGTGTTTGAGAAAACCCGGTCGTTGCAACGACGATCCAGAGAATGAGACCTTGAATCCGTCGAATCCAAGGCTGAGGCCCCACAATGCAACAAGTATTCAAGAGGCAGAGCATGGCCGGTGGTGGGGGTCGGGAGGGAAGGCTAAAATAGATCCCAAGAATTGTACCACAAAGAAATAGTGTTTTCCAAAAGGCCCGAATCAGGACTCAAATCATGCAACACGACGCTTTGAAGGGAATCCTTTGGATCGCAGCCATTTGGATCTTATCGAACCTCTCGGTGGGACTTGCACAAGACGCACTTAAGTCCTCGGAATCCATTTCGAAACCAAATTTCATCGTCATCCTTGCCGACGATTTAGGGTACGGAGATACAGGTTGCTATGGAGCCAAAACCATCCCAACCCCCAACATCGATCGACTTGCACAGCAAGGCATTCGATTCACCAGTGGCTACTGCTCGGCATCGACCTGCACGCCAACTCGCTATTCGTTGCTGACGGGAAAGTATGCCTTTAGGCAAAAGGGAACTGGAGTGGCACCACCCAATAGCCCCTCGATTATCCCCGCAGGAACCACAACCATTGCAAGCCTGCTGAAAACCGCCGGTTACAAAACCTCCGTCATCGGCAAATGGCATTTAGGCTTGGGAGGCCCCTCGGGACCAGATTGGAACGGCACACTCCGCCCAGGTCCCCTGGATTTTGGTTTCGACGAGTGCTTTTTACTACCAACGACCAACGACCGCGTTCCACAAGTCTTCGTCAAGAACGACAGAGTCTTGGACCTGGATGCTTCAGATCCACTTTGGGTTGGCGATAAGAAACCAAGCGACAATCATCCGACGGGACAGACCCATCGGCGTGAACTAAAAATGAATTGGTCTCATGGCCATAATGCTACGATCCACAATGGAGTCAGCCGAATTGGGTTCTACACAGGTGGCACCAAGGCTAGGTTTCGAGACGAAGATCTTTCGGATCATTGGGTTCGAGAAGCAGACAGATGGATACGAGCCCATCGATCTGAGCCGTTCTTTTTGTATTTCTGTTCGCATGCGATCCACGTCCCTCGAATCGTCCACGAAAGATTCGCCGGAACTACCAAACATGGCCCACGAGGGGATGCGATCGTTGAATTCGATTGGTCGGTCGGTCAGATCATCGAGACCCTCAAGGATTGCAATCTCGATAAAAACACATTGATTCTCCTATGCAGCGACAATGGGCCTGTTCTCGATGACGGGTACGAAGACCGAGCTATCGAGGATCTAGGGGATCACGATCCTAATGGGCCTTTTCGCGGCGGTAAATACAATGTCTTCGAAGGTGGACTACGCACGCCGATGATCGCATGGTGGCCGGGGAAATTAACTCCTCGCGTGAGCGATCAAATCATTTGCATCGTCGATTACCCAAGAACGCTCGCAGCCCTGGCTGGATTGCAAGTCGATCCTAAGGATTGTCCAGACAGTGTCGATTTGAGCCGATTACTACTAGACCCCAACGGGAAGGGAAGAGACAGCTTAGTCGTCCAGGACAACGGCCAATCGGGCAGCTTCGGTTACCGAGAAGGGCGGTGGAAATTGGTCCGGTGCGATTCCCAACGCGCCAACAATGTCGAGCTACGACTCACGCCGACCAAAGTCCCAAAGTATCAACTGTTTGACTTGGAGGTCGATCCTGGCGAAAGTATTGATCTGCTTGAGAAAAACCCCGAGCAGGCTCGGGGCATGATAGAGCGATTGCAAAAGACCATTGATCTGCAATGAGGACACTCGATCAATCGAGATCCTTGGCTATCTCACCACCCTGGCGGGTGCAGAGTGCTTGGTAGACATTCAAATCAATCGTATCCGAAATCATTCGAGTAGAACCATCTGCGATAACGATGTGGATTCCAGGCCCATGTTGGCTCGAGAAGTCCTCAAAGTGTCCGATCTTGCTGTTGGGGGAATGGTCTGCAACACCTAAGAATCTCGCTCCTGGCTCGGCAGCCTCGGCAATCCAACCATGCCAGAGAGAACCACCCAAGCGGCTGGAACGCTCGCCGACAATCATCGTATTGCTGAGCCCGTCTGGGATATCTTTGAATCGAACGGTCGAGTTACCAAAAAAGGTGCCGTTCGAACCGTATGGAACCTCATCGATTTCCATGGTACCAAAGACAGCAGGGTAATTGAATTTAGCCACCCGAAATAGCTTATCACCCTCATCGACATTGTGGCCTTCGTGCTCCTCCTCTTCCTCTTCGTGGGGATCCATACCGATCTCGAAAGTGTTACCACCGATGTCCGATGGGCAAATAAAAGTCGGCACAACTTGCACGAGGCTCTGCTGATTGACTGGAGCATCGATCCTCGAACGATGATCGGTTCCGTTGTAGATGGCTTGCGCCTCCATGAACGGCAAAATCGCATGGGCCCAGCTCCAGCCAGGAGCTTTCGTTTGACGCCAATCCACCCATCCACTTGGCAATCTGCGATGGGCACTTTCGTAATTCATCAAAGCCAACCCAATTTGGCGTTGGTTGCTCATGCACTGTGCTCGCCGAGCAGCCTCTCGGGCAGCTTGGACCGCCGGTAACAAAAGCCCCACAAGAATCCCGATAATCGCCAGAACCACGAGGAGCTCGACAAGGGTAAAGCCAGAACGTTTTTTGAATAGATTGGAGGAGACCATGATCAATACCCGGATCAATTGAAGCGACGGAACCGAAAATCGCAAAGTCGATGTACTAGATTAGCAATTTTTGCAAACAGGTCAATTTGCTTTTCGCAAAAAGATTGCAAAAACGATTTTTTACAAAAAGCCCCGCGACCGAAATGGGCACGGGGCTTGAGTGCTTATTTTTGAGCAGCATCAACGAGCTTATTCGGGCTCGTCGATTTTCTCCCGTTCGGCGGCGTTGCGGAGCTTGGCCAAGGCCCGAAGTTCGAGCTGGCGGATCCGCTCTTTGGTAACCCCGAGTTCTTCACCAACCTCTTTAAGCGTGCGTGGCTCGGAACCTTGACCTAGACCAAATCGCAAGACGATGATCTGCTGCTCACGTTCATCGAGCGTGTGAAGGATCTTACCGATTTGATCGGCTCGCGATTGCTGATCGATCTCGACGGCCAAATGATCCGCACGCGCATCTTCGCGGCTTTGGAAAATCTCCTCGGAACTGGTTCGGAACCGTTCCCGATGCTTGAATTCATCTGGGATCGAGCGAGCAAAGTTCTTGCGGATCGCCCAGTGTGCATAAGTGCTGAATTTGAAGCCTCGGGTGTAATCGAACTTATCGACGGCTCGCATCAGCGATACGTTTCCGTCACTGATGAGCCCAAAAAGATCCCCAGAGGCTCCGACATGCCGCTTGGCAATCGAAACGACGAGTCTCAAATTGGCTTGCACGATCTTGTTCTTGACCGCCAATGCGTCTTCGTAAAGCTTTTCGATTTGATCCATCAGGGCGATCGAAGGTGCCTTGGGATCGAGTTTGTCCAACAGTTTGCTCGCCTTGTACTTCAAGAAATTCATCTTGCGGAACAAGTGCACCTCTTGCTGCGGCTCTAGAAGCGGAACTTCGTAGAGAGAAGCCAGGTAAGCGGGCAAGCCTGCTGGGGCTCGCATCTTGCGTCCGGGGGAAACGGCATTAGGAGTTTCGGCCAAAATTTCGTGGACATTCGAATCCTTGTCGAATTCTGGGCTCGGAACAAAATCCAATGCCAACTCCTTGATCCTCAAAGCTCTTTGCTCACTAAGGATCCGGATGATGCTACTGCGAGTCCGCTTATAGCGTTTACCCAACATAATCGTAGAAACGCCGCGCAAGTGCTGTTGATACAGGGCTCGCTTATCCTCTTCGGATAGGGTCTCGCGTTGTTCGGGGAATACCGCCATAGCTGGGTACCTCCTGTCGAAATTCTTGATCGTATAACGAATCGTTTCAACACTTCGCTGAACTTCTCGGGACACTTGACGAATGACTTCGGTCAGGTTCTCGCCTTGAGTGGACAGCCGCCGTGCACGATCGATGATGTCGTCTCTCTCTAGATCCGACATTTGACTGAATCGTTCACCGCGCTCGACACGCACTTTGTTTTGATTGACGAAACGCTCGACGCTCGAGTGCAGAAAACCAACCCGTTTGCGACCCTCGGAGATAAATCTTCGAGACACCAAACCTTGGTCTCTCCATCGAGAAATAGTTTTGGTCGAAACATTGAACCGCTTGCTCAAGTCTTCAACCGTATGTACAGGTTCGGAAGCTTCTTCGAGGCGCAAATTCATCGAGTCGGTGATGTCTTCGACAAATAGTCTAAGATCATGCAATGCATCCTGGCCCTTGATCAGGCGCATCGAGTGCGCATCAGGGCGGACTTCTGTGACCCGGTAAAACAAGAAATCAAACGGGTAATCCTTGGCCGGATCCAATTCGGTCAAGAGCTTCTCGGCTCGGTCGGCTTGCTCACTGCGTTTGTTGCGTGGCGCAAAACGTACCTGCTGATCTCGCAATTCCCTAATCAATGCAATCTTGTAATCGCTATTCATCCTCTTCTCGCCTCCTGCCATGACAACAGCACAGGTATCAGACCACAACCCGATCCTGCGTTGCTGGCTTAACGGGACAAGCTCCATGCGTTGGAACCAAACGATCTCCCTCTATTCGTTCGACGCCATGGAAACCGATTTGGTTCGCCAATTCGACCGTTTAGGAGATGAAAAGGAAAAGATGCAAGTACTGGGCCAAAAGGACAAAGTTTTCCAGGATGGCTGTTTTTTCAGCAGTTTGCTAAATCAAACCCGAATCGTTAGGGTTTTTTAATGGATCCGTTGTAAAAAACGCCTTCTCAAAGGAAGAAATTTGCAGACCCTGCAATATCCTATCATCGCACGACGGGATTTTCTGCCAATTTTTCTCGTCCCTTGTCTCGATTCGAGACAAATTCCAATAATTTGATTTTGAACCTTGCCAAGACAGCTTGTCAGGATCCCAACCTAGTCGCCTAATGATCGATACACGCGTTGCACTTACCGACATCTACAACCGATCCCCCTTTGCTGGAGATATACTTGGATGACTCAGCGACCCACCGTCGGGATCATCGATTACCAAATGGGAAACCTCAGAAGCGTATCCAAAGGGATCGAACGCGCAGGTGGGATCCCTTTGGTCAGCGAGTCGTTTTCGGATTTGAAATCCGCTAGCCATTTGATCCTGCCAGGGGTCGGTGCGTTTCGCGATGCGATAGGTCAAATCCGACAAAGGGATTGGGTGGGGTTCATCGAGGATTGGATTGCTGCCGATAAACCCTTCCTTGGAATTTGCTTAGGACTGCAAATGCTCCTGGACGTAAGCTTCGAAGGAGGTGAGCATCAAGGACTCGGGATCGTCCCGGGCAAAGTCATCAAGTTCCAATTCGAGGATCCATCCCTTAAAGTTCCCCATATGGGTTGGAATCAAGTCCGCTCGATGCAACACTCAAGCGATCCGATGCTCGAAGGACTCGGCCCGTCTCCTTATTTCTATTTTGTACACAGCTACCATGCGGTGCTCGAGCAGGCAAGCGACAGTTGGCTTACAAGCCACTACGGATACGAATTCTGCGCCGCACTAAGGCGTGGAAATACCTTTGCGACTCAGTTTCACCCCGAGAAAAGCCAAGCCAATGGGATCAGCCTGCTTCGGAATTTCTTAACGATTTCCAACCCTAAACTCGACATGCCCATCGGTGTTTTGTCCCAGCGTAAGTAGCGTAGCGTAAGTAGCGTAAAGGTTTGTTAGGCTTAGCCACCAAAATCCCAGAAGAACCCAAAATCGGTTAGCATTTACGTCTCCGAGCAGCTAGACCCAATAACGATTATGGAGAGGCATCATGGTACGAATGACAGGCTTGTCCGGTAACGAGATTTATTGTTTGTCCTTAAAGGGATACACGCCCGGGGAGCTTGTCGTCGGGAACTCCGTTTTCTCGATGGGATTTTTAGGTGGCTTGTCGGCAATAGGTAGCTCATTTGTAGGAGGGGAGGTAGCTGAAGTTACCTCGATCATTCATGAGGGACGCCAGAACGCATTGGACCGCATGGTTGGCGAGGCGGAAGGTCATGGAGGTGAGGGGATCACTGGGGTCAGTAGCGAGCTGACGACCTTCCACGGAAGGAGCGAGTTTCTTTCAGTAGCTTCGGTGGTGCATGTAGCGGACCGAAAGTCAAGCTCGTTAGGCTTCTCAACGAGTGCCAATGGACAGGACTTGTACTGCCAATTGGACGCGGGATTTCGTCCGTTGCGATTTGTGTTTGGTAATGTTGCGTTTTCAATCGGCGTCGGGTCTGGGATCGTCGGCGCGTTAAAGACCATGGGGCGAGGGGAGATCAAAGAGTACAGCGATATTTTCAACAAGACGCGGCACTTGGCTTTGCATCGTATTGCAAGTGATGCCCATCGTGCGGGAGCCAACAGCGTTATCGGGATTGAAACGCGAGCGATGAATTGGCAAGGGTTGCATGAGATGCTGATGCTCGGGACGGCCTCGGAGCATCCCCGATTGCCGGCGGCCAAAAGTCCGCACGACGTAGTCACAAGCGATCTTACCAACGAGGAAATGTGGAACCTCATCCATTTAGGATACATGCCGGTCAAGCTCGTGCTTGGGACGGCGGTCTATTCGCTGGGGATTGTCGGTGGTCTGAAGGCTTGGTTTAGATCGATAACCCGTGGAGAAATACCTGAGTTGACGAGTTTGATCTATGAGGCTCGGGAGCATGCTATCGGGATGATCCGAGACGAAGCCGCGGCGTTGAATGCCGACAGCGTGGTAGGGATAAAGACACACATCCACGAACACAACAACCTGTTAGAGTTTATGGCGATCGGTACGGCCGTCAAGAAAATGCCAGAGCTTACTACGCTTAGCGAGCAACTGCCCCCACAGGCAATCATCCGAGACAAAGACACTTGGGTTTCCAAGGTCGCATTGCACATACCAGGACACTGATGAGCATTCCCTGTTATCACGTCGATACCTTTACCAACCGGCTCTTTGCGGGGAATACGCATCCTTGCAATGGATGTAAGCTCTTGGGCAGGTGTCCAAAGTATTGATCGTATGGTTATTGATCCTGTGGCGTGAAGAGGGGGAAGAGGGCGAGTCGATGGCCCGCATTTGGACTGAAGACAATGCGTCGTTGGAAAAGGTCAATGCGTGGCTCCATGGAATAGGATTTGCCATGAGTATTCCCGCTGGGATCGTCTTGGTCCGGCTCGCTCTGCATCATGATCCAGCGATGGTCGTGTCTTGCGTTGTGTATGGACTATCTCTCTCCGCCATGTACTTGTTCTCTACCCTCTCCCATGCGGTTAGAGCCCCTGAGATTCGGCATCGAATGCGCACGCTCGATCAGGGGTTCATCTATACGCTGATCGCCGGCACCGTCACTCCGTTCATTTGGGGTGGTATGCAGGGATGGGCGAAAATCGCGATGATGACATTGGTCTGGCTCGCCGCTGCCGCTGGCTTTTACTCCAAAGTCTTCGCCAAGCATCGGGTCGATAACATGACTGCCGTATCGTACATCATCATGGGCTGGGCACCTGCGGCGGCACTATTCTGGTCGACCAGTACCATCTGCTTTCTTGTCATGCTGCTGGGTGGATTGATCTACACGCTGGGTGTCTATTTCCTTCAAAATGATCATCGCGCTTGGTACTTTCACCCGCTGTGGCATGTCCTGGTAATTTTGGCTAGCGCCAGTCACTACCTTGGCGTAGTCCTTTTCGCCATTCTGCGTCTGGATCGGTAAAGACTGCCCCCTCGATCCTGTCTTGGCAGTGCAATCACACCTCCCCGGGCAACCCCAGATAAGGAACCTACTCAAAAACGGCCAACTCGCAAACGCATTGGAATCAAAACCTTACGGTTTCCAAGACCGGATCGCTCGGTCGTTCTTGTCGTGCCGCGTTACGGAAAACCTGCTTAACAGTCTGGCTGTTCGAGACCGACCAGGGCCAGTCGACAAGTCCCGGATCGGGCTATCTAAGCTTCGCTCCTAGTGCCAAGTTCTCGGACACAAAAGTGCTGAATGTGGTGACGCGGAGCAGGGCGACTAAATATCGCTTCCACGATCCGTATACAACCTGATCAAATCAGCCCTTTATGGACCAATTCCTGTCTGATCCCCTCGATTAACTCAGATTGAAAAACTTTGTACAAACGATTTGCATCTTTGTGCCTCGAGCTCGCAAGCCAATCCATGAATTGCGGCACCGATACGCTCCAAAAATACGAGTGATCGTCGGCTACGCCACATTTAATAAGACTTGGAAGGTTATGCACAAACTCAATCTCCTTCTCGGACCAAACCGAATCTTCGATACGACTGGCATCT
>JAJTFC010000149.1 GCA_021298315.1 Planctomycetaceae bacterium
CCATGATCCTGACTTGCTGATGCGCAATTCGTGATCGTTGCCCCATGAGTTCATTGGTTGGCAAAATGACGGTGCTTTCTCCATCAAACCCCGCAGGGTTTTGATCGATCATTCCAAACGCCTCATCGAGTGCGCTAGCAGCAAGCTTGAGCTGCTCAAGAGCTTGAACCGGTTGGCCAGATCGTTCGAGAAGGATCGACATGTTGCCATGGATCTGCATTCGGATTTGGGCTTCTTCTGCCGAAGTTGGTCGGCTTTCGCCAAGTTGCTCGAGAGCTTTTTTCTGTAAGCTTATCGCTTCTCTCAGTTGCCCATGATAGACCTCGTGCATCGAAGCACCCGACCAGGCTTCGGCCAAGGATAGACTTGCAGACTTGAGGTCATCGGGAGGTAGTTTCCCATTTTCGATCAGCGGCTGGATCTCTCGGATCGCTTCGTCGAATCTGGGCCGGGCCTCCTGGAACTTGCCCTGCCCCATCGCCAAGGAGCCCTGAAGCAATCGTAACTCTCCGATTTTCAAGTGTAGCATTTCCTCGGTAGCACCCGAGAGGTGTCCTTGCTCTCCGGATTTCTCTAGACTTTGCTGCATCCAGTTGCAAGCTTGATCGATGTGTTCATTGGATTGGGACTGCTTGTTCAAGCTCAAGTCCATAGCCGCCACTCGACGTGTCACGTGAGCCAACCGGGAAATCAAGCTTGGGCTTGGTGATGATTCCTGCTTCAAATCCTGCAAAATGGCTTCAAATACTTTCTTCGACTGACTGGACAAAGTTCCGTTGAGTTTGCCGAGTTCCGGAGATTGAAAGATTTGTTGATTGGTTACCAGCAGATCCTGAAATTTCAGAAGTCCTTCGAAGGCCAGCGATTCGCGTCGCTCTGCAAGCTGTCGATTATTCACAGCCTCAACACGTCTGCTCTCGGCAATTTCATTTGCCTTTTGCGTTTCTTTCAAAAGCCTAGACGAATCATCCAACGCCAGTTGGAGTCGGCTCGCTTGCTCGACGACAAGTTGTTTTTGCTGGGTTTGATAAATCAGAAATGATGCACCACCAAGGATTGTGATGGCAAGACCGGTAGCAAGTCCGGTGGCCATTGTGCGATGGCGACTGGGCCAGCGAATGGATTTCTCCCACCAGCTTTCTGGGCGTGCGGTAACAGGTTCGCCAGCGATCCAATTGAGCACATCGGATCTAAAGCGATCGACTGTCTCATAGCGATCGGCCCAATCGATTGCTGTCGCTTTTTGGGCGATCGCTTCGAGCGAAAGTATCCCTGGAATATTCGCTAAAACGATTGGATTTTGAGAATTGCCTGGGTATTTATCTTTTCGTCCAGGGGGCTGGTTTCGAAGGATGCAGCATAGGATCGCCCCCAGGGAGTAAATGTCTCCAGATCGAAGCTTATCACCTGTTGTTCCCAGGGCGCTTTCTGGAGCGGCGTAGCCAGGGGTGCCGATCCCAGGTGTTGGTAAGCTATCTTCATGGTTCGACTCCGATCCGATTCTATAGTTCAGACTCTCATCGGTAGTGTTCGATGGATTGATCTTGCGAGCCAGTCCCCAGTCGGCAATAAGCGTTTCACCGTAGGGTCCGATCAGTATATTCGAGGGTTTGAGATCTCGATGTGCGATGTTTTGGCTATGCGCATAGGCGATCGTATCGAGGAAATCGACCAATCGACGAAGGAGATCCCTGAGTTGCCAGGATTGTTCGATCGAATTGGTAAATGTTCGTTCGTGGAATTCGTGGATCGATTCTGAAAAGGTTCCAGAACCTTTGCCGGCGATGAGTCGCATCGCGTAATAATCTCGCCCGTTCGAATCGATCCCTTGTCCGTAAACTGGGATAATTCCTGGGTGTTCAAGCGACGCGGTCAATTCAGCTTCAGCGCGAAATCTAGATCGGACATGCTCGTCGTTTTGATACTCTTTGCGAATTTTTTTGATCGCAACGAGGCGATTGCAATGTTGATCCAACCCGCGATAAATTTCCCCCATACCTCCGGTCCGCAGCAAATCCAATTCCAGGAACCTTGGTTCGGCCGACTCGTGCGAGCTAGAATCGAGTGAGTAAATCTCATCGAGCAACCGATGCAGTTCAGGGGTTATTATCTCGGCCGGGATGTCGGAGTACTTTGAAGCAAAAGTCTCTGGAGTGGAATCCAGACCGCTTTGCAAATGGGTTTCGTAGTCCGATGTTGCATCGATGATCTTGCGCCACATGTCTGCGGAAAAAGCAGGTTGATTCGTGGAGGCACCGTTCTCAAGTATTTCACTCATGGATCAGGGTCTCTTGAATCAGGGTCTCTTCCCAGATGGCGCGGATCCACCGAATTTTTTGCAGGATATTGGTTTTCCTGCGATGGAGCGTCTTTGCTATCCATGATGCCGAGTGCTCGTCCAGATACAGCAAGGCGATTTGGCGAAGTTCACCCGAGGGGTCTTCGCTGTCAAGCTTTCTAAGCAAATGTTCAATCAGATCGGCCAACTCGGTTTAGGCTTCTTGGCTGTTGAGTTGCTTCAAAAGTTCTTCATCGATCGAATCCAGGGAGTCTCTGAGCACAGCATTGCGCTTCATTGAGCCGCAGCTTCGAAAGTGACTGCAGATTCGATTGGCCGTGGAGACAAACAGCAACCTCCAGAAATCCTCCCGATTATCCAACTGTGGATATCTTCCATCGAGTACCCCTTGGCAAACGTTCCGAAACGAGCTTTGGGCAATGTCTTCGCCACCGATGGCTGGGTCAGGATTTTTGGACAGTTTTGTGTTGGCCAGCCTAACCAATTTGGGATAGAACCGATTCCAGATAGTATCCGTGGCCGAGCGATCTCCAGCCTTAAGGCGATGGAGCCACTGAGAGATCGAGCCGGGATCAGGATTCATGAAAGTCAACTCAGCCCTAGAGAGTTCTTGGCAGTGTGCGTACTACCCGCGACGCACAAGGAGGTTTAGTCCAAGATATTCAGTGCAAGATATAACGGGTTGTAAATTTAATTATTTTGTCGGTTGGACAAAATTCGGGAACCGGTACTGGCCGTTGATGCGTTCTCTACTATAGGAAGGTGGAGCTTGTTGATTTCAAGCTGCTTTTTTGCGCGATGGTTGGGAGGTGTAGCTTTGGTTGTTTTCGGAGTCGACTGGGGTCATCTCGAGTCGGTTCCGACGTCGAAGCTCTAAGCGGGGCTGCAGGTCGGTCAGGATCTGGTTTGCAACACTTTGGGTTGCTCCGGTCTTGGCTGTACGGCTTGCAAGCTCCCGTAGTCGCTGGCGCTGAAGGTGGCGATACTGGGGATCGCCCAAGAGCCTAACCATCTCTTGGGTGATCTCCTCGATCGATCGACGTGCGGATCGAGATTGAATTGGGCCGTGGGACAGAAACTCAGGCATCAAAGGGGCTTGAGCAAGCAGATTAGGCAGCGACATGTATTGGCATTTGACGAGCAGTTTGCCAATCGCATAGGTCAAATTGCTGACGTGGTACATGACCGCTGCGGGTTTTCCTCGAGCCATCACCTCAAGTGACACCGAACCGCTTTTCATCAGTGCGCAATCGCAGAGTTCCAAGATCTCGCTAGTCTTACCCGAAAAGATGTGGATCGGTAAACGCTGATCGGAGGGACTGAGTTGACCTTGGCACCAAAGAGCATGAGAGTCTTTTAGGGTTGCGGCCAAGAACTCGACTTCGGGGAACTCATGGGCAAGCTGTCGAATGATTTGAAGTTGCATCGGCCATATACGATGAACCTCATGCTCCCGTGAACCAGGTAGTACGGCGACCTGCAAGCGTCCCGAATCTCGCCAGCGTGTGATGAACTTCGAGTCCAACGGTGTATTTGCAATCGCATCGAAGAAAGGATGACCTACATAAGTCGTATGAACATCTCGGGCATCGAACCACTCCTTCTCGAAAGGCAAGTTGCAAAAGACGTGATCGACATAGCGTCTCATTTTTTTGACTCGCCAGCCACCCCAGGCCCACAGCTGCGGAGGTAGGTAATAGAAGACTGGTAAGCCATACTTTTTGGCTCGCTTAGCAATATGCCAATTGAAACCTGGAAAATCGACCAAAACGACTCCGTCGACTTCCCCTCGCTTAAAACAACCTTCGGCGATGTCGGCGATGCGAAAGAATTCTCTAAGCTTCGGGATGACTTCAGAGATACCGACAACGGCCATGCTCGTTAGATCGAAATCCAGATCCAAACCGGCTTGGATCATTTTCGATCCGCCAAATCCGCGCACACGTGTCGTCGGGTCGATGTTGCGCATGCACTGAATCAGACTCGCTGCATGCAGGTCACCGCTAGGTTCTCCCACCGAAAAGAAGATCCGCTGTCCCATGGTCTCGTCGATCGTATTGGCGAAATTCTCTGTCATGTTTTCGATGGTCGGGCCAACCGAAACTCCTTGGGTTTTTCGGCCAAAACGGACTTGCATTCAAACGATAAACCAAGGATATACGGGAAACTGCGTAGTTAGGGCAAGACGAAGGTCCGACTGTATCGCTTAGCGGATCCTCTCCGAAGGACTTGTGTTTTGCTAGCAAAAACTCGATGATACTTTGGCCAGTGTCTTTGCTCGTTTCAACTTTCCGGTCTAGCTAATGCTAGCAAAACCAAATCGCTGATGAATCAGTCCGACCTTTCCACCCAGAAAAACTCCGAGCATCTGATCCGCTCTGCTCACTACGACGATCTAGACGCAATTCAAGCTTTGCTCGAGCCGTTTGTTCAGCGGCGCAAGCTGTTGCGGAGACTCGAATCGGAACTGATTTTGCTCATGGCCAATGGCTTTGTGGCCGAGCTGATCGAGGGAGGTAAGCCGAAGATTGTCGGTTTTGCTGCCGTCGAAATCTATTCGCGTAAACTCAGTGAGATCCAATGCTTGGCTGTCGCCGATGGCTATCACGGACGCGGGATTGGGAGCGATCTGGTTCGGGCCTGTGTGGAGCGAGCTCGTAAAAAAGGGATTCTCGAAGTGATGGCCATCAGTGCTTCGGATGAATTTCTGCGTAAGCTCGGTTTTGACTACTCGCTCCCCGAGCAAAAGAGGGCTTTATTCTTCCAGCTTCATTCTCGGGACGATTTGTTCCGGGACACGATACCAGACCAGACCGATTAACGCTCGTTAAGGGCTCGCGATGAGTCCATGCCTGATCGCATACTTAACAAGCTCCGAGGTGCTCCCGAGCCTAAGTTGGGTCATGATTCTGGCTTTATGATTCTCGGCGGTTCTTGCCGAGATACCGAGCGTCGCAGCAACTTCTTTGGCGGACTTACCCTCGGCAAACAGTTGCAAGACTTCGCGTTGTCGGGTGGTGAGCATTTTGTGTTCTTCGAGTTCGCTGAGTTGCTCGTCGGCATTTTGTAGTCCGTCAGCGATTTCAGGTGAAATGAATTTCTCGCCAGACAGGACCGATTGCATGGCTCGAAGAAGCTCTTCGCTTGCTGCATGTTTCAGGACGTAACCAACGGCACCTTGACGGATCGCTTTGGCAGCATAAGTCACATCTTTGTGCATCGTCAAAAAAATGAATTTCGCTTTGCAGTCCTGTTTTTGAAGCAAGTCCATTGCGTCAAGACCGTTGAGCGATGGCATGGAGATATCGGCAACGACCACATCGGGTTCCAACTTGGTCGCTTGTTCGACCAAGGATCGTCCGTTATCGGCAATTCCGACCAATTCGTATTCAGGTTCGAGGATGGTCCGCAATCCGTCGGCAACGATTCGGTGATCATCGGCGATCAGTACTTTGATACGATTCATAAGGCAACTCAAGATGTGGATAGAGAGTCAGTTGATTCAGGGATCGGGACAACAACAGCAATGGACACACCTTGCGAGGGTGCAGTATCAATTTTGATCGTTCCATCTACGAGTCGAATGCGTTCGGTCATGCTTGCAAGTCCCAGTCCGCGGTTAGGCTGGGTCAGGTTCAGGTCAAATCCTTTGCCATCGTCTTTGATATCCAAGTAGACGAATTCAGGATCGGATTTCAGTTCGACAGTGATCTTCGAACTCGACGAGTGTCGGACCGCATTCCATAAGGACTCCTGAGCAACTCGATACAGACACAAGGCGATTGACTTTGGGATTTCCGGGAAACTTTTCGTGTAATGGCATTCGATCGGGATCCCCCATCGCTGGCTTAGCTCGGTGCATTCGGATTTGAGCGCATCGGGCAATCCAAAGTCATCGAGAACCGATGGATGCATATGTCGACTCATACGATGGAGATCATCACAGATGCTCTTGAGGGACTTTTTAAGTTTTTCTAGGGACT
The DNA here is from genome assembly GCA_021298315.1 of Planctomycetaceae bacterium. Taxonomy (GTDB): domain Bacteria; phylum Planctomycetota; class Planctomycetia; order Pirellulales; family Pirellulaceae; genus JBKCUI01. The sequence goes on from JAJTFC010000149.1 coordinate 6,283, forward strand.
CCTTAATCTCCGTCGAGTTTGACAATTTATTTTCAAGGGAACCGGTTTCAATGGAGACTGCGGCTAAGCGTTGGGACACATCGTCATGAAGTTCCCTGGCCAAGTACCGACGCTCGTCCTCACCTGCCGAGAGGATTCGACCTGCCAATGACCGAGCCTCTTTCTCGGCAGCGATACGCTTCTTGCGATTGATCAGCAAGCTTACGATGATCGCAGACTGTGCGAGCAACGCCGCTAATCCCGAAGCGATATAACGCCCGTACTGGCTCCACATATTCGGTTTACGATTGATGATCTTCGAACCTTCGGGAAGCCGTGACTCAGGGATCCCAAATGTTTCCAAGACCTCACCATCAAAAGCAAGGTTGTACGTTCGATCGAGCACCTCAGGGACTTGATCTGCAGACTCACCATTGAGGATTCGAGCCGCAAGTCTTCCAGCAATTTGACCTTGCTCGACCGGAGAAATAAGTGCTCCGCCAACGATTCCTTGACCGAGCAACGTATCGTAGCATCCAAAAATCGGGATCGCAGAAAGTTTTTTCAAGTCCTGTAGGTACTCGGTCGTGTTATATCGATTGTTCTGTTTGTCGACTTCATAAGTGAGCAAGAGTGCTGCTGCATCCGATCCAGCCCTGGAAATCTCCTCCGCAGCTTGTGTGGGACTCAGTCCCGATAAATCGACAAGCTCTAGTTCCGAAGTGCGACTTGATATCCCCTTCCACGCGAGATTTTTAAACCACTGATCCATCTTTGAACTCCCAGAGAGTATCAACAGTTTGGATGTTTTCGGGAGCAATTTCCGGATAACACCAACTGTGGAATCAAAGTCCATAATGAATCCTACACCGGTCAGATTCTCTCTTTTGGCCAAATAAGTTCCAAAAGCCTCAGGTATCGCGCAAAAGACAATCGGACAATTGGGGAAGAAATCATCTCGGTTCGGGAGCAAAAAGGTCACCGCAGGAAAGAAAACCGGAATGACCACATCGGGTGGGTATTTGGCGTACTTTCGCTTAAGCAACGCAGCCCATTGTTGAAAATAATCCAGGTCGCTCTGGAGCACCACATCCATGTATTCGACATCGATGTCGATCGGGCCATGGTAGTCTCGCCGAATCGCTTCGATGATACCCGAATGCCACTGGGTGTTGATCGGGGACATTTGGCGATGGGTGTACAGAATCAAAACCCGCTTGTTGACGGAGACTGGAGACGAATTGTTCACCAAAACGGGCTCCTGACCATCCTGATCGCAAAGCTCACCCGATCGCAATGAGCAACTCATTGCCAGTGCCACAAAAAGAATCAGGGATAAACGAACCGCAAAATGCTGCATGAAACACAAGCCAGGCAAACCGTCACCAAAAACAAAGACCGTAACCTTTGGACTGCAGGCACACACCACAGTGAAACCAGTCTGGAGCGAAACCCAGTCTGACCGACCCTATTCTAAGGGTTAGGTAAAACTTGCACCTGTATTATTACCTAGACGCCCCTACATCCAAAACCCGTTCGAAATCCGCGCATCGGACGCATTTCAAGCATTAAGGCCACTTTTAGGGGATCTTTTCCAAGCGTAGTGCTTGCACACACCCATAAAAAGAATGAAGATAAATGCCTTGTTTCGAATTCCTGCAAAGGTTTTCCTTGCTCTCGTCCAATGCCCACTCCTCCCCCAAGATTTCACCGAAGCACCGATCAGGTAAGCACCGAATCCTTTTTCGTTGCTCGTCTGGGTTGGTTGCTTATTGCCTCGAGTTTTTCATTCCTGGGCTGCGATTCTAAATCACCTTCGCCACCAAAAACCGCTACGACCGAGCCGAGTCCATCCCCAACAACACCTTCCCCCAAAGAAGAGGATTTCAAGGAGTCACTCAGCAACGCGTCGAAACTCTTGGCT
>JAJTFC010000150.1 GCA_021298315.1 Planctomycetaceae bacterium
ATCGGTCGGATCGGTCGGATCAGATCCTTCGAGTCCGAAGCCAACAGGTTAGGGCCGTCTTGTCATCGAGGATCCTTGGTCCCATGAGCATGTTGGTGACCTGCCCCGCTACCGACAACCGTTCCTTGATCGTCAACGGACGCCGCAATTTCTGACTTCGTTGGGACTCGATACCCGGGTCACTGACGCATCGACCGGACCCATCGAGTCAGAAGCCAATCACCAGTAGAGGTTTACACTGACAAAAAAGTGACCTTCGCTGCACGATTTGGTATACTCCTGCGTATGGCAAAAAAAGCTCCCAAAGAGAAGACGACGCAGATTCACGCATCGCCCCAACATCCACTTGCGGAAGTGTTTGGCTTCCCATGCACGAATCATTCGGATATTGCGGTGAGGCATCGTCACAATAGACTTTGCCCATTCAACAACAAGGTACCGAACTGCACAAAAGACAAGGCAAACGACCCGCTTGGGACGTGTTCGATATTTCATGACGGGAAAACGATTATTACCTGTCCTATCCGATTCCGACAGGAATGGGCCATTGCAACCGATGCTGCAAACTTCTTTTTCAAGCCAAACGCTACATGGACGTCGCTGACGGAAGTCAGATTGCGAGATAAAAACGACGGTTCCGCCGGGAATATTGATGTCGTCCTAGTCGCATACGACGACCGAGGCAAGATAACTGATTTCGGAGCCTTAGAGGTTCAGGCCGTCTATATTTCTGGAAACGTACGTCGACCGTTCGAACGCTTTATGGAATCACCTGAATCGAACGCGAACATGAATTGGAGAACGGAGGTTAATTACCCTAATCCGGATTTCCTCTCTTCTTCTCGTAAGCGACTTGCACCTCAGTTGCTTTACAAGGGCGGCATCATTAATGCATGGGGAAAGAAATCCGCTGTTGCTCTTGATTCGCATTTTTTGCAACTCTCCCAAAACTGAAAGAGATCCCGGAAAAAGAAGCCGAGATGGCTTGGTTGATTTATGATCTTGTGTACGAACCGCTCTCTAATACATACCGCCTGCATCGAACACGGACCGTCTACACTGAATTCGAATCCGCACTTATCACACTGACGAAATCAGAGCCTGGAAACATAAACGAATTCATTGCTGTATTACAAGACAAACTCGACGAAAAACTAGAGGACAACAACGCTCCTGATGCGCCAACTCTCGATCAAATCGTAAAGGGATAGATCAATGACATCAAGGAAGATTGTAAACGTTGCGTCAGTTCCGAAGAGAAGCCCCTTTCGATACCCCGGTGGGAAGACTTGGCTTGTACCATTGGCAAGAAAATGGTGGAAAAGTCTTGGTCGAAAACCGGAGCTGCTTATCGAGCCATTTGCTGGCGGCGGAATAATTGGGCTTACAGCTTCATTTGAGGACTTTGCAGATCACGTGATTCTCGTTGAAAAAGATCCCGATGTTGTGGCTGTTTGGAAATGCATTTGTTCAGGGAATTATCCGATTCTTTGCAATCGAATACTGACATTTGAGGTTTCTGAAGAAAACGTTCGTCGGACTCTTGCGGATGAATCGCAATGCATCGAGGAAATGGCTTTTCGTACGATAATCAAGAATCGAATGTTTCACGGTGGCATTCTTGCTCCTGGCGCGAGCTTGATGAAATCTGGCGAAAACGGAAAAGGCCTGAAATCTCGTTGGTACGCAAAAACGCTATCCGATCGCATTACGGCCATTGGGAAGATTCGACATCGATTCACCGTGATTGAAGGGGATGCAATTGACGTTATGACTACATACAAGGACAACTCAAATGCAGTCTTTTTCATCGACCCACCTTATACCGCATCTGGTAAGAAGGCTGGTTCAAGACTGTACCGATATTGTGATTTAAATCACTCCGCCTTGTTTGAGCTCGCGGCGTCATTATCTGGCGAATTTTTGATGACTTACGACGACGCCGAAGGGGTTCGAGAGCTTGCGATGCGTTCAAAATTCGACATGGAATTAGTTGCGATGAAGAATACGCATCATGCGAAAATGACGGAACTTTTGATCGGGCGCAATCTCGCGTGGTCTCGACAGGATACACGCTTACATCGACAACCCGAATTCAACTTTGACGAATAGAGGGTCTTTTTGGTACCGCGGATCCTCGAAGCCATTGGACCTCTCCCGCTTTCGACAACCGTTTAGTGATCGCCGGCGAAACTGGCAATTGCTGATCGCCTTGGGCTTGATACCTGGGCCCCGGACAAAGGATTGTTTCCCAATGCCGACGTTATGGCGTAACTGGTTCGGACTCCACACCTGTACTGGTCGTACTTGACCTTGGATTCCGGCGTGCCGAATTTCCAATGACGGTAGACCTTAGACCCTGGACCTTTCCGATGATCAGGCAGATGGCCCGTCCGGATGCCTTGTGGAATTGATAGTTGCCGCGTTGCTCATCGTCCTGGACCACTTAAGTAGCCTATTCAAATTGGACAGCAACAATTCGTCGCACTAGCTCGATGCCAGAAACACGTTTTTTTCAACGATTCGCTTGATAATCCGAAAAGTGGTCAGGGCCGGGATCGAACCGGCGACACACGGATTTTCAGTCCGTTGCTCTACCTACTGAGCTACCTAACCTTGGTCGTGGGTAAGAAAATTTAGGACCTGGGGTAGGTTTTGTCAATTCACCCGAGGGCTTTCTGGGCTCCTTTTGTGGCTAAACCGTGGAGGATTCTCTCCCATTTGGTACAATTACGGAAGTTTGACGACGACCGGTTTGCATCGGCTCCTCCTTTTCGATTTCCGATCGGTAATTCTATGACGGCTATTGGTATGACGGGTAACGCGATGACTGGACGTACCGGCATGAAGCTTGCTGTTTTTTTGTCGATAGCGCTGTGCGTCTTGGCGATGCCCCTGGGGGTGCGAGCGCAGTACACTCCGGACCACCCGGTCGTCAAAGAAATGGTCGACCGCGGGGTGCTTTTTCTTTCGAAAAATCCGGTCCAAGGGGGTGGCGATTCGACCTTTGGCATTCAGGTTCTGACGGCTTACACGATCTACAAGGTCGAGGGTGACCCGGATCTACCTGCGGTCGCGGCGGGTATTCAACTTGCGAAAAACTACGTGGAGAAAACCTCGGTTGCCCGAGGTGGTTTCGACCATAAATCGATCTACAACATGTCGGTCTGTTGCATGTTGCTGGCAAGCGTCAGCGTAGACACTTTTGGACCGCAGTTGATCCAGGCTCGGGATTTTTTCATGCGGGTCCAGCAGCCTAGCGGTGGCTTTGGCTACATCGACGGATCTCACAAGCCTGACAGTGCGGACATTTCGCAGACGCAGTATGTGCTTTTGGCGTTATGGACGATGGCGCAAACCGGGATCGAAGTGCCCGAGGACCGGGTGATGAAAACCTTGGCCTACCTTTACGCCGCTCAGATCCGAGACACGCAAGGCAACTACACGGGCGGATGGCCTTATCAATTCGAGCCTGGCAACATGGGTCAATTCCAGTCGACCTGTTCGTTGACAGCCTGCGGGCTTTCGAGCGTGCTGATCGCCGGGGACATTCTCGGGGTGTTTCGCAACCGCTTGGCTGAGGCCGAGGAAGAGGACGGTTTGATTCCGCCTGCGTTCAAACGGGTTTTGGCTGAGGCTGAGAAGAAGCGTAAGGGAGCCAACGTGGATCGGGCTCGGCTCGATGCTTGCGTGAACATGGGCTTGGGCTTTAATCGCAGGAATCCTTACACTCGGACGACTTGGCACTATTACTACTTGTACTCGGTGGAGCGATTCGAGTCCTTTTTAGAGATCGCCAGTGGCAAGCAGAACAAGAGTCCTCCTTGGTACAACGCTGAGGTCGACCGCATGAGAGCCGTCCAGGGTGCTAACGGTTCGTTCGGAGGGCAGGGGGCCAAGGACATCGACACGGTCCTCGAGCCCCAAACGGCGACATCCCTGGCGATCTTGTTCCTGATTCGCAGCACCCAAAAAGCGATTGGAGAGCTCAAGGAGGCGATCGCCATCGGTGGCAACGAGCTTCCTGCCGATTTGGCCGGCGCGACGATGCTCAACGGCAAGGCGGTATCGAAGACCGAAGCGACGAGCATCGACGATGCATTGAAGATGCTCGAAGACGACAAAAAATCGCAAGGGGAAGACAAGCTTGTTGCCGAAAAAATAATCTTTTCGAAGGACCCAGCCCGTCGCAAGGACGAGCTGAACCGCTTCTCACGACTCCTGCGGAGCAAGGATTGGCAAGCGCGGCGCGTGGCCTCGAAGGTCCTCGGGCGCAGCGATGACCTGGACATGGTCCCTGAGCTGATTTTCGCCCTGAGCGACCGCGACACGGTCGTCAATCGCAATGCAGAAACCTCGTTGCGGTTGATCTCTCGCAAGCTCGACAAGTACCATTTGCCTAAAGAGGGTGGTGTCACGGACCAGGACCGGATCAAGGCCCAACGGGAATGGAAAACCTGGTACCTTGAACTTCGTCCCGATTACATCTTCGTCGAATAAGAAATCGCATCAAAAGTCGCGTACGAATTCGCATAGGAAACAGCCATGAGCACAACCACAGCCAATTCATCCAACGGAACCAGTGCCGGCGGGATGTTGAGTGTCGACGAGTCTTCGATGCGGACCAACAAGGTCGAGCAGGTCTCGAGCTTGCTCATCAGTGTCGCGGTCATGCTCGCCTTGGCCGTTGCGATGCTCTTTTTGTTGTTCCTGCTTTCGATGAACTGGGAGCGGCAGGAAAAAATGGAGTTGGAAGTCGAGCGTATTGCTGGACGGGGCGATAACGCGGCGGGTTTTGAAAGGGATTTTGATCCTCCGGCAGCCGACGAGGTCGAGCAACTGACCGAGCCTGCGTTGGAACAGACGATCCAAATGGTCAACGACGCGATCGCTGCGATCGCATCGATGGATACGATCATGGCTTCGGATGCCATCACCGGGGACCGCAGTGGGCAAGGCGACAGTCGGCCACCGGGACCCGAGGGGGAAGGGGTCGACGGAGTGCACCGTGGCGAACGTTGGGAACTGAAGTTTACAGCTCGCGATCGCAAGGCCTATGCCAGCCAACTCGACACCTTTGGAATCGAGCTTGCAGCGATCGGGGGTGGGATTTCGACGATCGACTACGCCACGACGTTGGCCAAGTCGCCCAAGGGGCGATCGGGCAATCGAGATCAGGAAAAGCGATTGTTCTTCAGCTATGTCACCAACAATGCGCTGATGCAGTACGACAAAGCCTTGTTGCAATCTGCGGGAGTGAATATCAAGGACCGTTCGGTGTTGAAGTTTATCCCCAAGGACCTCGAGGACACCTTGGCGATGGCCGAGAAGGCTTACTATCTTGAGAAACGCAGCAAGGACTTTCGTGTTTCGGACATTGCCAAGACGATTTTCGAGTGCAAAGGGACCAAGAGCGGCAAGTTTGAATGGTTGGTGATCGACCAGCGGTACCGAAATAAGAATCCGTCGGTCAAGTAGTCGTAGGATCTTGGTTTGAGTTGCTTTGGCTCTGGGCGCCGTTGGTGCAAGAGGTTTAACCACGGAATACCCGGAATACACGGAATGAAAGCCGGCTAAACAGCCGGATCTCTGCGGGAGATCCACTACGTTGCAGCAGCCAGATCTCTGCGGGAGATCCACTACGTTGCAGCAGTCGGATCTCTGCGGGAGATCCACTACGGCTGGTGCTTTTTGAGCCAGTCGGCTACTTTGCGAGCCGAGGAGCTCAGGGCGAGTTGATCGAGTTCTTCGCTCGTGTACCAACCGAGTTGTTCTTGAGATGGCCCCTGTGTGTTGCCAATCGTCAGCTTGCCATCGATTTGGGCAAGGTAGCAACGCAAGAGGATTCTGTAGCGAGTCACGCTGTGTTTTACCGAGACACATTCCTGGGCGATCGCAGGCCGCTTGGAATAAAGCTTGAGGAATGCGTCGGCGGCGCGATCCAGAGCGAGTCCTTCGTTTTGGATATCGGTGCAATCGTAGCGAGGGAAGTCCCAGAGCCCTGCCCAGCGTTCGGAGTTGAGTCGTCGTCTTAAGAGCCAGCGGCCTTTCGAGTCATGGACGAGCAATCCGACTTCTTGAAGTTCCGTAATCTGTTTTTTGAGTTTGGGGGCGGGGATCGTTTCGGTCTCGGAGTGTTGGTAGGCAAGGCAGTGTTTTTGCAGGGGGCATTGGTCGCAAGAGGGCGACTTAGGCTTGCACACCTGCGAGCCAATTTCCATGAGAGCTTGGTTGAGTTGGCCGGTTGCAAGCGGCCATGCGATTGCGATCGCCTCGGCGAAGTCCCAGAGTTGTTTTTGGGAGGACGAAGCGCTCAGGGGTGTTTTGCATCGGAGCAAACGGGCATAGAGTCGTTGCGTGTTGGCTTCAACGATTCCGCATCGTTGGTCGTAGGCGAACGATGCGACGGCGTTTGCTGTGTAGCGACCGATTCCGGGCAGTTGCGCGATCGCATCGCGATCGAGCGGGAAAGGGCTTTGGCCTGATTCGACGACACTTCGGGCCGCCGCGTGGAGTTGCCTAGCTCGGCGGTAGTAGCCCAGGCCGGCCCAGAGTTGGTAGACCTCATCGAGGTTTGCTGCTGCGAGGGATTGGATATCGGGGAAACGGATTAGGAAGCGTTCGTAGTAGGGGATGACGGTGGCGACTTGGGTTTGCTGGAGCATGCATTCGCTGATCCAGATTCGGTAGGGATCGCGAGTATTTCTCCAAGGCAGATCGCGTCGGTACTTTGCGAACCAAGCCACGGCGTCTTTAGCGATTGCCTGTAGCTGAGTTGGTTGAGATTTCCGCATGAGACCTCTGGTCAACGAACCGCGGGGCTTGGGTGGATCCTAGAGTTCCAGTTGGCTTAGGGGTTCATGTTGGAGGGACGTTTGCCGAGTATCACATCGACTTGGCGGGTTTCGTAGCCGTCGAGTTGCTGGCGGAGGTTACGTCCGGGAAATCGGTTTCTGTTTTCGGGGTCTGGGTCGATCGGTCGCATGGAAATGATGGGTCGATCGTACTCGACGAGTACGGATTCACCGGCAGCGGATTTGGCGAGTTGCTTGCGCAGGTCGTCGAAGTTTTGGATAGGAACGCCGTTGATTTTCTTGAGTTTGTCGTACATACGGATACCGGCTTTGCTGGCTGGCCCCTCGGGGATGGACTCTTGGATGACCAGGGAACTCGGTTCGCAGGTGATCCCAAGGAATCCGCCTCGACCTACGAAGACGTTTGCGGTTTCGATTTTTTCGACCAGGGTTTCGGCTCCGGTTGCGGAGACATCGGTTCCGAAGAGTTGGAGGTCGCCGAAGATGGGGACTTGTTCGAGGATCTCGATGGCTTGGTCGTCGACTGGGGAGTAGAGGATTTCGATCAGATCCATATCGGGAGCGGCGATCAGGGGTCGGAGATCTTGGCTCTGGAGATTCGTTTCGATGATTTGGAGGTTGCGAAGTTGTGGCATTTTGATGACATACTCGAGCATTTGTCGCGAGACCCGGGCACCTTCGAGTTTGACGAACTCGACGTCGAAGAGCCAGGGGAGCATGGCCAGGTCGTCCTCGGTACCGAGGAAGCGTTCATCGATGACCAGGGCGTTTTTGACATCTTTAAGTTGGGTCAGGACCGAGAGGTGTCGATCGGCCACGAGGATACCGACTCGTTCGAGGCGATCGAGGGCTTGTTCACGCATTTGGACCGAAACGCTTTCAAGGATTTTTTGGGCGAGGATCGCCTTTTGGGTCGTGCGTTCGGCGGCGATACGTTTGAGGCTTTCGAAGGCCGCTTTGCCTTGTTGGCTCAAGGCATCTTGGGAGACGAATCCTAGGAATTGCAGGAGCGCGTTGGAGGTACTGGATTGGGGAGCCTCGGCCAGTTCGATCAGTTTCGGGAGGATCGAGGAGAGTTGTCGGCTAAGTTGTTGTTGGGCGATTTCGCGGACCGCGAAGCGATCGTCCTCGAGTTGTTCGACCCAGTTTTGGATGTCTTGAGCAGAGGGGGTTTCGCTGGATTGAGCGTCGGCGTGCGACGGGCAAGCAAGCGTCAGCGTTAGGAACACGACCGCTGCGAAGGCGTGAGCATTGGAGATCAACCGGGCAAGACGGCGAGCGGTCTGAGCAATGAGCATAGGGATCGCCAATTGGGGGTGG
>JAJTFC010000028.1 GCA_021298315.1 Planctomycetaceae bacterium
GGGAAAGTGGCGATCGTAAAGCTGTAGCATTTGTTCTGCGAGCCAACTTTGAACGTGAACTCCGTTGGTGATGTGTCCGATTGGAATCGAGTTCTCTTCGCGATTGGGCCACAAGGCCCTCCACATCCGACGAGAGATGTGGCCATGCAATTGGCTAACCGCATTGGCTCGGCGGGATAACTTCAAACCTAACACCGTCATGCAGAACGGTTCATGGTGATCGCCTGGATTGACCCGCCCGAGGCTCATCAGGTGCTCGTGAGAGATTCCAAGCCCATCTCTTAGCGGGCCCAAGTGCTCTTCGATCAAATCCGGATTGAATCGATCATGACCAGCAGGCACAGGCGTATGGGTCGTGAAGACCGTCGAGTTGGCGATGTCCCGCTGAGCATCATCGAAACTCAATCCATCCTCTTGCATGCTCAATCGCACTGCCTCGATGGTTGCAAACGCACTATGTCCTTCATTCAAATGATAAGCACCAGGAGTGATCCCCATGGCCTGCAAGGTGCGGACTCCGCCGACCCCAATGAGCAGTTCCTGGCGAATGCGAGTCCTTTCGTCTCCCCCATACAAACGGCTCGTCAACTCTCGATCCTCAGGCCTGTTCCCTTCGAAGTTGCTATCGAGCAGGAACAAGGTTACCCGCCCGACGACTACTTTCCACACTTTTGCCAACAATTCTCCAGAACGTGTCTCGAGCCTTACGACAAAGGGTGTTCCTGTTGGGGTTCTAGCAGGAGTCAAAGGCAAATTCTCAACGTTATGTTCAATGTACTCCTCGGACTGATAACCGTCCGCAGATAGTCGCTGCTTAAAGTATCCGTGATTATAGAACAGCCCAATTCCAACCAGCGGTACCCCGAGCCCACTGGCGCTCTTGATGTGATCCCCCGAAAGAACCCCTAAACCACCCGAGTAGATCGGCAGTGATTCATGCAAGCCGAATTCGGCTGAGAAGTACGCCACCGGTTTGCTCCCTAACACCCCAGCGTGGGTGTGGGCCCAAGTGTTCGTACTGGACAAGTATTCGTTCAATCGGCGATAAGCATAGTTGATGCGACTGTGCAGAACTCGCTCGCCGGCGCGATAGGCTAAGGTCTCGGGCGTGAATTCCCTGAGCAAGGCGATGGGATTGTGATCGAGTTCCCGCCAACGGACCGGATCGATATCCCTAAAAAGATGAACGACCTCCGGGTGCCAACTCCACCATAAATTGTTAGCGATCGCCATGCATTTTTGGTAGACAAGATCTGGTCCGTCCAAAACCGGTACTACTGATGCCATCAACTCGTCATGCCCATGCCCAAGAATATTCACTATGGCTCCTGCTCTATGCCCCATCGAGGCCAACGGTAACAAACTTAGCTAATCCAATCTCGTTGGATGCAACACTTGCATGTACAATTCCAAATGCGATCTGGACTCGTTCCAAGTCGATATTATGATCGATCCTCAAAAAAAGTCTGCCTCAAATTCCGTGCGACTATTTGACCAATTGATTGCCGAAAGGACAGGACTTGCGCCGATCGCTACGCAAGCATGCCTACATCCTACGGCTTTGCCCGAGCGGCTTTCCAAACTCAAACCTCTGGTTGCTTATGAGCAATCTGTCTTATGCAACCCTTCGGAGCATCTGACGTTCTACTGTGCTGTGGCCTATGGATCCCTGACCGATGCGTTTATCCTAACCCAGCGAAATGCCGCTGTGCGACGCATTGAAAGCTCGACGAATCCAATCTCCAAAACACTTTTGACGAAACACTCAACCGGCGAGCGATGGATTTCTGTCGGAATCAGCCACCTGACTACGAGCCGTCAGCATATGGCATGTCCAGTAGTTACCGCCAAGGCTATCCCAGGCGGATGGTCGATCAGAGGAAATGTACCTTGGGTCACCGCCGCAAGTGCTTCAGAGGCACTGGTCATCGCAGCTTGCGATTCGGAAAGACACTGCGACCAGTACTTGTTCTACATCCCCATGGACTCCGGTTCTGTAACATGCCAGCCGAGCATGGATCTTTTGGCTCTGACGGAAAGTCACACTTGCGAGGTTCTTCTCGATGGCGTCGAGTTATCGCAAAAGGAATTGCTCCATGGGCCGTCCGAAAACGTCCTAAGCGTCTCACAATCCAGTGGCGCAGGAGGTCTGCAAACCACCGCCCTTGCCCTGGGGCTTGCCGCCTGCATCATCGATCGAATTGATGACAAGGCCCAGGCCATCGAATCGATCGGAATTTTTGCTCTGCAGTTTGCGAACCGATGGAGAGAGATTTTCGATCGAATGATCTTAGCTTCTAATCCCAAGACCAACTCTGTTGACACGGCTAAACTACGAAAAGACGCTAACGATTTAACGCTGCGTGTTGCCCAAGCTTACCTTGCAATCGAAAAAGGGGCTGGATATCTGGCTCACTCCGATGCATCACGATGGATTCGAGAAGCGATGTTCTTCCTGGTTTGGAGTTGTCCGCAAACGATCGCGAAGGAGCATCTTTGCGACTTGAGTCACTTTCATTCGCTCGTTGAACCGTAAATGCTCCGATCGTTTTTACTTGCTAGGATTGCAGATCATGAAAGCTGAAATCATTTCCGTCGGCGACGAACTTACCAGCGGACAACGGTTGGATACCAATAGCCAACTCATCAGTCGACGGCTTGGTGATCTTGGGATTAGCGTCCGATACCACACCACCGTCGGTGATGAATTGGCCGACAATGTATCGGCCTTCCGAATCGCGGCAGGAAGATCGGATATTGTGATTATCTCGGGGGGACTTGGTCCAACCGCCGATGACTTGACTCGTGAAGCGATGGCCGAAGCCTTTGGGCGCCCCCTAGAATTCCGCCCCGAAGCGATGGAGCATATCGAGAATCTATTCAAGTCACGCAATAGACCGATGCCAGAGCGAAACCGTGTCCAAGCCATGTTTCCCGAAACGTCTCGGATCATACCTAATCCACACGGTACGGCTCCAGGGATCGATTTGTCTGTAAGCGTTACCGAGTCAGATAGAGTTCACAATTGCCGACTTTTTGCCTTGCCTGGTGTTCCCGCAGAGATGATTCAAATGCTCAGCCAGAGCGTCGAGCAGCGACTCGTCGATGAACTCGATTTGGGTAAGCAACGATGGTTCTACCATTCGATCAAGCTTTTTGGACTCGGTGAAAGCGATGTGGAGAAGGTGATCCCAGATTTGATTTTCAGGGATCGTGTCCCCCGCGTTGGAATCACAGTTTCCAAAGCGACGATCACTCTTCGTATCGCCGCCCAAGCCGCATGCGAAACAGAGTTCCAGTCGGCTATCCAAGACACAATCAAGCAAATACGCAATGCCTTTGGCGATGTGATTTTCGGAGAGGGTGAAACGGAACTCAATGATGTTGTTCAGAACCTATTGGCCGAGCAGAAGCGAACGCTTAGCGTCGTAGAACTAGGTGCTGGCGCATGGATCGGGCAAATGCTCAGTGAGGGATTCGAACCAAGCCTTGACAGTGGGCTAAAGCACTTAAGCTGGTCAACCACTCATCGAACCACACTCGATCCAAACCAACTTGGTAAACTTGCTGTCGAGTCAAAAACGGCCCATCAAACCGATTACGCATTAGCCGTCGGTGTATATCCGCCCTTGAGTGAATTTTCCGATAGCTCTTCACTCCCCACGACGCTGCTGCAAGTCGCAATCGTCGATCCAGAAGGCAAGACCATCGAAAAATCGCAGACAGTCAGCGGACATCCCGAGTTGTTCTATCAACGGATTGCAAAGACAGCACTCGATATACTCAGGAAGGAGTTGATCGGTGAGTGAGACGACATCTGATTTGGATTGGGTTTTTGCATCAAAAATCGACGCGATTCCAAAGAACGAGGGCCGTGCATTTCCAATCGGCGACCGGATGATTGCGATCTTTGAGTCCGAGGGAAAATATTATGCCTTAGACGATTTCTGCCCGCACCAAGGAGCCTCCCTCTCGGCCGGTTGGATCCATGACGGTTGCGTCGCGTGCCCATGGCACGCATGGAGGTTTGCACTCTCCGATGGGACTTGGATGGACAATCGCAAAATCAAGACCGATCATTTTCAAGTACAAGTCCGCGACGGGGATATCTACGTCGGTATTCCGAAAACCTCCGCTTAGGCCAGGGCCTCGTAGCTCATTGCAAATAATAGCGGAACGGCGCAAGCCGTCCGGTTATGGGTCGATTGTAGTGTTCCACGCTCGAACACTCAGAAAGCCAATGGATATTTGGACTCACCGGGCACCTTGCGCTGCTCCGCTAACACATAAAGCTTTATATTTTCGACAACTCGATGTTAGCTTAGGGGAGTTCGATGATCTGGCCATCGTTTCGACCGGCCATGGCTCGATAGATTTGCATGTCAACGGTTGTCGCGATGGTGTGAGTCGAACCGTCCATGAGCAAGAACAAGCAGCCGCCCGAGTGGGGGCTCCAAAATCCACCAGGGCTGCCCGTCGGAGCATTCGGACCACCGCTTCGGACGTGAACCGTGGCCATGGTGATTGCTGGCCGTGCCGTTTGGCCTACCGTCTGTCCTCGACTCTGCGCAATCCTCTCGGAAAACACCGTTTGGGCATTGGGGATCACGCCAGCCCAACCATTGGGTGCAAACATGCTTGCACGCTCTCCTAGCCCGATGGTATTCGATGTTCCATCGGTGATGCTTGCGTGTTTGATAGGTTGGTTGCGATGAAACATTCCGTTGAAGGGAGTCTCTTCGTACAAAGCGGTGTAGCGCGGTGCATTGGCCGGGTTTCCACCACCCAGGCAACCGATGTAGCTCGAGGGCGCAAGATCTTTAATGCCCAAAGAGTTAGGCCATGCGGTCACTGGCTCATTCCAAGTGTCCGAGGGGCATTGGTAAGCTGGGACTTTGGTGCTCCGAGCAGATTGGTTCACTGGGGAAGTGATCGGGACTTTGAAGTCAATCGACCCATGAAGGGCGCCCAATTCCATATTGGGCAAGATCATTGCAAAGACGCTCCAGCCAGATCCATCTTCTGGTATTGGATCATTCCCCTGACCTGACCAAGTCCCGGTAACGCGTGAGATGAAGCCTAGTGGAAACGTTCGAAGGGAGCTTTCGTAGTTGTGCAAAGCAAGCCCCATTTGTTTGAGGTTGTTCGTGCACTGGATGCGACGTGCCGCTTCGCGGGCCGCTTGAACTGCTGGCAGAAGAAGTCCTATGAGAATACCGATGATCGCGATGACGACCAAGAGTTCGACGAGCGTAAAGCCTTTGATGCGTTTGCTTCGGGTTTCTGAATGCCGAAGAGAGTTCATAACCAAGATCCTTAGTCAGCGAAAACAGGTTTACAAAATGGAAACTCTTTGGCTGGCTAGGGCTGGCTTCGTCTGAAAACCGGCAGTTGGCTTGCTCGTTACCATCTATTGTTACTGAGACTCAATCTCATTACAATGCTCCAATAGTCGTTTTCGCAAATTTTGTTGTGAAAAATCTTTGCCAGGGAGGAAGAGCGATCGTGTCCAACGCAGACGATGGAGCCCAAGGTAACTGGCCGAAAAAGGTGGGTGATCCACTGGCTGTTGTTCCGGCGAGTGCGGCCAAGATGTTACCAAAGATCATTCCGTTTCGGGATCTGTGTCGCTGCGGGGATGAGGTATGGATCGAGCACGAAGGGCAACTTTATCGGCTGCGCTGTACCAAGCAGGGCAAGTTGCTTTTGACCAAATAGCTCATCGGTCCCTTTGTCGCATTTAGCGAATTTTACCATTTAGCTGACATCGCTTGGGAAGAGCGATTTTAGCAATTTCGTCGAGGGATCGTATTCTTTGGTGAAGGCTAGTTCAACTGCCGCCGTGAGGCTTTGCTTTGCCGATAGCTCTTGGACGATCCCAAGAGTCTGGCCGTCGACAAACGCTCGCAGCGGTCGCTTGCCTCTTTTATCGAGACTCGTCAGAGTGATTTGGCTGGTTCCAGGTAAATTCATCGGCTTCCAAAATCGCGGCTGGAAGATGTTCGAGCCGGCCAAGATCAGCGAAGGCGAATCGAGAGGGACCGGGACTGCACCCATGGCGCGGGCGTAAGCCGACGAACCGGCGGCGGTGGCAACGAGCATGCCGTCGCCGACGACCTTTTCTAATTGCACTTCTCCATTGACTCGAACTTGTAGCCAGGCAGCTTGGCCTTCGGCTCTTTCGATCCAAGTATCCCCGTAGGCAAGGTGCATGGCTGTCTTGTCATCGGGGTAACGCACATCGACTCGAAGCAGGGGAAGCGACTGTGAGATCAGGTCGATCCCTTCGAGGTTTGCCGGAAGCGATGCATTCATCAGGAAACCTAGGTGGCCGGCATTCAAACCAACGAACGGTAGCCGTCGTCTCCAGTGCTCGCGGATCGCTTTGAGCATCGTTCCATCCCCACCGATAACGAGAATGAGGTTTGGATTGCTGGATTGGTACTTCTGGTACGACTGAGCGATTTCAACTGCCCTCGGGTTGCGTTCGTCGTGGATGATAAACAGCTCAGGTCGAAGGACTTTGAAAAAGGCGTCGCGTCCGGGGGTTCCTGGCACGAAGAGCCGATGCCGATGGATGTAGTCGGCGATATCACGGTCCAGGTGCGTGTCAATTTTCTTTCCGTGAAAAATCTCGCCGCGCAGGTCAGCCGGTGAAGGTGCCTTGGGAGTTTCGATGAGCAAATGCTTTGTCGGTAATTCTTGCGAGTGAGCTATCGGGCTATCGGCTAAGACGGCAAAACGAGCTTCTTGCCATAGCCGGTGTCCTTGTTCGTAGAGTTCGATTGCGGCAGGTTTTCCTGAGGAGCCTTTGGTCGCATCGGATTGCGGCACTACTAACCAGACTTCTCCTTGAGACTGGTATTTATACGTCAGATCGATCAGCGGCAAGTTGGTTCCGTTGCTTATATCCTCGTAGTTGACTTCAACATTGGGAATATCTTTGAAGGCTAACGAGACCAAGGCGGCCCGGTGTCGAGGCAAGGCAACTTCGTGCTCTCCGCGATCGGCCCTGACACCTCGCGGGTGGATGATGACTTTGTCAAAGCCGTTATCGAGCAGTTTTTGTACCTGCATTTTTTGGTGCAGGGTAGGAGGCGAGAAGGAGTCAGAGAAAACGGCAATCCTCTTTTTTGGGATTTGCATCGAAATCGAATCGGTCGGTTTTTGATACACAGACTCTTTGCGGATATAGTCAGCGATCTCGATAGGAAGATACTTCCAGACTGTTGGATCTCCTTTTTCGAGCAACCCGCGAATAGTGGTTTGAGTCGCAGTGTATTCGAGGCTCGATTCGACTTGTGTCCAACGGTGAGGCCGATTGCGAAACCAAGCGTTGTCGCTAGCCGGTAGCGGTGGCTTGGAATCGATGATCAAAATCGGAATCGCATCCTCGATCCGCTCTGTGGTCGTCGATCGATGCATTTCATCGGCGACGGAACGCTCGAGGATCAAGCAGAATTCAATTCGGTCGCGAAAGGATATTTCCCCGAGGAGACGTTTAATCAGATGGTATCCGTCGCCGCTGTATTCGTTCTCTTGTTCGTAAGTAAAGACATGCACATGCGCTAGCTTTTCGACTGCCAAACGGCACATGGCAACTCGATCCTTATTGCTCGCTCCGCCGATAGAGCTCGTGGGATGAAAGCTTGGCATCAACCAAACTTCATCGACGCAATCGAATTTCAATGCCGATTCGATCATTGCAAGGTGATGGTTGTGAATGGGATCGAAATCGGCTCTCAGCAAACCCACTCGCTGTTTTCTATTAAGCTTCTTGTAAACCTCAACACGCTTCTCGATTCGGTCGAGTGTTTCGGAAACCAGTTCGGTGGGCTCCCAACCACACTCGTTGCAAAGCTGTAAAGTGCTTGCAAGCAGGTCTCCGACCTCATGCCGCAATTGATCGAGGTCGCGGTGTTTAGCCACCGCATTGGCTTGTTTCTGAATATCTTTGGCTCGGTCTTCGAGGGTCGTTGGGCCAAATGCCAAGTGAAACAAGTGTTGGATGCGTTTGAGGATCGCTTGCATTTCTTAACTTATGGAATCAGAAGGTGGTTCGTTTCGTGCACATTCTAGCTTCTAAAGCTCTTTACGTGTGAAATCGTGGGAACGAATCGCTAGGGTCGCTGGCAAAACCAACTCGAACAAGTCACAATATAGGCGACAAGGCGCGTTTTCTCGTGCCTGCTCCAACTGATGAAAACAGAAATCGAAGGTGTGCGATGAAGATGTCAAGTTTTGTTGGTTGTATGGGTTTAGCTTGGGCGTTGATCGCAAACTTGGCACACGGTGCAGAGCCATCGATGGTCGACGTTCTGAGGTCATGTCCAAAAACCGCGAATGCAATCGTACAAGCGGATTTGGTTGCACTGCGTAAACTGACCCTTGGAACACCTCTCCACGAGGATCTACCGGGCAACGTTCTACGAGTTCGAATCGCTTCGGAACTCGATTTGAAGGCTTTGCAACCCGATTGGGAGATTGGGTACGCTGCTGTTGAAAAGATGGCAACCCCTGAGGCGTTGGCCCAACGAGAAGGTGGATACGTTGATTCTTTGCAAGGTCGCTCCATTGTCTGGACGCCTAACGAGATGTATCTGGTTCCCCTATCGGACAACATCGTCTCGATCGTTCGCCCAGCAGATCGCAAGTTTGCTGGCCAATGGCTCAAGAAAGATCGAAGCAATGTCATCAGTAGCTACTTGCAACAAGCTGCCGTAAAACTCAATGATCGCAACGCCGTAAGCATCGCAGTGGATCTTGAAGATGTCCTATCGGTTGGAATCATCTCAGACCGAATCAAACTCGCCAAATCTTTACAAGGAAAAAATCTTGAAGCGATCGCTAAATCGATCGCTTCGATGCAAGGGTTCACCATCTCCGTTGCGGGTGATTCGCTACAAGCGACTGTTCTGATCGACTTCATGAGCGTTCCCTCGGAACTTTCGGCGGTAGCCAAAGCGTTTTTTGGCGAAGTCCTTTCGGCGCGTGGAATCCAACTTGATCAGTACGAGCAGTGGAATGTTGCGAGCATCAACGAGGGCAAGACGCTTCAGTTTACCGGTCCGATCGCTGCCGAGGCTCTTGATGATTTGCTTGGCATGTTCACCCTTCATCGGGCTAGTTCAGGTGTAGCGAAAGCGGACAAGCCGATTGAAGCTGCAACTTCGACTCCAAACGGAACCAGTCCGAGTGTTATCGCGGACAATACCAGAGAGTACTTCAAGAAGGTCGTCAGCATCATTCATCGAGTCCGAGATTACTCGGCTAACAACACCGGCGAGAGAGCCCAGTGGAACAGCAACATGGCCAACCGAATCGATGGAATACCGACTCTAGATGTCGATCCCCAGATGGTCATGTATGGGGCGGAGGTCGCCAAGTCCTTGCGAAGCAATTCGATGTCGATGCAACTGGTCAATATCGCCCAGGGTGCAGCGGCAGTAGCCTCCGATGCGGGCACCGCTGGCTATTCAACGGCCACCGCAGGGGGCACAATGGCTGGAATGGGGTATGGTTACGGCAATTACGGCGGATACGGGGGCGGCTTTGTCGACCCAAACTCCCCGATGAAATACTATCAGTTGGGCCAAGCCCAAGGAAACACGTCTTTTAAGGAATTGATAGCTCGGTTAGAACAGTCCATCGCAGACATGCGCCGTACCATGACCGAGAAATACAAGATCCAGTTCTAAGCTATGCAGCCGATCCTCCAAGAACTCCAGTGGCGAGGCCTAATTCATCAATCCACCGAACCGAAGGAGCTAGCTCAACAGCTTGAGAAACCAACGGTTGTCTATGCAGGGTTCGATCCTACTGCGGATTCCTTGCACGTCGGGTCGCTGCTGCCCTTGATGATGCTGCGTCGGTTTCAGCAAGCTGGACACCGACCGGTGGCTCTCGTGGGAGGAGCAACCGGCATGATCGGGGATCCGAGCGGAAAGACGGACGAAAGACAACTGCTTTCGAAAGAGACGCTACAAGCGAACGTTGACGGGATCCGAAGGCAACTCGGGCATTTCTTAGATTTCACAGGCCCCAGTGCCGCCATACTTGTCAACAACTTTGATTGGATGCACGGTTTCTCGTTCCTGGATTTTCTGAGGGACGTTGGCAAGAATTTTCCGATCAATGTGATGCTTACCAAGGATTCTGTGAAAAGTCGCTTGGAGCGAACTGACAGCGGACTGAGCTACACGGAGTTTAGCTACATGCTCTTGCAAGCCTACGACTTTGTCTATCTTGCAAAACACCACGACTGCTTGCTTCAGATTGGAGGAAGCGATCAATGGGGGAATATCACTGCCGGAATCGATCTTGGGCGACGGATGCTCAGCCGAAGCCTCCATGGTCTTACTTGCCCACTTTTGACCACTAGCGATGGTAAGAAAATGGGTAAGACCGAAAAGGGTGCGGTTTGGCTCGCTGGCGAGCGAACGAGCCCTTTCGAGTTCTACCAGTACTTCATCAACGTCGCCGATGCGGATGTCTTAATGACACTCCGTTTTCTGTCGGATGTTTCTGAGGAGGAGTATCGAGATTTGGAAGTTCAGATCAAAGACAAACCTCAAGAACGTGCGGCACAGACTCGATTAGCCGAGTCGCTCACAAGGTTGGTTCACGGTCAGAGCAAACTCGATGCGGTTCAGCATGCAACCAAACTCTTGTTTGGAGCCGACATTACGCAACTGACCCAAGACCAACTCAATACGATTTTCGAGGATGTTCCCAGTCAGGAAATGCCACGCAGTCGACTGGCAGACGGACTTGGAATCATCGATGCCCTTTGTACCGCAGGGTTGGCCAACAGCAAAAGCGAAGCTCGCCGTACGGTGACAGAAGGTGCTGCTTACCTGAATAATCAAAAGGTAACAGCCTTCGACCGAATTCTTACCGAATCGGATTTAGCAGGAAAATACTTGATCTTGCGAGCCGGCAAGAAGCGTTACGGACTCTTGAGATTCGTGTGACATGCGGATCGTCCACATCATTACCAGGATGATCGTCGGTGGTGCTCAAGAGAACACACGCTTTAACTGTTTGGATCTAGTGCGGGATTATGGCGACGACGTGACGCTTATCACAGGGCCTAGCCTCGGGGCCGAAGGCTCTCTTTTGGATAAATATCAGGACCCTGATCTGAAAACAATCCTTGTTCCCGAATTGATCCGATCTATCCGGCCATGGACGGATTTCCGAGCCGCAGGGATACTCCAAAAACATTTGACTCAATTGCGGCCCGATGTCGTACATACCCACAGTGCAAAAGCCGGAATCCTAGGCCGGAGTGTCGCTTGGAAATTGAAAATCCCTTGCGTCGTTCACACCGTGCATGGAGCCCCATTTCATCCCTATCAGGCTTGGCCAGTTCGGAAGTTCTATCAGATATGCGAGAGATGGGCTGCTCGACGCTGCCATCGGTTGATATCTGTCGCCGATGCGATGACCGATCTGCTCGTGGAGGCCAAGATTGCCGAGCGATCCAAATTTGTCACCATCTACAGTGGGATGGACATTGAGCCATTCCTGAATGCAGACCAAAACCGACTGCAGCTCCGAAAAGATTTGGGAATCCAGCCAGAGGACATCGTTGTCGGTAAAATTGCAAGGCTGTTTCATCTCAAGGGGCATCAATACCTGCTGGCATGCGCCCAGAGAGTTGTTCAAGCCGATCCACGCATTCGATTTCTGCTCGTTGGGGATGGTATCCTTCGAGAGTCTCTTGAAAAAGAAATCGCATCGATGGGATTGCAAAACCACTTTATCTTCACCGGCTTGGTTCCGCCACATGAAATCCCTGATCTAATCGGTGCGATGGATATGCTCATGCATGTTTCGCTGCGAGAAGGTCTTGCCAGAGCCTTGCCCCAAGCGATGCTTGCTGGAAAGCCGGTAATCAGTTACGACATCGACGGAGCAAAAGAAGTTGTCATCGAGGATCAGACTGGTATTTTGTTGCCTCCAAAATCGATCCAGCCACTGGGAGATGCCATTTTGAAGTTGGCCAACGATGCTGATTTGCGGACCCGTCTAGGTCTCCAAGGTCGATTGCTGTGCCAAGAGAGATTCGGGCATCAATCGATGACCAAGCAAATCCGTAGGCTGTACGAGCAGATCCTTTCGGGGTAGTTTTTCGGCTGCGGAGTGCCATTCTCCCCTCGTAGAATCCGACACTTTTGTGGATAATTCCCCGGTCGACTGTACACCGCTAACGGGCTTCTGAGCCCGAAATAACCGCCTTTTTTTGACGCTGAATTTAAAAAACCTTTCGCATACGCATGGCAATCACATACAAAGACAGCGGAGTTGACCTCGAAGTTTACGAAGAATCGATGCAACGCTTACCCAAGCTCATGCATCGAACGTTCACTCCCCGGGTGCTCAGGAACGACGGCGGATTCGCCGGTCTGTTTTCGCTTGATTTTTCACAGAAACTTTTCGCTCGAAACTATAAGCAGCCAATTTTAGTCTCTGGCACCGATGGAGTCGGAACGAAGCTCAAGGTTGCCATCGCCGCCAAAAAACACTCGACGATTGGGATCGATTTGGTGGCCATGTGTGTCAATGATGTGCTTTGCACAGGTGCCGAACCGCTGTTTTTCCTAGACTACGTGGCGATGGCCAAAGATGATCCGACGCTCCTCGAACAACTCGTCCAAGGAATCTCGGATGGTTGCATCGATGCCGAATGTAGCTTGATCGGCGGTGAAACAGCGATCATGCCCGACCATTACAAACTAGGTGATTACGAACTGGCGGGCTTTTGCGTCGGGGTCGTTGACAAGCAAAACATTATTTCTGGAAAATCGATCCAACCTGGCGATGTGATCCTAGGCGTGAATTCTTCGGGAATCCACAGCAATGGGTATAGCCTTGCACGCAAAGCGATCTTCGACGTTGGCAAGTACAAGCTCGACAGTTATGTCCCTGATCTTCAATCGACCGTTGCAGATGCTTTACTTGAACCGACGCTCCTTTATAGTCGTCTAACGCGAAGTGTGCTTAGCCACTACAAGGTCAAGAACGTCGTGCATGGGCTGGCGCACATCACCGGAGGTGGACTGCTTGAAAACACCGAAAGGATCCTTCCAAATAACATCGATTTGGTCTTCGAGCGTGGTTCTTGGCCAATCCTACCTGTCTTCCAATGGATCCAAAAGCTGGGCTCCATCGCTGATTCGGAGATGGAACACGTCTTCAATATGGGAGTTGGCTTCGTGCTGATTGTACGACCTTACTTTGCAACCAGCATCCAGAATATGGTTAAGCAACTTGGGTATGAATGCTGGCCCATCGGCCAAGCGTCCGAGGGGAATGGTAAGAGTCGGTTTTCCAAGTGAGTTTCCCGGAGATTGGAGTCGACACCCAATGAGCAGCGACCTTTTACCGATCGCGGTATTGATTTCCGGTGGTGGAACTACGCTCAAGAACCTTATCGATCGCAAATCCCGAAACACCCTGCCTGTCGAATTCAAACTAGTGGTATCTTCGAATTCAAAAGCAAAGGGGCTTGAGTATGCCCAAGAGTCCTCGATTCCCACGCGGGTGATACGCAAGAAGGATTTTTTAGATGGCCAAGCGCACTCGAATGCGATGTTTGAAGCGATTCGTGATTCGGGGGCTAAGCTGGTTGTCATGGGCGGATATCTCGAGCATTTGCTCATCCCCAGGGACTTTGAGAACCGGGTCATCAACATCCATCCGTCTCTGATCCCAGCATTTTGTGGTCAAGGGATGTTTGGTCTACATGTCCATCAAGCCGCATTGGATTTTGGTGTGAAGGTGTCCGGTTGTACGGTACATTTTGTCGATAACCAATACGATCACGGACCGATCCTATTGCAACGAACTTGTGAAGTTCTCGATGGCGACACGTCAGAATCGCTCCAGCGCCGCGTGTTTGAACTCGAGCGCGAAGCCTTGCCCGAAGCGATCGCAAAACTAGCTCGCAAGCTCTAGAGGGTGGTTCGGTGATCGACGACCGCTTTGCGGATCGAAAGCCCCCCCTTTTTCGGTCAAGAGAATCTTGGAAATCTGTCCAGGCAGCTTATTTTTTCAGTTTGCTGGGGTTCCAGGGGCCTAATTGATCTAGCTTGGATTAAAATCACGCTGGTGTCGACCTTATCGGAATCCTCCACCGTTTTTCATGCCTGTTTCGAACACTTAGCACCATGCCTCCAGCACTTCTAGCCCTTTTTGGAACCTTGTTCGTTGTCGGCGCGATCATCGCCTTGGTTTTCTTGGCGGTCCTTTCAAGGTACTTTTGGCTGTGGATTCAGTCGATCATGACCGGTGCGAACGTTCGCCTAAGTGATCTCATCGGGATGATGTTCCGGCGCGTTGATGCTCGAACGATCGTACGCAGCAAGATCATGGCTGTGGCAGCGGGGATCGACGATCCCGATCTGACGACCAAGGCTCTCGAAGCGCACTATCTGTCGCGAGGTAATGTTCCCCAGGTGATCCGAGCGTTGATTGCGGCCCGCAAGAGCCGCCAAATCAACTTGTCGTTCCAGAAGGCTGCTGCGATCGATCTTGCAGGTCGTGATGTGCTCGACGCAGTTCAAACGAGCGTCTACCCTAAAGTGATCGATTGCCCTCCCCGAAATAGCGCTAATCCATTCCTCGACGCAATCGCTAAGGATGGGATTCAGCTCAAAGTCAAAGCACGCGTGACGGTACGGGCCAATCTAGCTCAGCTTATCGGTGGTGCTACCGAAGAGACGATCATCGCACGCGTTGGACAAGGCATCGTATCTGCGATCGGGTCTGCGGAAAGCCACAAAGTGGTGCTGGAAAATCCCGATGTGATCTCCAAAGCGGTGCTTGCAAGTCGACTCGATGATCAGACGGCGTTTGAAATCGTGTCGATCGATATTGCCGATATCGATGTCGGCGAAAATATCGGAGCTAGACTCCAAGCGGATCGTGCGGAAGCCGACACTCGGGTCGCTCGGGCTCGGGCTGAGAGTCGTCGTGCTGAGGCCGTTGCGATGGAACAAGAGATGTTTGCCAAGATCGAGGAAAGCCGCGCGGCGGTCGTCGCCTCGGAGGCCAGCGTCCCGGTGGCTATCGCCGATGCACTCAAGGGAGGCCAAATTAACGTGATGGATTACTACAAGCTCAAGAACATCACTGCAGACACCGAAATGCGTCAAAGCATCGCTGGTACAAGCACCACAGGGCCATCGAGCACCGGTCAAGCGCGACCTGCGAACTGATTTTATCACTAGGTTCCTCAATCGGATCGAAACACCATGGCCGATGAACTCGATGAGTTTCTCAAGCAAGCGGCACAGCGACGCATGCAGCGGCAAGAGCAAAAGCAGCCTAAAAAACCCACTGCTCCAAGACCTCCCGGTGCTCCCAAACCTCCCTCTGCGCCCTCTAGGGATCTGTCTCAATCAAGGCCGGCTGTGTTTGAAGATAACACGCCAGTTGCAGAGCGTTCACTCGAGCCATCGATTTCAGGACGGCATGTCACGACTCAGATCGATCAAGCCGACGAAGGGATCGATGATTATGTTCGTTCGACCATAGGTATCGCTTCTAGTCTCGGGGAGCTTAAAAACAGAACGCAAAACAAAAAGCCTGGAACGACGGCCAAGTCGGTAAACCAATCTGAAGAGCGTCCTACGATCCTGCAGCGGCCGAATGATATCGTCGGTTCCTCGGAAATGATCCGACAACTACGGGATCCCAAAACGCTTCGCATGGCTATTTTAGCGCACGAGATATTGCGTCGACCTTACCAGTGATCTCTCCTTGAACTTTGAATTCATGACCGATCCATCTGATTTGATTCAAAGCCCGGATTTCTCACGAGGGACCGACGGGCTTTTGCCAACGATCGCCCAAGATGCTAACTCCGGCAGTGTCCTCATGATGGCTTGGATGAATCAACAAGCTTTCGAGGAAACGCTTTCATCGGGGTTTGCAACCTACTACAGTCGGTCTCGCAAGCGACTTTGGCGCAAAGGCGAAGAGAGTGGCCATCGCCAAAGAGTTGTCGAAGTCCGCATCGATTGCGATGCTGATTGCATTCTCCTGCTGGTCGATCAAGTCGGTGCTGCTTGCCACGAGGGTTACGCCAGTTGCTTTTTTAGAAAAGCCACGACGCAAGGTTTCGTTAGCGATAAAGTTCGCTTGATCGATCCCGTTTCGGTGTACAGCCCGAAAGACGCTTCCAAGGCTACTGAGTAAAGCGAACCCCGAAAGGCTCTTATGCCTGAATTGCCCGAAGTTGAAACGATGCGGCGAGGCTTGTTTCCGGCGATCGGGGGGCGGATCTGGAGGGTCGAGTTTCCCGAGAATCGCTACCGTCCAATTGCGATGAGTCCCAAAGCTGACCAGTGGGAGCCTCGAATCTGTGGCAAGAGCGTTGTGGGTATCGATCGAATCGCAAAGCGAGTCTTAGTTCGACTCAGCAATGAGGATCGAATCGTAATGCAACCAAAAATGGCTGGTTTAACCCTCATTGCCGACCCGCCATCAATCGAGCACGTCAGGCTAATCATCCACTTGGAAAACTCCGCCTGCGACCGGATCATCTACTGGGATCGTCGAGGTTTGGGCACGGCCCATATCTGGTCAGCCCAGCAATGCGCGATCCATCTTGGGCCAGAGGTATTGGGCCCCGATGCGCTTGAAGTCACACCGGAGGACTTTCACCGTCGGTTCGCCAAACTTAGCCGACCGGTCAAACCAGCTTTGCTAGATCAGCGTTTAGTCGCTGGAGTAGGCAATCTCTACGCCTCCGAGATACTTCATCGCGTAGGGATCGATCCAAGGACGCTTTGCTCAAGGATCAGCAAGTCCAAATGGCAATCCATCCACCAACTTATGCAAAGCGTTTTGCTAGAGGCGATCGAAAATGAAGGGTCGACGCTAAGCGATGGAACCTATCGCAATGCGATCAATGGCGAAGGTGGTTTTCAACACTTTCACTTAGTTTACGCAAGGGATGGCCAAACGTGTCGCACTTGCAACTCAGGAACGGTCCAAAGAATTGTTCAAGCACAGCGCAGTACGTTCTATTGCCCGAAGTGCCAACGTCGCAAATAGCACAAGCTTATTTCTTGTCATCTTCGGGCCAATCGATCGACTCCTCGAATGACCTTACCCGCTTGAGACCTAGTTTCCACATCGGACTTAGTAAGGCTTCTTCACGACGATAGTCAGCATCGTTGCGAGTCTTCTCAGGGCCTAGCAACTCTCGGTTCGTCCATCGCTTGGACTGTTTCCATAGCTGCAGAGTGCTTTGATTCGATAGCGCATAGATTCGAAAACCGTCAGAGTCCGACACGGAAAACTCTTTTGAATCGAGTAACACCTTGATTTGATCATCGTCGGGGATATGCCCGTCGCTGAGCATAATCGCAACATGCTTGTTGGGTCGCTCGAGGAATGATCGGGCTTTGGTTTCCCATTGTGGTTTTTCTAGAAGTTCACCGTTTGGGATGATCATCCAAGTTGCATCCATTAGGTCGCTGTCGGATGCTCTAGCATCTGCGTGTTTGTTCAGTAGCGCGAAGGCATAGTAGTAATCGTCACGATCGGTAGATCCCCAATAGAAATCGTGATCCCCAAGAGGTTCAACACACCAAACGAGGGATCGATCCGGTTCCGTGTGGAGTCCCATTTCAATCTTAGGTTCCAGATCGACTGTGGTTTTTGATGCCCATAGAGCGCTTTGCAACCAAAGCCTTCGGTTATCTGCATAATTCAGGAACAAGCCGCCCATGGCATTTTGATCGCCGATGACAACGATTCGGCCTGCACCGAATTCCTTGGCGGCCACGACCGGCAAAGGCCCTGAGGGTTCAGACGGGTCCTGAAAGAAATTCCCCGTAAAGCCCATGTCCTTTCCCTCGCCATACATCGGAATATGAGCTTCATCGCCCCAACTTGCCGGACTCGTCCAAGCTATCCCGTAGCGATCATCGACCGTCCCGCCGGTTTGGATCCCAATGTTTTTGATGTTGCTTAAGATCGGATGATTGCGGAACGATTCTACCAGGATCCAGCCAGCCCCTTGCGCTAAGGTCTGAGGGGGCATCTCGCAAGCCGTCTGGCTTGTTAGGTTGATATCGAGTCGGTCGCACAAGGCTTCGAGTGCATGATTGTGAAAATAGCAATTGGTATGATCGGTGATTAGGATCAGACCACCTCCTCGTTGGACGAAATCGCTTATAGCTTCGATCTCAGTTACCCGGAACGCTGGCCGATCGGCAGACACCAAATTGAGCACGACAAGATTAATATTGCGTAGCGAAATTTCATCCCAAGGCTTCAGTTGCACATCGACTTGGCAACCCATGGCAACAAGTGCTTGAGCAGCCCGAGATGGGCTCGATAGCAGATGGTATTGGTTGATCCCCGGTTGCGGAATCGATTCAATCCAAGTGTGCGAATGATACGCATCGAAGCGTACTTGAAGGATCGGCGAGTCTTGGTACGCGGAGGTCGATCGACCACAGGCTGCCAAGATCACATAGCAAACGACCACCAGCAGGCTGCACAGTCGCAAGCGGATCATTTCGACGATTTACCGAGTGGATTGATGATGTAATGCGAATAGCAGCTTCTGCACAGAAAATACTGTCGCCGTTGATACCACTCGTCACCAAAGTCCGATGAGCAAACCTCATCGGCCGAATCGATTAAACCTTCGATTTTTTCGAGTTTTTCCTCAGTCGACTCGAACTCGGACTCCTCGATGTATCCTTCCGCCTCGATCTCGATCGTGACGGTATAGTGAAGGTCTTGAGGCGCATTGATCGCACCCTGGCAACGGTCGCAACGAGGTTTTTCCACGCTTCTTCTCGAATTAGGGTTGGTTACGGTTTTGCGCTTCTGATTGGAGACTGGAAATCTCATTGCGGAGAGGCCCAAGATCCTGAATGGGTTCAACTTCCGGATCTCTATTACCTAACTGCTGTTGTTTGCAACGGAAGAATTCAGATAGGTAGTGCTGTAGTGCCGTGTATTCTGGAACTTTGTAGCGGTCACCTTTTTGAAGTATCGGGCGATATTCTTGCATTTGCCCAAACTGACGATCCCCGGCAACTTGGCACGGGAACCAGTGCCCTTTGCCTTGATCGTCCTCGAGGTAAAACTCCGGATAGCAGTGGTTCGGGATCCAAACACATCGGGCAGGAATATTGCTTGCTCGGCATATCGCGATGAAGATCCCGGTCATCTCCTCGCAGTCCCCACGCTTGTCCTTCATCGCCTCACGGGTGTTGCGGATCGGGCCGTTGGTGTATTGGATGTTCTCACGAACCCAGTCGTAGATCTTCTCGACGTGCTCCCAAGCTGTTTCGGGTTTGGAATCCTTGATCGATTTGGCAATCCGCTTGATGTCCGAAGCCCCTGCATCGATCATTGGACTGTTTCCCATAAACCAATTGAGTTCCTTGGAAAGCTTTTTCGGAATCACATAGATCGATGTATCGCTCGGTGCGGTGATAAAGGACTTCTCGATCTCGACTTCAAAAATCAGATCCAACTCAGCGTTGGGTTGCATGGCGGGAATGCTCATGACCAACTGACGAGCGGTTGGAGATGCGTTTGCGGGTAAATCACGGTATTGCCATTGAGCATTTGGTGGAATGTCCGATCGCTTGACAATTACCTTCTGCTCAGGCCAGTCGATCGGAAAAGCGACCGTAGCCAGGAGATCGGAGCAAAAATTATCGTTGGATTTGAACTTCATCCCGAACTTCATATCGAGTTTGCGAGGGGCAAAGTAACCTACCCCCTTGCCGTCGTTCTTGGGTATCCCAGCGCTGGCGTCCTGAGAATCCTGCTCCATCCCCCAGACTCTGGTCTGACTTGCATGCATCGTGTAACCAAGGAGCACCAGACTCGTTATCCCACGGCCTAGCAGAGCCCTTCGATCCAATTTACAACGGACAGGTTCTTTCATGATGGCACCTATTGGTTACTGAAGAATTTCTGGCGACAGAGTTTCTCAGAAATCAGTGTAATCGGAATTTTTTTCGGCTCTTTGCCGTTCTTGGCTTGCCCGAAAACCGGCCCGAGAACCTATTTCATCCCCTTTGGCCACACAAACCCTTAAGCTAGGGTAGAATCGCTAGCATTAGAGGGGTTTAGATCGATCCAGGACTGCTTTTTCGGTTCTGGTTCGATCTTTGGCAATGACTATTTGAAAACAACTTGGGGTTATCGGAGCGATCGATGGATTGGAAATTCGGGAGACACTCGTTTAGATCTGTTTCTTTTCGTACATATGGGTGGTTTCTGTTCGCGAGCTTGATGCCTAGTTGTTGCGTATTTGCACAGCTCGACAAAGCCCCAGTAAATCCGACGGTGCAGCTACCTTCGGGTGCCGAGCAGATCACCTCGGGCAAAGTCACAGCGACGATATCCTTCCTTGCTAGCGACGAACTGGCGGGACGCGAAACCAATAGCAAGGAGTTCGAGATAGCGGCCGCCTATGTGGCCGCTCGATTCCGGGGAGCTGGGCTCGAAGGAGGTGGTCCCGAGGGAAGTTTCTATCATGAGACGGTTGTTCGTCAGTCGCGGGTTCCCTCCGATGCGGAGTTGCTCCAAGGTGATAAGAAACCGATTGTACACTATGGTCTGCTGAGCACCGACGAGAAGCCCTGCAAGGTTCAGGGCCGGGTGATGGATGTATCTTTCGATGCGCTTGCTACTCCGGATGCTGATTTGAAGGGGCTTCGAGGGGTTCTTCGGGGCAAATTCCAAACGCTGGCCAAGGGTTCGCGAGCCATTGGTCAATTGAACCGTCTTGCTCAAAGGTTGCAGGCTCAGGGAGTCGAAGCGCTGCTTGTTGAGTGCGAACCGGAGTCTGAGTGGGTAAAACTTGGAGAGCTTGCAAGGGCCAAAGCTAGGCTCGATCGAAGCGATCAAGTAGGTATACCGATTTTGCTTATACCTTCGGAGATTCGAATTGAAGGGGATGTCGAGTTGACCGCATCGGGGATGATCCGAGACGACAAAAAGATGCGTAACGTCATCGGGTTGCTTCGAGGCTCCGACGAAACGCTGCAAAAACAAGCGATCCTCTATAGTGCCCATCTTGATCATCTCGGCTCGAACCCCGCATTAACTGATGATCAGGTCTACAACGGTGCCGATGACGACGCTTCAGGAGTCACAGCGGTCGTAACGCTTGCGGATGCAATTGGTGCGATGAAGGATCGGCCCAAACGCTCGGTGCTATTTATGGCTTTTTGGGGAGAGGAGTCAGGGCTACTTGGATCCAAGCAGTTTGTCGCCTCACCCTCATGGCAATTGGATCAGATCGTAGCCAACATCAACATCGAGATGATCGGTCGCCCCGAGGGTGGAGCCAGAGGAAAGATCTGGATGACCGGTTGGCGTGAATCCGATCTGGGTGTGCTCATGAGTCAAGCGGCCAAGCCATGGGGGATTGAAATCTTTGAGCATCCCAAGTTCAGCTCGATGCTCTACCGATCTAGCGACAATTGGTCTTTTGTGGAACGAGGAGTGATTGCTCACAGCTTTTCAGCAGGCTCGCTCCATCCAGACTACCATCAAGTCGATGACGAATGGGATCGTTTGGAAATACCTCATATGACCCAAGTGATCCAAGGATTGTGGCTTGGCTCGCTCCCGCTCTTGGATGGCACGCAAACTCCCAGCAAGGCAACAAGTACTAAGAAGGAAAGCAAATGAGCAAGAAAAAAGTTCTTTTCATTGTCGGTGATTTCGTTGAGGACT
This sequence comes from Planctomycetaceae bacterium, assembly GCA_021298315.1. GTDB lineage: Bacteria > Planctomycetota > Planctomycetia > Pirellulales > Pirellulaceae > JBKCUI01. Next base: position 21,736 of record JAJTFC010000028.1, read on the forward strand.
ATGAAATCATGGTGCCGTATCAAATGCTGCTGATGATCGGTCACGATTGCCACTGCATTTGCCCCGGTAAAAAACAGGGCGATTATGTGATGACAGCCATCCACGATTTCGAAGGTCACCAAACTTACAGCGAGAAACCAGGGCATCGCTTTGTGCTCAATGCCGATTTTGATGCGGTAGACCCCAAAAACTACGATGCATTGGTGCTTCCCGGTGGACGGGCTCCAGAGTACCTGCGATTGAATCCTAAGGTGCTCTCGATCGTCCGGCACTTTTCAGAGGCCAACAAGCCGATTGCGGCGATCTGTCATGGACCGCAGATCCTATCGGCAGCCGGGGTGCTCAAGGGCAAAGAGTGCAGTTGTTACCCAGCAGTCGAGTACGAGGTGTCTTCAAGCGGCGGATCCTACATCCCTCCGAATGAAAGCTTTAGTAGCGCCCATGTGAGTGGAAATCTGGTAACGGCTGCCGCTTGGCCTGCTCATCCAGCATGGATGCAGGCCTTCGTGAAATTGCTTGGCACCAAGATCGAGCTATGAAGCCTGTGATCTTAGCTGCGAGGGTATCGCTTACAGGGTTTTGTTGAAGCTGTACGAGCCAGGTTGTCGGACTTCGACCGCCGGTGCATTGCCCCATTCGATCTTGTCTGGCACCAAAGACATCTTGCTGTCCTTAAGGTCATCCCAGCGGATGACCTCACCGGAGTAAGCTGCTTCGCGACCCATGATTGCCATGAGAGTGCTCTTGCACATGTAATCCCCGTTGTTGAGCGGTTTGCCTTCGCGGATTGATTTCATCAAGGCGACGTGTTCGAGGTAGTACATGCTCGGCTTTTCACCCTTGTATTTCCAGGGGTTTTCGCCTGTGATCTCGTTGGCAAGCACCTTGGCCGTTCCCTTGGTGCCATAGACAAAGTCTTCGGTTTCGTTGAAGCAGTTAGGCATTTGCCGAGTTGCCGCATAGGTTCGCGTTCCATCGGCCCACTCGTAGACTACGTAAAAGTGGTCGTAGATATCGCCGTACTCCAGTTCGGTGCGAACTTGGCGACCGCCCATGCCATAAGCCAAAACTGGGGGAACATCGTGGTGTAACCACATCGACTTGTCCAGCGAGTGGATGAACTGCTCGACGATATGATCACCGCTTAGCCATCGGTAATAGAGCCAGTTCATGACTTGGTTGTGCATCGGCGTCCAGTAGTCCTTTGGCTCGCGAATCCAGAGGGTTCCGGCCAAGTAGTTCTCTTGTACAGAGATCAGTTCCCCGATTTTTCCGCTGTGGATTTGTTCCATGGTGGCTTTGACGCCTAGGTCGTATCGCCAGCAAAGACCCGAGACCAGTGAGAGTCCCTTGGCCTTGGCTGCTTCGCTTGCTGCCATCACTCTGCGGACGCCAACGGGATCGACGGCGATAGGCTTTTCACAGAAGATGTGTTTTCCGGCGGCGACGGCCGCCTCCATATGCATGGGGCGAAATCCGGGCGGCGTTGTTAGTAAAACAACATTGATGTCGGTTTGTAAAAGCTTGTCGATCGCATCGAGGCCCGAGAAAGCTTGATCGTCTGGGACGGCGTATTGTTCCCCAAGGGTTCGCTTGAGGTTATTCCTAGCAGCCTGCAGCCGATCATCGGTGACTTCTGCAACAGCGGTCAATCGGCAGCCCGAATCGGCAGTCATCGCGTCTTTGGCTGCTCCGGTTCCCCGACCTCCGGCACCCACCAATCCGACTTTGATAATGTCGGAACCTTGTGCATGCACGGATCGGGTGAAAAAGCTACTTGCAACTCCCGCTGCGGCACTGGCGGCGACAAAGGATCGACGACCCATTCGGCCTGGATCGGACTTTTCGGAAGTTGTCGAAGAGGTGGTGGACTCAGGGGATGATTTTGGCTGGGAACTCATGGGAGGAATCACTCGGTAAGGGGTGACGAAAAAGGTGGGACAGCATATCCTTGGGGATATCCCGTTTTTATTTGGATCTCGGTTATAACTCAACAAACATGCCGTGCAACATAGCAATCGGCAAACTGCTGGGGAAATTCTCACAGATCCTGTACATTGCACACACAGCCACCTTGAAATCACAATAGTATCGATGGAATCGATGGATCAAGAGTCAGAATCGACCGAGCCTCTGCAAAGGTCATTTCGCGACCCGATAGACGAATCTCGGTTTCGTACCGCGATGGCTACCAGGCTGCCTATCCAACTGGAGATCGGTTCGGGTAAGGGGCTGTTTTTGACCAATGCGGCTTGCGCGAACAGCAACCACTTTTTCATCGGCTTGGAGTTAGCTACCAAGTACGCTCGGGAGGCCCAGGCCAAGATCGAGAGGCTCGAACTTAGCAATGCCGCATTTATTGCAAGCGACGCGACGAGGGTGATTGCCACAGAAGTTCCCGATGAATCGGTCGTTGCCGTCCATGTCTATTTTCCTGATCCTTGGTGGAAGGCCAAACACAAAAAGCGTCGCGTCTTGTCCGATGAGACCATCGTCCACATCCAAAGAGTCCTCAAGCCAAATGGGGAGCTTCATTTCTGGACCGACGTGCTGGACTACTACGAGATTGCGGTGCCCCGTATCGTTGAACTTACCACCTTGGCAGGTCCGTTCTACGTCCCCGAACCGAGTTCATCGCATTCGATGGATTATCGCACCCACTTTGAACGGCGCACGCGACTCAACGGGCTTCCTGTTTATCGTGCTCGTTTCGTGCGAACTTTATAATGGATCGGTACGAGTACTCCACCCCGACGATGGGGACAATTCTTAAATTGGTCGTCTATGCCGACGATCAAACGACCGCGCAGCGATGGATCGATGTTTGCCTCGAGGAAATCGAGCGACTCATGCCGATCCTGAGCAATTACTCCTCCGATAGTGAAATATCTAAGCTTAATAAGCAGTGGGGGACTTCAACGGTTGTTTCCGAGGATCTCTATCGGGTCCTTGCGCACTCGCATCGATGGTACGAGCTAACAGGCGGCGCATTTGATATCACCAGTGGCGCTGTGTTTGAGCTTTGGAAACAGGCTCGTAAGACTCTGAGCGTTCCGAGCCAGCCGCAACTCCGCGATGCGATGGATGCCTGCGGTTGGCAGTACGTGGAACTGTCGAAAAGCAAATCTGCAACGGATCCTCAAGATCGATATCAAGTGACAGTCCGGCGAAAAGGTTTGGTACTCGATGTTTCCGGGATCGCGACCGGATACATGATCGACTCTGCGATCGAGAGGATGACTCAAGCCGGTTGCAAATCGTATTTGCTCGATATTGGAGGGGATATCTGTTTGGGGGATCCACCCGAGGGTAAATCGGGTTGGACCGTTCAAATCGCAGGGCTTCGAAAAGATAGCCCACCGATGATGCAGTTGTCCCTTGCGAACTGTGCGCTTACCACATCCGGGGATCGCAACCAGTCGACAATCATCGACGGAGTGACTTATAGCCATCTGATAGATCCTCGAATAGCAAAGCCGCTTATGAACCACCAGAGCTCCACAGCGATATGCGGCAGGACGCTCGATGCCGATGCGGCGGCTACGGCCCTGAGTGTCCTCGGGCTACGTCAAAGCTCTGTCTTATTCGACCGCTTGGGGATCGATCAAGCGATTCTTATGGTTTGCGATTCGAGTCAAGTCGAGAAAAAGGACTCGCCTGCGAGCTTCTTGCGATTGCTACGCGGATAAGGACTCAAGAGTCGTTTCTTGTGCTCGGATGATCGAATTTGCTCTGCGGCGGTTGGGCTTTGAGCAAGGACAATTGGACTTGCGTTGGATCTGTCGAATTGAGTATGAGCCATTGGAAATCAAAATCGTGCGGGGGGCTCACTAAGTTGTCAAACGTCGCGATCGTCGACTGAAGTCCCCAGAATCAAAGGATCTATCCATGACAGGGCTACGCAAATCCTCTCACCCATTGTTGTTCGCTTCGGCCCTCATGCTTGGGTTTTCCGGTTGCCAAACCAATTCCATGATGACCATGCCGTGGAATCAACCCTCACGCGTTCCTCCTCCGAACGCTCCGAGCAATTTGCCCACTGCCCCTTACGCAAATCCAACCATTCCTACCGCGATGCCCGCACCACCTGGCTCCGGATCCCCCAAATCGGTTTCTTCGTACTCAACCAGTCCTATGACCGATGCGGTCGCGGCGGCTCAGAACGATCTGCGGCTGGCCACTGAGAGCGCTAGGGCTGCGGTGGAGAAATCGGCAAACTCAGTCAATGACGGTGTATCCCAGGCCGGAGCAAGGCTCGATAGGATCGGAAGTGGGATTGTCCAAGCGACCGGGATCGTCGAGTCTTCACTGAAAGATCCGATTCCCCTGCCTCCGGCTTCGTCCGGTTCGCTGACCGATGCCCCCCAGGAAGATCCCAACTCCCAATGGCGTAAACCGATTCCGAGGTAGTTTTCTCAGCAACCGTCGACAGTTTCTTGTGCGATGGTTAAAATCAACCTTTGAAGACGGCCACTTGGTGAAATTGGCAGACACGCAAGACTTAGGATCTTGTGCCGCGAGGCGTCGGGGTTCAACTCCCCGAGTGGCCACTGCTAGGGTAATTCTTTGGAGTCGGCGAGCGACTTGAACATCGAACTGATCACAAGTCCAGCGAATCCCAGGGTCAAGTTCGCTGCAAGCCTGCGTGATGCCAAGGCTCGGCGTCGCGAGAACCGATTCCTTATCGATGGGGCTCAGAGTATCTCCGTCGCAATTGCTTCCGGTATTGAGTGCACCGAGATCTTCCTGTCGCAGGAAGCCTTAGATCTGCCCGATGATCAAATCGGAAAGCTAATGAAGCTTTCTGAGGCTCTTGGGATACGCTGTAGAGGATTGATTGAAGCCCCCATGCAAAAGATCCAGTATGGTCAGCAGGATCAGCAAGCTATCGCTGTGGCAATCCCTTCAGATACTTCTTTGAAGACTCTTCCAAGCCGATCCAATATCACGGTGAGCCCCAGTTCCTACGAACTTTTTTTGGTCCTTGATCGTCTCGAAAAGCCGGGTAATCTTGGAGCCGCGATGCGGACGGCAGATGCCGCAGGTGCAACGGCGGTCCTTTTGAGTGATCCGACATGCGATCTTTGGAACCCCAATGCGATTCGTTCAAGCCTTGGAGCGATATTTACCGTTCCAATCGCCTCGGGGGCTTGGTCTGAGATTTATTCATGGCTTTCCGAGAGATCCGTTCGATGCTTTGCTGCGCGTACCGATGGTAAGGAACCCTATTGGGGAATCCGTTATCCGAGCAAAACGGCGATTGTCATCGGTAGCGAAGCCCACGGGCTAGAGGATCGTTGGAAAAAACAAGAAATTCATCCTATCAACATACCGATGTTTGGCAAAATAGATTCCTTGAATGCATCGATAACGGGCTCTATTTTGCTTTTCGAGGTGATTCGCCAGCGTCCAACGCACTGACGATGGCTAGTATTCTTGAGACTCCTCTAGGGGTCTGGTACCCTAATACCCTTGGAATTTACTTCGACGGTTCTTCAAACCCAAACAATGATCACACGCAAACCGATTTTTCCAAATGTCATCGAGTTAAATGTCCAAGCCGGTCACTTGATCGGTTGCAACCTGTATTTGGTCTTCGATCAAGACCAGTGGTTGCTGATCGATATCGGCTATGAAGACAATGTCGATGAGATTATCGACTTGATCCGAGACTTGGATTTCCCGCTTTCGAAGTGCAAAACGTTGCTTGCAACCCACGCCGATGTTGATCATTGTCAAGGGTTGGCCAAGGCCAAGCAGATATTGAAAACGACTGTCACAGCACATCCAAAAGCTGCAGATCTTCTAGAGAGCGGCGATCGGTTGCAGACCTTCGCAGAAATCCATGCTCAAGGGATCAGTGAGCCGATGCCCAAAGTATCCGTCGAGCATCGGATCAACGATGGCGATAGGATTCGAGTGGGAGGAATGGATTTGATGGTTTGGTCAACCCCCGGTCATGCCGATAGCCAACTTGCATTCCAATTCGGTGAATTGCTTTTTAGTGGAGACAACATTTATCGAGACGGAGGAGTAGGTGCAATCGATGCCCACCACGGGAGCGACATCCCATCATTTATTCGCTCTCTTGAAAGGATTCGAGATTCCTCCGTCGAGTGGTTGCTACCGAGCCATGGCCCTTATTTCCGCAAGGATCCCGAGATGATCAATCGGGTGATCGATCGACTTAAAGGGTACTTGCATCTTTCCGACTTTGGAACCTGTGCCATCGATTGGCCTTTGATGAAGCAATGGGAGCAGGAAATTGCCGAAGGCCGATACCCCTGAATCCAAATCGTCGGATTCAACTGCGGCGAAGAAACTGCAGGGAGCAAGCGATCCTCGCACAGAGTGGGAACGCCTGATATCTAGCCGCAGAGTTATCTTGATTGTTCTTTTCTTCGTTACTGGTGCTTTAGGGTTGCCGCTGCTTTGGCTCAGCTCCGCCTTTAGTACCAGGGAAAAAGTCTTTTGGACTTTGTGCAATCTTTTCTATACCCTGGCATTACTTGCCATTTGTATAGGAATCTGTATTTGGTCTTACTGGCGGATCGTTAACTCGATCTAAAGCCTTCGATTGGCAAACAAAGGGATCTTTTGGCTGTTTGTGTAGTGAGCAGATGCAGACTTTAGTTCTTCAATGATTCTAGTGGCTATGGCGGTTTGTTTTGGGGCCGACAACTACGTGCTCGCAATCGAATGCAAATAGCATCAGCCATTAGATCTCTTGATCAGCCTAAAGTATGTAAGCTGAACCATATCAAGAAACTCGGCCCTTAGTCGAAATCGGTGGCGGAATCGTCTGGGAATGATCTTCGAGTCGGTCAGCTACATCCCGCGAGAGCTCTTCGATGTCTCCAAAAATGCGATTGATCCGACCTTCGAAATAGTGCGAAGCGACAGCTGCAGGAATCGCAACCATTAGACCCGCAAGGGTTGTGACCAACGCCTCGTAGATACCCACGGCCAGAAAATCCGCTCGATTTTGGCCAGCCGTCAATTTCGTGGTGTCGTGAAACGCTCGGATCAAACCCCAAACGGTTCCCAAAAGCCCCAATAGCGGCGCAATACCCGCTCCTAGATTCAACCATCGAACGTTCGCATAAGCCCGATCGACTTCACGCTGAAGCGTGTCGCTCAGCGCCCCTTGAATCTCACTCCTGTGCCTGTTGGCTCGCGTTACTGCAGCCCGAACGACTCGCTCCAATGCGGATTCCCCCGGGCAAAGCTTGAGCGTCTCAACCGGATCAAGGACCCCTAGTTTGCATGCCCCACGCAACAGGTTGGCTATCCGTGCTGGCATAAGTCTTCCTCGCCGCAGCCCGATCCAACGGTCGAAGAGAAATGTGGCTACAACCAAACTTGTCAGCCCGATGGGGATCATAAAAACCCCTCCACGAACCATAAGGTCGAAAAAATCGATCCCTATCTGCTTTGCTCCTGCAGTTTGCCCAAGAACTAATGCGATCTGCATCCTGTTTGATCTTTCAATTCACCTTCGATGTCGCCTTCGGTTTCCACTTGGATCGATTGTAACCGTTTTACCTTCTGAGGAAAACTTTTTATGCAAACCGATCCTCTGCATCGCTAGCAATCCAATTCATCTTGGTAAATCGAGACCTAGACTCCACTCGCCTAGTTATGGAAAACCCAACGTAATTGTGATATCTTAACAAGTATGAACCAGCCACTTTCCGGTATTTTCACCCCAAACATCACCCCCTTGGATGCTCGCGGTCGACTCGACGAAGATAAGCTCAGGGCTTACGTCGATTGGTTGATCGAGCGAGGCGTTCACGGACTCTATCCCAACGGGAGCACTGGTGAATTCGTTCGCTTTACCCCCGAGGAACGACGCCGTGTGATCGAAGTGGTCGTCGACCAGACACGCGGTCGCGTTCCAATTCTTGCCGGTGCTGCAGAGGCAAACGTCGCTGAAACGATTCGAGCCTGTGACCTATACGGTAGCCTCGGTTGTCGTGCAGTAGCGATCGTCGCTCCCTTTTACTACCGCCTAGCTCCAGATGGCGTCTTTGCTTACTTCAAAGAGATCGCCGACCAAGTCTCGATCGACGTGACCCTATACAACATACCAGCCTTCGCGTCTCCTATCGATGTGGCCACCGTCAAAAGACTCGCACAGGAATGCCCAAGAGTTGTCGGCATCAAGGACAGCTCGGGCGACATTCCCCACATGATGCGGATGATTTCCGAGGTACGACCGATCCGAAAAGATTTCTTCTTCCTTACCGGTTGGGATGCTTCATTGGTCCCAATGCTCATGGTCGGATGCGACGGTGGAACAAATGCCACCAGCGGTGTCGTGCCCGAATTGACTCGAGCCATCTATGAAGCTTGCAAAGCCGGTCAGTGGGAACGCGCCATGCAGTTGCAATACCGACTCTTGCCTCTGTTTGATGCGATGATCGCAACCTTGGAGTTCCCGGAAGGTTTCCGAAGAGGGGCCAGAATCCGAGGCTGGGATTTAGGGCAATCGCGTCAACCCCTTTCGCCTCAACAATCCAGTGCCGCTGAGGCGACGCAGAGAAAGTTGCAGGAGATGCTCGCCGGCTTCGACTTTGTTCAATCTCGACCATCACCCAACCGCGAAATTGCTCCGGGGGCCAGTGACGAGGTGATCAATCGAATCGTGCATGAAGTCCTTTCGCAACTCAAAACGCTTTAAAATCCGCAAGGGACCGACGCATTGAGCAAATCCAAGGATGGTCAGATGTCAGTGGATGTCGGCTGGGAACAAAGTGTTCAGCAGTCGCTCGGTCGCAATGCCGGTGCGCTAGCTCTGTTAACCGTCCTGTCGCTCGTGACGGTCTCTGTTTGGATCATCTATCAACGCTCGGCACCCACAGCGAGCCAATCGTCCGACCGACAACTCGTCGAAAACTGGACCGTCGATTTAAATCAAGCGACCCTACAGGAGCTTCAACTGATACCCGGCTTGGGCCCCAAACTTGCCAGTGCGATCCTCCAGCGGCGAGATCAATTGGGCGGTTTCCAATGCCTTGATCAACTGTCCGAGGTTCCCGGAATCAAAGAGCAAAGGCTCAGAATTCTTGCACGTTATCTCAAGTTGTCGAATTCTGACAACAAGTCCCCAACGAACGTCTTGAGCGAATGATCAACATCCCTTTCGAGATCGATAGCCAATACACACCTGCTGGGGATCAGCCTCAAGCGATCAGGGCTCTAACGCAGGGACTGCGTCGAGGCGTTCCGCATCAGGTTCTCATGGGGGTAACCGGTTCCGGCAAAACCTTCACCATGGCCAATGTCATCGAACAGGTGCAACGTCCGACGTTGATCCTAAGTCACAACAAGACCTTGGCGGCTCAGTTGTACTCAGAGTTCCGCGAGTTTTTTCCACGCAATGCCGTTCACTATTTCATCAGCTACTACGATTACTACCAACCGGAGGCTTATATCCCTCAGAAGGATTTGTACATCGAAAAGGATTCCTCGATCAACGAGGAAATCGAACGCTTGCGATTGGCCGCCACAAGTGCCTTGATCACGCGTCGCGATTGCATCATCGTGGCAAGCGTTTCTTGTATTTTCGGATTGGGATCCCCCGAGATGTACAGCAAGATGGTCGTTCCGATCCATGTCGGAGATCTGTTGATTCGAGAAGAGCTATTGCTCAAGCTCGTCAACACCCAGTATTCCCGCAACGAGATAAACTTTGAGAGGGGCAAGTTTCGGATTCGCGGCGATACCATCGAGATATGGCCACCCTACGAAGACTTTGCGATCCGTCTAGAGTTTTGGGGCAATGAAGTCGAGAAGATCACCTTCATTCAGCCAGAAACGGGTGAAGCTCTTTCGCGAGAGACCGCGGTGATGATCTATCCGGCCAAGCATTTCGTCACCGATGATGAACGGATCTACAATGCGATCGATGTGATCCGCAAGGAACTGGCGCAGCAGCTAGCGAAATTTCAGAAGGAAGGAAAAATCCTCGAAGCCCAGAGACTCGAATCTCGGACCAAGTACGATTTGGAGATGCTCTCGGTGGCTGGCCATTGTCCGGGAATCGAGAATTACTCCAGGCCTCTTTCGGGTAAACCGCCGGGAGCCACCCCCGATACATTGCACGATTTTTTTCCGAAGGATTTTTTTGTCATCGTCGATGAGTCGCACGTGACGATCCCGCAGATTAGGGCGATGTATTTTGGCGATCAAAATCGAAAAAAGACCCTAGTCGATCACGGCTTCCGCTTGCCCTGCGCGATGGACAATAGACCACTGAAATTCGAAGAATGGGAACAGAAGGTCAACCAGGTCGTGTTTGTTTCCGCGACACCGGGTGACTATGAACTGGAAAAGACCGGAGGGGAGGTAGTCGAACAAGTCATCCGCCCGACGGGGCTCTTGGATCCGGTCGTCGAGGTGGTTTCAGCCCAAGGGCAGATCAATCATTTACTCGCCCAGATCAAAGAGCGCGTTGCGATGGGCGATCGCGTTTTGGTAACGGCGCTGACCAAGCGATTGGCTGAGGATTTGTCGAATTTCTTTTGCGATCAAGACGTCAAGTGTCGGTGGTTGCACAGTGAACTCGACGCCTTCGAGCGAGTGGAATTGCTGAGGGACTTGCGCGAGGGTCATTGCGATGTGATCGTCGGCGTCAACTTGCTTCGCGAAGGCCTCGATTTGCCCGAGGTATCCTTGGTTGCAATCCTCGATGCTGACAAAGAAGGGTTTTTGCGAAGCGAAACTTCGCTGATTCAGACCATCGGTCGCGCGGCTAGGAATGTCAATTCCAAAGTGATTTTGTATGCGGATCGCATTACCCAGGCCATGCAGATTGCCATCGAAGAGACCAGTCGTCGCAGGAAAAAGCAGGAAGCTTATAATTTAGCCAACAACATCACACCAGCAACGGTCCGCAAGCAGGTTACGGCAAGCATTCAGGAGCACGCGAAATTTCGCAAGAAAGCTCGCGATATGATGATCCAAAGCGCACCGCCGAAGATCGTCACGCAAGAGTACCTCAAGGAGCTCGAACAAGAGATGATGGCCGCTGCCGAGGAGATGGAGTTCGAACGTGCTGCAGCCATCAGGGACAAGATCCAACGAAACAGAAATCGCATTGGCCAAAGCGTCGAGAGCCCGGAAGATGACCAGAAGCACTCAGAGAAGTCCAAGTCTGGGGGTGGCTTTAAGCAGCGGCGACAGCGGGGAGGCAACCGTGGATCAAAGAAAGTCAACAAAGACCGCGACAGCGATAAAGATCGCGATTAGTTAAATGCATCGAACGCAAAGACCGTATCACGGACTAACCACCCTCGTAACCCAAGCCCGTGAGGGAGGCAGCGACAGTACACGGCCGTTGGCTTCGCATGACGATCACTCGAGCGCTTCCTCGTTGACACGTCGGGTTACGGGGCCTGCGGCCCAGCGACAGTACACGGCCGTTGGCTTCGCATGACGATCACTCGAGCGCTTCCTCGTTGACACGTCGGGTTACGGGGCCTGCGGCCCGGTGGCCACTTGGATGTAAGCGTACACGACCCTAGTGGACTTTTCCTAAGCGCAGGGGGCTTTTACAGGTAGATTCAAGGTGCGCCCTTGTTTCTATCTCAACTCTCTCCAAGGATCCCCTGCTTATGTCCCGCGTATTTTCTTCGAAAGCTGCACAACTTTGGGCCGAGCGCATCGCACAGTGCTTATTACACAGTGCGAGCGATCCAACCTCTCGGCACCCAAGTTCTGTCAGTCGATCGGCTGCTCGCTGACGTCCTTCTACCAGTGGAAACGCAAGCTCGCTGCGCTATTGAACGTCGCGTGATGAAGATGAGCGATCAGGAACGTGGGGAGCTGCGAGCCAAGGAATCGCGAAGAATCCTCGATCGATTAAGCGAGTATCTCGAAGGCCCTGTGGGCAAGAGTGTACTCCCTGCGAGCAAGCTCGGAGGGGCATTCAATTACATACGCAACCATTGGGAAGCATTGAATGTGTTTGTCAATGATGGAGCGTTGCCGATCGACAACAATCAAGTCGAGCGATTG
>JAJTFC010000151.1 GCA_021298315.1 Planctomycetaceae bacterium
TTCATTTCAAAAAACAAGGCAGCAGGGTTTGGCCCGTTGCCACCATTGATGGCTTCGACAAGGATCTGGTTTTCACCGAGTTTAAGAGGCGACACAGCATCGAAGCTTTCGAGACTCTCCCAGTTTTTGTCTTCAGCGATCAATCGGTTGTTGATCCACAATCGGTATTCGTTATCGCAGGTGATCACGCCGAAGGCTTTCTCGGGCAGTTTGCTAAGCACGAATGTTTGCCGGAGTGTAATTCTCTCGCCAGACGGCGGTACGCTCGGTGACTGAGCTGTCTCGGACCAGATCCATTGTCCTATCGACTCGTTGGCTTTGGGATTGGTGCTATCGACAGTTGCTGGTTTACCTCGCACGACCGGTGCATCGAACTTGGCCGGCCCGGCGCCGGTCAGTTGCCAAACCGAATCGACGAATTGCTCGGCGGTCATCCTCCGGGCACGTGGGCCTTGATAAACATAAGCCTCTGAAGAGTCCTTTTCTTGCAGAGGTTCGGTGGGAGCTTGGTAAGCATCCGAGGAGGCGATGTTGTAGAGGAGTTCCTTGAGGTTATAGCCTTTTTCCACAAAATCGACTGCGAGGTAATCCAGGAGGTCTTCGTTCCAAGGTTGGCTTTGCATCGCATCGGTTGGATGGACGATTCCGTAACCCATCATGCGATGCCACAGCCGATTGACGATGGTGCGTGCAAATCGACCGTTTTGGGGGTGAGTCATCAAATTTGCCAATTGCTGCAATCGCTCGGGTTGGGGGGCATCGGCATTGATGGTGCCGAGCTCTTCGAAGAGCCAACTCGGTTTGGCGGTTTGCCCGGTGGGTTTATCGCAGCGGTGGATTTTTAGAGGAGTATTGGAGTAAACGGCGGCCAGTCCATAAGCGTCCTTGAGGGTCCAGCGATCGATGAAGCTATCGTGGCACGAGGCGCATTTGAGGTTGATACCAAGGAAGGCTTGTCCGAGGCTTTGTGCGAATTGGATTTCGACGGTTTGACCTGCACTGACTTCACCTCGCCATCGGATTCCGTTTGCAAAACCAGCACTTTCGCCAGACAAAGGGGCGATCAGTTCCCGTGCCATGGCATCGTAGGGCTTGTTATGAATCAAGGCATCGTAGAGCCACTTGGATATTTGGGTTCGACCGTTGGTGATGAATCCAGTACCCGAGTAATCGTTTCGAAGTAGATCGTTCCAGAAAGTGAGCCAATGCTCTGTGTACTGGATGTCTTGATCCAGCAGCGAGCGTATCAGACGTTGTCGTTTGTCGGCGGAATTGTCGGCAAGGAATTTGTCGGTTTGCTCAGGTGTTGGTAACAGACCGATCAGATCCAAGTAAACACGCCTTACGAATTGCGTATCATCAATTCTCGCAAGGGGAGCAAGCGATCGAGTGGCCCGATCGGCATCGAGGATTCGGTCGATGGGGTGTTTGCGTTTCGGGGAAGAAGGCTCGGGGAGTTCGGGTTTTCTCGGGAGAAGGGGTGGCTCGTAGGTTTGTTTGCCGAAGGAGAAGCCCGGTTCCCAGGGAAGACCGGCTTGGACCCATTGTTTCACTGCGATTATTTCATCATCGCTCAGACCTGGGCCTTCGGGCGGCATCCTCAGATCGGGATCCTTAGAGGTCACGCGTTCGGTGAGTTCGCTCGAGGCTGCGTCTTTACTGAGGATTTCAGCGCCTGATTCGCCACCAGAGAGCATCGACTCGCGGGTATTGAGAGACAACCCTCCTTTTTTCTGCTCACCCGTATGGCACTGTGCGCAGTGTTTTTTCAGGACCGGCAGGATCTTGTGAGCAAAGTCGAAGGTGTCTTGTGCATCGATCGACCCTTGGCCAGAGCAAAGGGCAATGGCAGAGATTGCGAGCCAAGCCCAGGGGCTACGTTGGATCATTGGTTGGAATTCGATCATAAAAATGCAGGGGGATAGCAATCCGCCAAAGGGGACGGGTGTATTAGAACCAACTATCGAAAGATTATAACACAAAGCGACTCAAGTACATCTGCGATCGGGATGCTCCACAAAGGTGCTCAGAAGCATGATGTTTTTCATTTGATAGATCATCTCCCAAGGGGGGATAAATTGTGTCACCGAGAGCTGGGCGAATCTGCAGCAGAACGGTAAATGGTTTTACCTTCCTTGATCGTCTCAAGCACCTTGAGTGACTCTAACGCAGAGACTTCGATCTTGTGCGGATTGCGATCAAGGATGACGAAATCAGCCAGTTTGCCAACTTCGATGGATCCCCGACGGTGTTCCTCATAGTGGTGGTAAGCTGGCCAGATGGTAAGCGACTTGAGTGCGGCATCCACGGGAATGCACTGGTCTGCTCCGAGTATGTCGCCCGTGCGGGTGCGGCGGGTGACCACAGAGGCCAGGATCCGAATGGCACTCGGTAGGGCAACGGGTGCATCGTGATGTTGGGAAAATTTCATTCCACGGCGAAGGGCTGAGCCAGCAGGGCTGATCCTCTCGGCTCTTTGCGGTCCAAGAACCGAATCGCGGTGCCAGTCACCCCAATAAAAGCAATGCATTCCAAACATCGAAGGAATCACTCCGAGCTGCTGCATGGAATCGAGTTGGTCTTCTCGCACGGTTTGGCAATGGATCATGACATCCCTGCGGTTGTCTCCAGGGCCAAGTGTTTTGCGAGCGTCTTTGATCGCACCGATCATCAGGTCGCTTGCAGCATCACCATTGCAGTGGGCCAGGAACTGCCAATCGCGCTGATAGCACAGTGCGATCTTGCGATTAATCTCCTCTGGTGAAATCGCGGGGTAACCTCGATAACTGGATATCTGACCATGGGGTGGCACTAGATAGGGCTGGGAAAGGTATGCCGTTTTCCCTTGAGGAGATCCGTCAAAACTCAGCTTAACCCCCCCGATTCGATATCCATTTTGCATTTGCTTGCTGTACCACTGGGTATTTAGCCCAAAAGGATCGTCTGCAAAAGTCATGTCGGGATAGGAGACCACATCGATGAGCATCTGACCTTGCGTCGCCAGGCGCATCCAAGTTCGATCATTGGGTTCGAGTGACCGGCCTTCTTGAGCCATCGTGAAGCCGTTGGCGGCGTAGAGTTGCATTCCAGCTTTGGCCAAAGCATCGAATTCCGGCTCGCCGATTTTCGGAAGAACCTTCAATGCCGCCATCATGTGGGCGGTTTCCTCGAGAACTCCGTTGGGATCTTTGCTGTTTTCTTCGCGGCGGATGATTCCTCCGGGGGGATCCTTCGAATCGGCTGTGATTCCAGCCATCTCTAGTGCCTTGGTATTCATGACGCTTAAGTGTCCGGATTGATGGATCACAAGAACCGGTAAATCCCGGGACACTTCATCCAAATCCTGTCGGGTCGGGTGCCGTTGCTCGGCCAGTTGTGCGTCGTCGTATCCGAATCCGAGGATCAATCCGTAACGCTTGGATTTTTCGGTTTTTGACCATTCCCTGAGTTCATTTTGCAGCGAGGCAATGTCATTGACCTTGTAATCGGGTCGGGGAAGCAGGTTGGCCGAAGCGGCCTGTAAACCTGTTTGCAAGCAATGACCGTGTCCGTCGACGAAGCCTGGAAGCAAGCATTTGCCTTGCAAGTCGATCAATTTGGTCTTAGGCCCTTTGAGGGTCATTACGTCGGCCGCAGAGCCTACCGCAACGATCTTGCCTTGGGTGATCGCCACGGCTTGGGCAAGCGCTTGACGATCATCGATCGTGACAACATCACCGCCATAGTAAATTGCATCGGCTTGGTTTTGAGCCCAGGAGCAAGGAGCCCCACCCAGGAGGAATGCAAGGATAGCAGATGGCAATGAAATCGATCGCATGAACAGTCCAAGTTTTCTCGTGTTGCTAACGGATGGTTTACCCAATGACATGAGTCTGAGGTAAAGAACTTGATGGATTCTATTTGATCGAATCAACGCACGCAACTTTGCAACAACAAGACGCGAGATCTTCTGAATCCTCTTAAAAATCGCTGTTTTCGGAATGAGCGTGGTTAAAACTAATTGAATTCGTGCTCGTGCTCGGATAGCGGTAATTGCCCGGTGGAATGGAGTCAACGTGAGTGTACGAGCACGAGCACCGTTTCACTGAGCACGAGCACAAAGCAGTCAGGCCCAAAACAAATCGCCATTGCCACCAAGATCCCCTAAAAACAAAAAGCCAACATTCGGTAAGAATATTGGCTCGATGAATCTTTTATAATTTGCAAGTTTGGCGATTGCCGGCAACTCGACTTAGTATCGAGGACCGCGAGAGGAATTATCTCGTCTATCGCCATAGCTGTTGCCGCGACCGCCGCCGTATCCACCACCGCCTGAGGAGCGGCTTTCACGTTCGCGAGCTTCATTGCACGAGATCGTGCGATCGCCAAGCGTCGATTGATGAAGTCCTTGAATTGCTGCGCGAGCTTCGTTGGCATTGCTCATTTCAACGAATCCGAAGCCACGAGAGCGTCCGGTTTCGCGATCCATGACGATGCTGACTTTGCTCACTTCTCCGTATTGGGAGAAAGCATTCGAAAGTTCGGATTCAGTCGTACGAAACGAAAGATTACCCACATAAATATTTGTCATACCGATACTCCTCTCTAATCCACACATCCATCATCAAGCGAGCACGAGAAGCCTCAAAACGACAAGAATTTCGCCGAGAACCCAAGACCGTACGACAATGCGAGCAAATCAGAATAAAAACAGTTGGAAAGTTCGCCGACCGGAACAACCATTCCGGTAAAAAACCGCGAAGCTTCCTTTCCTCCAACCAACAGCTAACCGAATCCTAATAGAACGGCAGTCGCCATAGAAGGGACTTGGATTCATCTCAAGAAATCGCTGCATCAACTGCAAATCAGACAGTAGGAGTATCGCACCATGCGGTACCAAAGTCAACAGGAAAACAGTTCTCATGGCCAGCTTACCGCTGGCGCGTAGGCGAACTGAGAAGTCTTCAAGGCAATATCTCGCTTTTGGCAGGACGCGGTCTGCAAGCAAAACCGATCGTCCAAGAGGCGATCGATCGACTCGATCCGTTGATTGCCAATCACCTTGTTTCTTCTGATCAAGTTGCCGAGTCGACCGCTGCTCTTGCTCAAGCTTATGTTGCCCTATCGACGATCGAATTGCACTTTGGCGATGTCCAAGATGCAATCGCTGCGCAAAGAAAATCACTCGGACTATTGTCCAATCCCAAACCATCGACATTCGCCGGTGCGATGGCTGCGGCTCAAGCCCACTATGGAATGGCGATCTTGTATGAAAAAGTTGAAAATTCGCAGAAAGCCATTGAAGAGTTTTTTCTGGCCAGTGCCGCTTTGGAATTGGCCGAAGAGATCCAGCACGGTAAGTTGCCTCTAGAGTTCCTGGCCTACCGATCTCAAATCGCGTTCCACCAATGCAGTCTTCTTCATAGGAATGGCAGGAATGCACAGGCCGCTGAAGTGATGAAAGTTCAAGTGGCACGGGATGCAGATCTGATTGCTAAAAGTCATGACCCACACTTGAGTCTGGGGGCCTACCAGCGTTCGGTCGACTTCCTGCAGGCGTTGTACGTCGAGGAAGGGGACCCCTGGAAAGCTCTAGAGCTTTGCCTGTCGTGGATTGCAATCGCAAAAAGTGTGACCGCAGACCACGAGCGATCTGTCGAAGTTCGTTACTTTTCAACGATGGCTCAGCACCTCGCAGGGCACCTCGAGGAGCAACTTGGACGCCCGGAGAAAGCCATGCTGTACTATCAAGAGGCGCTGGAACATTTCAAACAAGTCGAGTCCGAAGCCAATCGACAGGCCAAATTTCTCCTGCAAAAAATTGAATTGGAGACGCACCTATTTCTGCTTAGTCAAGACGCACAGAATATCGAGATAACTGAGAGTGTCTTTGAGCGGACCGTGCAGGCGACCAGGATTTTAAAGGGACTTCCGGCTGGAACAGGGGCCGATCTCAAAGAGGCCATGCAACAACTAAGACGCGGCGTTGACGCCATGCGCAAGACCGACAGTGGAGCAGCCGCCCGGTGGGAGTCCGTCCTGCAAGCAGAGCAATTGTGGTAGAGGGCAGCAGGCGCAACTTGGTTCTCAGATCTTTGGTTTTGCATTAAAATGCCATCCATGTTTCTCATGACTGATTCACAACGCAAGAGGCATCGATCGATGGAGACTCCACGAATGGTCCGGGTAAATTGGTACGCTTACCTATGTACTGTAACGCTTCTGAGCTGCCTGGGGTTTGCCCAAGACGCCCAGCAAGTCGCGCTCGAAAAAGCGTTGGTCTTCCACGCATCCTTTGACGGTTCAGCGGATGCCAAGGTCAAGCAAGGTGACGGCAGGGTCTACACCACCGAATCGCTAGCTCGCAAACAGTGGACCCCCGGTCTGGACCGGCAAGATGTTTCGATTGCCAAGGGCTCTGGCGTATTTGGCGACTGCATTCGCTTTGCGGATAAATCCCCGAAAGTGATCTGCTACAAAGGGGAAGTTCTCCCGAAGACCCAAGGGGCTATCGATGGAACCGTCTGCTTTTGGATGCGGCTCGATCCGGACAAAGATCTCAAACCCGGTTTCTGCGACCCGATCCAGATCACCGAGAAAGCTTGGAACGATGCGGCGATGTTCGTCGATTTCGATAAGGATCTTCCACGCGATTTCCGATTAGGCGTATTTTCTGATTTGAAGTACTGGAATCCCCAGAACACTCCTTGGGAAAAATGGCCCGTCGAGAAACGGCCTATGGTGACGGTCAAGAAGCCAGCCTTCTCTCGGGAAGCTTGGAAGCATGTCGCATTTACATTCGAAGGAATCAATGCCTCTGAGGACGAACCCGCGAAAGCCGCTTTGTTTCTCGATGGGAAATTGCAAGGTGTCCTCGAAGGCCCCATGAAGTTCACATGGGACTCTTCCAAGACGGCCATCATGATCGGAATCGAATATATCGGCGATATGGATGAGCTACTGATCTTCGATCAGCCTCTCAACCTACAACAACTTGAAATGGTCATACAGGGAAGAGTAAAGCGATGAGTAACCAGATGATTCGACCAGTTAAGATCGTTCGTGGGTTTACAAAAACCACGCCCGGTTCGGTACTGTACCAATGTGGAGATACGGTCGTGCTGTGCACCGCCAGTTTGGAAGAAAAAGTTCCTGATTGGATGGCCGGCAAGGGTAAGGGGTGGATTACTGCTGAGTACAACATGCTCCCGGGCAGTACTCCGCAGCGCAAGGCTCGAGAGCGAAGCGGAAAGGTCGATGGCAGGACAACCGAAATCCAACGCTTGATCGGTCGGTCGTTTCGCGCGATCGCTGACTTACAGAAACTCGGAGAGCGATCCTTGACGATCGACTGCGATGTGTTGCAAGCCGATGGAGGGACTCGAACCGCTGCAATCACCGGGGGAATGATCGCTTTGATCGATGCGGTCAACACGGTGTTTGCAGGTGTGCCTGCTGCTGACTACCCACTTCGCGATTCGGTCGCCGCAATCAGCGTTGGCATCGTCGACGGGAAACCTTGTCTGGATCTAGATTACGCCAAGGATGTGCGGGCCGATGTCGACATGAATGTGGTCATGACAGGTAAGAATCGGTTCGTCGAAGTCCAGGGTACTGGCGAAGAAGCGACGTTTGACGATCAGGAGCTTACTGAACTGCTAAAGCTTGCGAAGTCTGGAATTGGGCAGTTGGTTACCAAGCAGAAGGAGGCCTTGGGGAAGGCTTGGCCTTGGTAACGCACTTGCCGCCATAGTTCGACGATTGTCCACAATCGTCTCTTTGCCGAGCTTGCGAGGCGCCTCTGAGGGCGCTGGAAAGCAACGTCAAGCTAAAGCTTGTCGGCCAACGGCTGAGGACAGCCGTTGAACAATAGGTAGCCGTTGAACAATAATGTTCGACGATTGTCCTCAATCGTCCCTGTGCCGAGCTTGCGAGGCGCCTCTGA
>JAJTFC010000152.1 GCA_021298315.1 Planctomycetaceae bacterium
GAGACTCCCGTAGTTGTTGGCCAAGACAGTGGCTTGGTGATTCTCGCAGGGCGAGATTTGATTTTCGGCACGGCGCCGTCACTGACAAGTGGGCAAATTGGAACAACACCACTAACCGACAACCCCCAATACCGTCAAATTGTGCTGTCAAAAAGCCTTGCAGAAAAATTTTATAATGGTGGTGAAGGAGTAGGGAATATACTTTCGACGGAGTTTGTTGTTGGTGCAGAAACTTCGTGGAAAGATAGTAAGAATCCTACCCATCAACAGCAGAGAGTTGCTTTAGATTTTGGAACGCAATTGGCTGGCGGCCCTGAAAGAGGCTTTGATGTAATCATTTCCTATTTCGATGGTAGGACGCAAAGGTTTGCAAACGCAACTGAGCAAGGGACGACTTATCCACTACCGCAATCGGACCCATCGATTCCCCCTGGACCAACCAATCCTCTGCTCCTACCGACAGATGAACGGATATCGATCCCATCAACTAAAATTGCCTCCGGTATTGAGGATATGCAATTTAGAAATAACGTCGTTTTTCAGCGAACCAAACCGCTAGCAGTCAGTTCAATTGATATGTTGCGAATGCTAACGCCAACGAATACACTGGCTACGAATGCTGTTGTCCGTCGGAGTGCTGACTTTTTTATGTTTGAGAATGTGAATTCCGCCTTTACTGACCCGTCAGGATTGCAAGATATCACGTTTGCAAGTTCTTATATCGATAATGTCAAGCCTTTAGTATTGGCTTGGTCGATGATGGACGAGAACCCACAAATGCAAATGCCACAGATATTGCCTAGCGAAATGATGGAGCTTGAAGATCGATTGCCTCTGATACGTCAAGACAAGAGCGACATCGAGATCAAGGCGGCGCAGAGGACTGTTGAAGTTGCTGTCTATGATATTGGCTATGTGGACGTAGACACCAGTACCAATGCGAGCAACAAAGATAGGCCTGATGAATCACAGATCGATAATGCAGTCAATGAACAACAACCTCTCTTGAAATTTATCGCCTACCGTGTCAAGGAAGATGATCTGGTCGAAGCAATCCGCATTGAAACGCTCCGACGAATCGTTGCGACTGTCGAAAGCAATGAAAGCGACAGCTTAAGTAAAAAGCTACGCTTGGGGGGAGGATTTGCAGTCGTGGAGTTCGTCAATGGCGCTCCCGGGGACATCCTAGGCACGCCCTTTTTGATCACCAAGGACGAGATCGACACCGAGCTCGACAAGGAAACCCAACCCTAGCTAATCAAGTAGTCCTGATTTTATGCAAGCTGGATGTTTAACACTTACTACTTCCAGCACAAGCCTTCGTGCAAGCGGTTGAGATTCTCACAACCCTTCTCGGTCACGACGACCATGTCCTCGACCCGGATCCCACCAATGGCCTTGCAGTAAAGTCCCGGCTCGATCGTCACGACATCCCCGACGACAAGCTCCGGACCACCGACTGCTAGCAGTGGCGGCTCGTGCACCTCAAGCCCCAGTCCATGGCCGGTGCCATGGGTCATGCTCGTATAAGAATCAGGAGCGTCGGCCGATGGCAGGCCCATGCGGTACCCAGCACCCTCAATGGCTCGAACCGTCGCTTGGTGGACTTGCTCTCCCGTAACCCCAGCCCCTACCGCCTTGGTCGCCGCATGCTTGGCAGAGACGACCGCTTGGTGCATGCGAGTAAGCTCCGAACTGATCGTTCCATGAACGACCGTCCGAGTGCAATCTCCATTGTAAAGATTCGATTTGACACGAGGAAAAATATCGACGATCACCGGTTGAGCCGTATAGAGGGGTCCATGTCCGTGGTCGTGGCAATCGGCTCCTATCGGTCCACAAGCGACGATCGCGCCTGGATTCGAGCAATCTCGCTCCAAGAGCCACACGTCAATCATCGTGCGCATGCGCTCGCTGGTGAGTTGAGCACCATCGTGTACCAAGATGCCTTGGGAATCAACCGTTGCTTTGGCGATCGTCGAACAAGCAAGTTCCATGACCTCCTCGGTGATCCGCTGAGCATCGCGAATCATCTCGATCTCACGAGCGTCCTTGCGCCGACGCTCCATCACGCCCCATTGAGTATCGCATTCGATTCCGATTCCAGCTCGCTTGAGCATTTCCGCATAGATCATCGGCAACGATCGATCGACAACGACGCTCTTAAAGCCGGATCGACGGAGCATTTCCGCAGCCGACTGCGCAGTGGCCGTTTCGCGATCTCCCGATAGACCTTCCGAAGGTGCAAAGTCGGCAGGACAAGCCACATCATCGACCGCAGCATTGAGCTTGGCTCGGCCCATTTCGATGTCCCGGCAAATGAGCGTGGATCGAAGACGACCGTCCGCTTGAGGAACCTGAAGATAAACGACCGGATCGCCAACCAAAAAACGAATGCTTCGATAAAGTCCCGCATTGAGCGTTGGAATCCCGGCCATCATTCGAGGTGTTTGTTGCGCTGAGTGACTCATGGTTGAACTTTCTGTTAGCTTTCTGTTTTTCCTTGAAGCGTGAGGATCAGTGTTCGAGGCGTTGCGGAATTTCGATGCTCGCAAAGATAGATCCCTTGCCATGTCCCCAGCGCCAAGCAACCGTCTGTGATCGGGATGACGAGACTGGCTCCGAGCATCGAGCTCTTGACGTGCGCAGGCATGTCGTCGGGCCCTTCGATCGTGTGCACGAAGGATTGATTCTCGGGCACGATCCGATTGAAGGCTGTCTCCATATCGACGCGAACATCAGGGTCTGCGTTCTCGTTGATCGTCAAGCTTGCCGAAGTGTGTTGGAGAAACACGTTCAACCAGCCGATTTGGATGTTTTGGATTTCAGGGATCGCGTCGAGAACTTGGCCCGTGATCAGGTGAAACCCCCGGCTGTAGGGCCCTATTCGGATTGAATTCTGAGACCAAAACATTCAAAAAATCTCTCCCGTTTGTCTTTGACTGTTCGTATTTGCTATGGAATTCCAAGCCGCTAGGCTCGGTGCGTCCACCCATCAAGTTCCGGGTCTTGACGCGTGGCTAACCTTGGAGATACTTCGACTTCCGGATCGTATCCGAATCCTTATCTTATACCAAATTTCATCGATCCTAAGCACTGAATTCTTCAAAAGGCAATCCAACATGCGTCGAGCAAAAATCAGTATCATCGGAGCCGGTAACGTAGGTGCCACTTGCGCCCACTGGTGTGCAGCAGCCGAACTCGGAGACGTCGTCCTGCTGGATGTTCCTCAAACGGAAAATATGCCCAAGGGCAAAGCGCTCGACCTGATGCAAGCTTCGCCAATCATGGGCTACGACAGCGCTCTGAGCGGTACGAACGATTACGCTGATACGGCCAATAGCGATGTGGTCGTCATCACCGCAGGCATCGCCCGCAAACCTGGAATGAGCCGCGACGATCTGCTGAGTACTAACGCCAAAATCGTTTCAAGCGTTGCCGAACAAGTCAAAACCACCAGCCCTAACGCCGTCGTGATCGTCGTGAGCAACCCGCTCGACGCGATGGTTCAACGAGCATTCCAAGTCCTCGGGTTTCCCTCGCATCGAGTCATCGGCCAAGCCGGTGTGCTCGATACGGCTCGTTTCCGCACCTTCATCGCCATGGAACTCGGTGTGAGTGTCGAAGACGTTTCAGCGATGCTCATGGGCGGACACGGCGATACGATGGTCCCCATCGCTAGCTGCACAAGCGTCGGCGGTATCCCCGTATCGCATTTGATCCCCGATGCTCGAATGGCCGAAATCGTTCAAAGAACCCGCGATGGCGGCGCCGAAATCGTTTCGCTGCTCAAGACCGGTTCGGCCTACTACGCTCCCGCAGCAGCCACGGCTCAAATGGTCGAAGCGATCGTACGCGATAAGAAGCGTTTGATCCCTGTAGCCGCTCTGTGCAACAAAGAATACGGTGTCGGTGGCTACTACGTCGGTGTCCCCGTGATCCTCGGCAGCAAGGGTGTCGAGAAGATCATCGAACTGTCTCTCAACAGTTCCGAACAAGCCGCCTTCCAAAAGAGTGTCGATGCGGTCAAGTCGCTTGTCGCTTCGATGGAAACACTCCTGAAAGCCTAACGGCCTTTTGCCGTTACCAATTCCCTATCTTATCGCTTTGCGATTGCTAGCAATTTGTTCTTCGGCAAACTTCGTTTGAAGTTTGCCTGATGTCCATTTGACGGGATTGACTCACCGAGGGTTGCTCTCCTAAAAACGCTCTTAGCAGGATGTCGACTTGCATCCTCCGAGATACTCTTTTCTTCCAAGGAACTTCTCCATGAGCCGATTGCACAGTTTTCTGTCTGCGGGCTTACCAACATCACCCGTTCGTGGTCTGGTTGAAGATCCAAAGCAGATGCTTGGGCAAGACGAATCGGATCGCTATGGCATCGGCCAAGGCGCCCAAGGCTCTAGTGGATTGGATGCTCCGCCATCGATCGGCTTCCCGCATCGATTGTTTGTGCCTGAGCATTACGAAAGTGGCTATGCGTATCCTTTACTGGTTTGGCTTCACTCGGACCACAGCAGCGAGTACGAAGTAGACCATGTCATGCAGTCACTGAGTTTGAGAAATTATGTGGCTGTAGGTTTGCGTGGTAATCGTTCATCGAATCGCTCTTCACAAGTGTTCCGATGGGGTTGCAGCGTTACCGATTATGCTCTCAACGAGGAATGCATTTTCCACGCGATCGAGGAGATCGCAGGTTCGATGTCGATCGATACTAGCAGGATTTTCCTTGGTGGTTTTGGCAAAGGTGCGATGCTTGCTCAATGGGTGGGACTTCGTAACCCAGAGCAAGTTGCAGGCGTGATTGCTTGCAATGGCCCTTTTCCATCCAACAAACGAGCCTTAGCGCTGTGGAAACAAGCTCGAGGTCTGCCGGTGTTGGCTATGCAGTCGTCGGACTCAAAGCGTTTTGGTGTCGATCAGATGATCAGCACGATGAAAACCGCACATCGTGCCGGTCTTAATTATCGCTTGATAAGATTCGAGTCGCGATCCGAGGAACCATTGGATCCGGCAAATGCTCAAAGCCATCGAGACGCGGATCCTGAGTTCGAAGGATCGCTCGAAGTCGAGATGCTCCGTGCGGCAAATCGATTCATGATGGGGATCGTCACTGGTACGGACATTCCTCTTTTGTCCGAACCTGAAGTTCCCGAGCAATCTTCTTGGTTGCAATGACGGTAGAAGCATCCTCTCGAATCGAGCTTCGATCCTCAAACGCCCTACTGCGGTTTGACAAGTCCGCCGATCGTTTCGATCACCGGTTGCTCTTTCGATTCGACCAAGACTGGGTCTCACTGCTCCATTCCGACTTGCAAGATCCAAATGCACCTTGGCCAAGCGATCCGCCGATTCAGCAGCTTGTGGTAGAACCCATCGGAAGCACTGCACATCGCGATGTCGCGCTTGGAGTCGGTATGTGCGGTCATGGCCATTGGTCGCTGGCCGCTCAGTGGGTGCAGCTACAGAGCTCCGATCAAGTCGCCTTGGAAATGGATTACGCTTGCAAGCAACAACCACCGGTATCCTTCTTGGGGAGCACCTATAGGCTGGCTGAAGATTTGCAGTCCAAGCCCTTACGGCTGATCAATCTCGATCGAACCGATCGTATCTGGAGTACAAAATGGGCGATGATGAATAATTCACAAGCCTGCTATGAACTCAGGATCGAGGTGATCGAAGGCTTGCTCGATTGGCAAGCTGAATCTGGACGAATTGTTATTGTCCCCTCAGGATCTTTCGAAAAACCCTCGACACTCCGTTGGTGCTATAGGATCGCTTGGCTATCATGCCATGAATGAGCGATACACAGCGAACGGTTTTTCAAGCTCTGGAATTGACCAAAACCTATCCGATGGGAGATGTGCTCGTTCATGCCTTGAGGGGAGTGGACTTGGAGCTCTATGCAGGTGAGTTTGTCGTCATCCTGGGGGCATCAGGGAGCGGCAAGTCGACCCTGCTGAATATTCTTGGCGGGCTCGATGTTCCGAGCTCAGGTTCGGTCCGATTCGAAGACCACGAACTGACCGGTGCCAGCGAAACGCAATTGACACAGTACCGTCGAGAGCACGTCGGGTTTGTGTTTCAGTTCTATAATCTCGTGGCCGGATTGACCGCCCTAGAGAACGTCCGATTGGTGACCGACATTGCTGAGAATCCGATGACACCCGAGGAAGCTTTGGATTTGGTTGGATTGAGCAATCGGCAATCCTTCTATCCAGCTCAGCTATCGGGAGGTGAGCAGCAGCGGGTCGCGATCGCAAGAGCCATCAGCAAGCGTCCGGATGTGCTCTTGTGCGACGAACCTACCGGTGCGTTGGATGTCAAGACCGGAGCGATCGTCCTCGAGGCGATCGCAAGGATCAATCGCGATCTTGGGACACTCGTCGTGGTCATCACCCACAATGCGGCGATCTCAGCGATGGCAAACCGTGTGGTTTATCTTTCGGATGGTCAAATCGCACAAATCAAAATCAACTCGCAAGTGGCTCGTGCAAGCGAACTGGTTTGGTGAGCTAAAAACAAGGGCGATCTTTCGATGCGTGCGATCTCCAAACTATTGCTTTGGGAACTCACAAGCCATTGGAAACAGGGTTTGGCGATCGTCGTGCTTTTGACTTGCGGTATCGCGACCTTGATCATGTCGACGACCACCATGCGATCGCTTGAGGCTAGCCGTGATCGCTATTACACCAAATATTCCTTTGCTCATCTATGGGCTCCGTTGGTGCGAGCCCCTGAGGAATTGCTGGTGCGGATACGGCAAATTCCGGGTGTTCAGCGTGTATCGGGTCGTGTTGAAAAACATGTGCTGTTGGACTTCCCTGAGATGCTCGAACCTGCTTCGGCACGTTTGGTCTCGATCGACCGAGAGCCGCATTTGGATATCAATGGACTGTATTTGCGCCATGGACGTTTACCCGTTATGGCCGAGCAGACCGAAGTGGTCGTCAGCGAGCTTTTTGCCGAAGCCCATCGGCTCAAGCTCGGCGATCGCATTGCGGCCAATCTCGAAGGCAAACGCGAGGAATTGATCGTCGTTGGGATCGGACTTTCTCCCGATTCGATCTATGTCGTCCAGCCAGGTATGCTCCTGCCAAACAATCGCTTGTATGGCATTCTATGGGCTCCGAGGGAAAAGCTCGCTGCGGCGTTCAATATGGAAGGTGCGTTCAATCAGGTTGCGATTCGCTTAGGGCACGATGCAAACATCGGAAACGTCAAGAGCCAAATCGACTCGATCCTTGAGCCTTACGGTAGCATCGGAGCTTACGATCGAGACGAACAGGAGTCGCATGCAAGAGTGCGCGATGAGATGCGAGAGTTGCGGACGATGGCTTTATTGAGTCCTGCGATTTTTCTGAGCGTCTCTGCTTTTTTGGTCCACATGGTATTCTCTCGCATGATCATCCATCAAACCGAGCAAATCGCAACCCTCAGGGCCTTTGGCTACACCGCGATGCAAATCGGTTTGCATTACCTACGGGTGGTTTTGGTCTGGGTGGCACTGGGTGTCCTACTGGGTATCGGCTGTGGGCTTTGGTTAGCGGCTTGGCTCTCCGAGATCTATCGAATGTTTTTTCGGTTTCCAGAGATGGTTGTCATTCGCTTTGGATGGGAGTGGATGCTGGCCGTATCGCTGGGTGTTCTGGTCGCGTTTTTAGGGGCAATCAGCGGCATGCTCAGAGCCATGCAATTGCCACCGGCTGTAGCGATGCGATCCGGATCGAGTCAAAATGCACCGGCCAAAGGACTCATGCACTTACCGTTTCTTGGAAGACTCCGACCGATCGGTCGAATGGTCATGATCCGAATGGTCGGCAATCTGTGGCTGACGTTCTTCTCGGTTCTT
>JAJTFC010000029.1 GCA_021298315.1 Planctomycetaceae bacterium
ATCGGTTTGCAGGTGCCGAGGTTCTGAGTGAATGGCTCCAAAGCGCCGTTGTTCCCGCATAACATATCGTAGGAGGATATCCATGCGACGATTCTTTTTGGGCATGGCGATTGCTACGCTGACCGCCGGTGCTCCCTGGACGGCGTTTGGTGGGGATCGCGAGATCGCCGATGCCATTATCGCTACTGTGAAGAAGGCCCAGATCGACCTCAAAGGATTTGATGTGGATCTGACTGTTGAGAACGGCAATGTAACCGTCTCAGGTGCGGCCGCGAATCAAAAGCAACTCGACGAAGTTTTGGTCGCCGCTCGCAAAACCGACGGTGTCAAGTCAGTCGACTGCAAGGTAAGCGTTGCTGCCGAGGTTCCTTCGTCTCTCGCTGATAACACGACAGCAGTGGTACCCGCATCGGCTAACGAGATGCCAGCGCTGCTTACCGATGTCGCAGAAGACGCTCCTGCAGCCCGCAAGGCGATGCCGGTAGCCGAGGCATCGGTTGATTCAGCGATCACTACTGAAATCCTCAGCAAGCTCGGAGCTGCCAAGAATAACGGATCCCTCAAAGGCTTTGACCTAGACGTATCGACCGTTGATGGCCAAGTCTGGGTTCGAGGATACGTCTCGACTCCCGATCAAAAAGCGATGGTTCTCAAGACCGCACAGTACGTCTCTGGCGTACAAAGGGTTGTCGACGAGGTAACCGTCAACCAGGTTCTACCTGCCAGTGGGCAAATTCCCGGTGTTCCCGGTGTTCCTGGTGTTTCTGGTATCCCCGGTGTACCTGGTATCCCAGGCGTAGCTGCTGGAGTTCCAGGCATGGCTGCACCAGTAGCCACCGGTGCTGCACCTCGACCCTTTGCACCTAGCACGGTCAACGGTGGCGCTGTCGGTGGCCCGTACACCGGTAATGTCACGGCTCCACAAGCTCCGATGCCGATGCAAGGAGGACCAAGCTATGGTGGTGGTGTTCCAAGATACGATCAACCTTACATGCCCAGCTATGCATGGCCAAGCT
Organism: Planctomycetaceae bacterium; assembly: GCA_021298315.1. Lineage (GTDB taxonomy): Bacteria > Planctomycetota > Planctomycetia > Pirellulales > Pirellulaceae > JBKCUI01. The sequence continues at coordinate 1,017 of JAJTFC010000029.1, forward strand.
ACGCAGCGTATCCAAACTACGCCGCTGTGACTTATCCAAAGCAATACTCGGCCTCGGCATGGCCTTACATCGGACCGTTCTATCCATACCCACAAGTTCCGCTCGGATGGCGTCGAGTCTCCTTGGAGTGGGATGACGGACTGTGGTACCTCGACTTTACCCACAAGTAAGTCGAGCGGTTAACTCCGAACTCAACCCAGAGGGCCTTGGTCGAAAGATCAGGGCTCTCTGCGTTTGATCAACACAGTTTTCGATCAACACAGTTTTCGATTAACACAGTTCAACAACTACTTCTTGTCTTTCGCTTGAAGAGACCTGCGCAAGCGATAGTATTTGAGCCCAGGGATAAAGAAACAAAGACCTGCAACAACAGCAAAAATCAAGTGCGCAATCTGTGGCCACACCAACATGGCTGCTGCGGCAACGAACAAGCTGGTGGCTTGGATATAGAATACGCCGCTGAGTATGCCTGCTTTGATGAAGAACATCATGCCAGTGATGACAGCAAGCAAGGGTGTGAGTTTCAAAGGTGCAAGTCCCAGGGCCCACTCGACGGGGAACAACGCTGCGATACCGATCATGGCTGCCCCCCAAACGTGGGCAATTTGACGTTCGACGAAAGTCACAGGGCCCATACGCCGACGCAGCGCCCAGAAGACCGCAGCCCAAGCTCCTAGACCGACGGTCCAGAGCAACGGGTATGAAAGAACTCCTGCGTTGCTCCACTGCAAGAGTTCTGTCAGCACGCTTGCGATAACCAGCACCAAGGAGTGCCACATCCAGAGCAAGCCCCAATTTTCGAGCACGGGGGCATGATGCGTCTCTCGAAACCATCTGGCGACAACCTGAGCAAACTGGCCCGATCTTGCCGATATCGGTTCGTCCTTCAGATAGGCGGACAAATCTGCAGCCAAGTTTGCAGCGCTGGGGTATCTCAAATCCTGTGGTTTCTGCAAGCATCGAACCAAAATCATTTCCAAATCTCTATCGATTTTCGGATTGAGCAACCTGGGATTCGGTGGATCTTGCTCCATGACCTGCAAGAGCATGTCCATGGTTGACTTGGCGACGAAAGGGGGTCTACCTGTGAGGGCATGGTAAAGCACCGAGCCGAGACTATAGACATCCGAAGCCGGACTGATGTTTCCCATGCGTCCGCTGGCCTGTTCTGGACTCATGTAACTGGGGGTTCCTAAAACCACACCTGTACGGGTAAGCGATTCGCCTGCATCGGTATGCTTGGCCAGCCCAAAATCGGTGAGTCTGGCGATCCCGTTAGAATCCACAAGGATGTTCGATGGCTTGATATCCCGATGCAAAACCCCATTTTGGTGGGCAAAGTCGACTGCTTCGGCGATCATCTGAACGACTCGAACCGATTGTCTTTCATCGATGGATCCGGTGTTGATCAGTTCCTGAAGCGTACGGCCTTGGATGTATTGCATCGCAAAGTAGGGTCGCCCGTCGATCTCGCCAACATCGTAAACCGGAACGATCCCCCCATGCTGCAGTTGCGCTGTGGCTCGTGCCTCTGCAAAGAATCGTTGACGCTCGGAATCCGAAGCCAATTGATCTTTGAGAATCATCTTGACTGCAACTTGTCGGCCTAAGCTGATCTGCTCGGCGCGATAGACTACACCCATCCCCCCTCGTCCGACCTCTTCGATTAGGCGATAGTCCCCAAAAATGCAAGGAAGGGTCATCCGCCAAACATTCGAATCGCCAATCGAGGAGTTCGAATCGCCCAGTAAGCGAACTTCGTGACTCCCTATGGCATCGGTGACAATAATCGTTCCCCAGATAGCTCGAAGCTCATCTGCAAGCTTCGGGTTTTGGCGGCAAAGAGGATGTTCGAGGCAGACTTCGTGGAGATCGACAGTCAATCCTTGGTGCAGTCGGTCGGTAAGTTCGGTAACTAGCAGAGCTAGGTTTTCATCTAGGTGCAGATCGTCAACATCGGTTTGATCTGCGGTAGGCCCAGAAGGCAACTCGGCGTTCATTCACGAATTTCCCTATGAAGATTTGGAAGGCTTTCGATGACCTCCCGCAGACGCTTGATCGCCCGGAGATATCTCATGCTCGCGGCCGGTTCGGTCAGTCCGAGCGACTGTGCGATCTCCTGATTATTGAGTTGTTCGTAATGACGCATGAGGATGATCTCGCGATCCCCTTCCTTGAGTTGCGAGATAGCTAGCTCCATGTGCTGAGCCAGTTCTTTTTGGGTAGCAGCGGCCGCAGGCGTTAACCCGTCGTCTTTGAATTGATTGGCCAATTCGATCGTTGACTGATCGTTGGATGCAAATGCGATGGGACCTTGCTCGCGATCGATGCTTCGTTTGGCTGACAATCGATGACGCCTGTGGGCATCAATGATTCTATCTTTGGCGATTTGACGAATCCAAAGATGAAAAGGGATCGAGGGGGATTGAACATACTCGACAAGTCTTCGATTTGCCTCGATCAAAACATCCTGAATGATGTCGCTCACGTCGACCCGCTGGGCCAAGCGTTGGTCGAGTCTCATGGCGATCATTCGGCGCAGAGGATCGCGGTGACGGTCGAAAAGCTCTTCGACCGCCTGCGGCTTGCCCTCGCGGACATCGACCAAAAGCTCCGTGGTTGCTTGGCCCTCGGGCCAGATTGACTCAGACATAAAGCTCCAGCGAGGCTTGCCCGCCGTCCGCCAAGTTCCAATTACGCTAAAATGCGGTTTCGTACACTTATTCTAGCGAGCGGGCAAAGAGTGGCTTATCCCACATCCGCAAAAGCTGCCGGATATGGGTCTTTATCAGGAAATTCTTGAGGATTATTCGACTGCCTATGATCCCCGAACTGCAACCTACCGCTTCGGTCATTCGAATCAGTCCCGAGATCGATGTGCCGATTACCACCAGAGTGCGCAGACTCCTCGACACAGCAGCCTTCCGACGCTTGGCTGGAATTTCTCAACTGGGACTTGTCTCTTTGGTCTACCCGGGCGCTACCCACTCACGTTTCGAGCACTCCCTGGGTGTTTATCGCAATGCCATCGAAGTCCTCCGGCAATTGGCAAACGACCCCAAGCAACCGATGATTTTCGGCGACCATGACGCATCGCTTTTGATCGTCTCGGCACTTTTGCACGATTTAGGGCATTGGCCTTTTTGCCATCTGATTGAGGATCTGGGGCTCGTCGGTGCCCCCCGGCATGAAATCCTTGCCCGACGATTGCTGATTCAACCTGAAGTATCACGTTTGCTAACGTCTGACTGGGATCTTGATCCTGAGTCGATCGCAGAGTTCCTGAGCCCGAAAATCGAAGGATCGCTAGACCCAATGCATTCGATCCTGCGATCCATTCTCAGTGGACCGATCGACATCGATAAACTCGACTATCTCGAACGCGATTCCCTACATGCCGGCGTACCCTACGGACGAAACTTTGACCGACATCGGCTGATCCAATCGATGTGCATCGATATACCAAGGCATCGAATTGCGATTTCTGAAAAAGGTCGCACGGCTGCCGAGATGATGGTATTTGCCCGATATGTGATGTTCAGCGAAGTCTATTGGCACCATGCAGTCCGTAGCGCAACGGCCATGCTTCAGCGAGCTGTTTACGAATTGCGTGACCAAAGCGATCTGATCGAATCTTGGCTCGACATGGACGATGCCAAACTCAAGGAATCCATCCTCAGGTACTCTCAAGGCAACCCGGGTGCGGATTGTGCCGAAGGAATCTTTGGCTCCAAGCGGATGCTCTATAAACGCATCGCCCAGTTCGATTGTTTTTGCGAGCCACAGCTCCACCGATCGATATCCAGCAAATCCTATCCCCAACTCGTCGAGCTCTCTGGCCAATTAGCACAGATTCTTTCAGATCAAACTCAAACATCGATCGGTTTGCACCAACTGCTCATCGATGCGCCACCTGCGGAATGCGAAGTCCAATTCGACTTAAGGATTCGGCAAAAGTCAGGACAATACCGCGATCTGTTCGAACTGTCCCCCGTAGTGCAGTCACTGGCTACACGCCAATTCGATCAAATGGTCAAACGCGTACGGGTCTTTATCCATCCACGGCATCGAGACACCATCAAAAAAGTCGATATACCAGGACTCCTGCACCAGATTTTGCCGGGTTCTAGTTGACAAACAAAGCACCGAAAGAAAAAATCATGGTCACTTTTGAGCGAACCCAATTTGAAGTCCCATGTGTCCATTAGCACCCCAAACCCTCTTCGAAATTATTATCCCCGAGAGCCGGTAGGCCTTGGGGAAAGTTTCTTCATTGAAACCGAGTCGCAAAACAGTTTGCAACCCAACCCCCGAAGCCTGCCGCTTCGGGGGTTTTTTGTTTTTTGAAACTACAAGTAACCATGCAAGACCGATCGATTCTCATCTACGACACCACACTCCGCGACGGAACCCAGGGCGAAGGCGTTAGCCTGTCTTTGCAGGACAAACTCAATATCGCCGTGCGGCTCTCTGAGATCGGCATCGAAATGATTGAAGGAGGTTATCCTCTTTCGAACGAAAAGGATGCGATGTTTTTCCAGAAGGCCAAAGAGCTCAATCTCGGTTCAAGCCTTCTGGCTGCCTTTGGCATGACTCGTCGTCGAGGGATGAAGGCTTCGGAGGATCCTGGAATCGCCGCTTTGCTCGCCGCACAAACACCGGTCATCACCATTGTGGGTAAGTCTTGGGATTTTCATGCAACGGAGGTGCTCGGCGTGAGCCTTCAGGAAAACCTCGATATGATCGGCGAGACGGTCGAATATCTTTCTAGACATGCTCAAATTGTCTACGATGCCGAGCATTTCTTTGATGGATACAGGGCAAACGCCCAGTACGCACTCTCGGCAATTGAAACGGCGGCCAAGGCTGGTGCCAAATGGGTCGTTTTATGCGATACCAACGGAGGTTCGCTTCCGGAACAAGTCGCCGCGATTGTTAGCAGTTCGAAGGCTCGACTCGATCCCCTCGGAGTGCGTCTAGGAATCCACTGCCATAACGACGGCGACTTAGCAACAGCCAATTCGCTGGCCGCCATCGAAGCCGGGTGCGACCAAATCCAAGGTACAATCAATGGGATTGGCGAACGGTGTGGAAATGCGGATCTGCTTTGTGTGATATCCAATTTGCAGTTCAAGAAGAGTGGCTACCGCGTTTTGCAAAACGGATCCTTCGAGCATCTGACGGAACTTTCTCGATTCGTCTACGAAACTGCCAATCTGGTTCCTCGCAATAGTCAGCCTTTTGTTGGCCGCAGCGCCTTTGCCCATAAAGGGGGAATGCATGTGCATGCAGTCAATAAATTCGCTCACACCTATGAGCATATGAACCCTGAGCTCATCGGCAACGAACGGAGAATCCTTGTTAGCGAACTATCGGGTCGATCGAACATAGCCGCCTTGACCCAAAAACATGGCGGCCAGCCGGACCGGGTGCTTCTGGATCGCATTTTGGAGATGGTCGTTAAGAAAGAGAACCAAGGATACCAGTACGAGGCCGCTGAAGCTTCTTTTGACCTTTTAGTCAAACAATGCTCAGGCACCTACAGGCCCCATTTCGAGACGATCAAATACCAGATCCTAGCCGGTGATTTGGATACTCTACGCCAACAACAGTTTGCCGAAGCAATCTTGAAACTCAAGGTTGGGGATATTGTGTGCGTAGAAGCTGCCGAAGGACACGGACCGGTCAATGCCATGGATGCAGTGCTACGTAAAACGCTCTCGCGGTTTTATCCGAGCATCGAGTCGATGCAATTGATCGACTACAAGGTTCGTGTGGTCAACGGCGAAGCCGGCACGGCAGCCAGGATTCGAGTGAACATCGAAAGTGCAGATGAGCACCACTCATGGCACACCATCGGAGTCAGTGAGAATATCATCGAAGCCTCCTGGTCGGCACTCGTCGATGCCGTCGAATACAAACTCCACCGAGATCATTAAGAGGCTCGCAAGCTTTTAAGGAACTATCGATTTTTGTCCCTAACAACAGCCTGAAGAGACTCCTTCAAAGCGATCAGTTCCGGCAGGGACTTTTGAGTCAATTCTTGTTGGGATTGCACCTCTATACCAAGGATCTCTTGAAGCGATTGAATGAACCCAACCTCGATACCAATCCTCGCACCTTCCTCACGTCCTTCCTCACGTCCTTCCTCACGTCCTTCCTCACGTCCTTGCTCACGTCCTTGCTTGAGCCCTTTCTCTAATCCTCTCTTAAGTCCTTTTCTGAGGCCTTGCTTTCGCCCCTTACTGAGCGACTCGATCAGGTGAGACTCTTGGTCTCTGATCGCCTTCTCTCTGGAATCGTACATCTCTTTCTCCTCGGTAATCTGCTTGATCTCACTAAGTTCTTCCGTTGCTCTCCAAAATGCTGTATCGGGCAATAATCTCCGAAGCTCCTCTGCCGAGTGCTTTGTTCGTGCTTCTTTTCGTACTCGTACTCGTACTCAGTGAGTCCGCACAAGCGTACGAAGAATTCGGTTTGCGTCGGCTCGTGTCCAATCAGACACTCTTCGTTTCCGGGCTTCCCAAAAATTTTCCGGAATGCAAAATCCACCCAAGGGAAAACTCCAATTTTCTTTGACATCTCGCTCCCTCCAATATGTCTCAATTCGAAAATCGACCTCGAAGGGGCATTCTACCGCTTTCGTGTATTAAATACCTCTTTTTGGTCAAAACGATCCAGTCGGTTTCTATTGCGAGGTATCTGACCTTGCTCTCTCCTTAGGTATAATGGAGAACCTTCCGCTTACCCCACCGATCGTTCCCATGCAACCTCGACAATCCCAAATCCGCTACCTACCTGCCATCGGTATAACCCTGGTTTGCTTACTTTGCAAAGCGAGCCTTCTTGCAAGTGTAGCTTATACCCAAGTCCCGATTCAAAGCTCACAACCCGCTATCGATTTTGAGCGAGATATTGCCCCGATCTTCGATGAGCATTGCACCCAATGCCACGGGCCGAGCAAGCAAACTGCTGATCTGCGGCTCGACCTGCGATCTGCCATACTCAAAGGTGCCAGCAGTGGTCCTATCCTCGATATCCAGCACACTGAAAAAAGCCGATTGATTCAGGTGATCACCGGCCAAGATCCCGACTACCAAATGCCTCCCGAAGGCGAACGACTCTCCGAAGATCAAATCGACAAAATCCGTGTTTGGATCCAGCAGGGTGCCAATGGCCCAGATGATTCTAAACTGCTCGAAAAGCCGCTACCTTGGAGTTTTCGCCCGATCGAAGATCCCTGGCCCCAAGCCAGCGATTCTTCTGGACAATTCCCTGGTCTTGGCCCCATCGATCAGTGGATACAAGCCCAACTGGATCAAAAGCAATTGCATCTATCGGAAACTGCTGAACGCCCCACTCTGATTCGGCGATTGTTCCTGGTCGCACTCGGTGTGCCTCCAACACCCGAGGAAGTCTCGACGTTTTGCAACGATGAGAGTTTCGATGCTTACGAAAAACTTGTGGATCGAACGCTTGCTGATCCACGCTACGGCGAACGACTTGCTCGGCACTGGTTCGATGTCATCCGATTCGCAGAATCCAATGGGTTCGAAACCAATCGCGTCCGCTACAACGCTTGGCCCTTTCGAGATTTTGTCATCCAAGCATTGAACCAAGACATGCCTTATAGCGAGTTTGTCAAGAAACAAATCGCTGGCGACGCACTTGGTGAAGACCTCGCAACCGGATTCCTCGTCGCGGGGACTTACGACATCGTCAAAAGTCCCGACGTGAACCTGACCCTCATGCAGCGTCAAGACGAACTGGCCGACTTGATCAACACAACAGGCACCGCCTTCCTTGGATTGACCCTGGGTTGCGCTCGTTGCCACGACCACAAATTCGATCCGATTTCTCAAAAGGATTTTTATTCGCTCCAAGCGATCTATGCGGGCGTGAATTTTGGCGACCGGAACCTTCCAAGCGATTCGACCCCAGAAAAGACCCAGCGGCTCACGCAAATTGCAAACGAAGTTCGCTCGTTGCAAAAAGAGATCGAGAAGATCGAGGCTCAAGCTCAGGCACTGGCCCAATCCAAAAACCTTCGTCCTGCTGTCTCTGCCAAACTCAATGAAGAATCGTTTGAACCCATCATCGCCAAATCGGTCAGGCTGACCATCCTAGCCTCGGGAAACTCGCAGCCCTGCATCGATGAATGGGAAGTCTTTGACACCCAAGACAACAATGTGGCATTAGCTTCGATAGGTTCGACAGCAAAAGCATCCGGTTGCCTCGAAGGCTATGCGATCCACAAAATTGAGCATATCAACGATGGAAAAACCGGAAACTCCAATAGCTGGATTTCCAATCAATCCGATGCAGGCTGGATTCAAATCGACTTCAAGGAGCCTAAGCCTATCACACGCATGCGATGGGGAAGAGATCGCTCTGAACAGTACAAAGATCGCACTCCAACGCGATATACGATCGAAGCCCTCGTCGAATCGGATCAATGGAAACCTATCGCATCGCATGTTGGCAGAATGACGCTGGCAGCCCAAGGCAGCGATGGTCTTGTGGAACTGCTCGATCCCGATCAGAGATCTCAGTACCAGGCCTTCAAAGAAAAATCCAAAAGCCTAATCTCCGAGGAAAAAACGCTCACCCAAGGCTCTTCGGTATGGCTTGGAACATTCTCAGCTCCACCGACAATCCATCGCCTCTACCGAGGCGATCCACTGATGAAACGGGAAGTCGTTTCACCCGCATTGGTCGCATCTCTCGATGGCCAAGAGTTCGCAGAGGATACACCCGAACAATCCCGACGAGTGGCCTTAGCCAACTGGATCGGCGATCCGAAAAACCCTCTTACTCCCAGAGTCATCGCCAATCGACTATGGCAATTTACATTCGGAACAGGGATCGTCGATACCCCCAGCGACTTTGGTGCCAACGGAACACTCCCTACCCATCCGGAGCTTCTCGATTGGCTCTCCCAAAGACTCATCGAGCACGACTGGTCGCTCAAAAACTTACACCGATCGATGCTCACTTCTCAAGCCTTCAGGCAATCCTCCAAACCCAATCCCCAAGGACTATCGATCGATGCCGATTCTCGGCTCTTATGGAGGTTCCCCCCTCGAAGACTCGAAGCAGAAGCGATTCGCGATAGCATGCTCATTGCAAGCGGTGTTATCGATTATCGCATGGGAGGCCCTGGCTTCTATTTGCAGCGGGTCGAGCAAGACAACGTCTATCGCTACTTTCCTAAAGAAAAAGTTGGCCCTGCCGAGTACCGTCGGATGGTTTATTTGACTCGGATCCGTCAAGAACAAGATCCGGTGTTCGGTGCCTTTGACTGCCCAAGCGGCAACCAAGTTGTCCCGAAGCGCCCGCGATCCAATACGCCCTTGCAGTCGCTCAACCTCTTCAACAGTCCGTTTGTCATGCAGCAGGCTGAATTGTTTGCCGAGCGACTCAACCGCTTGGCAAACTCCGATGTCGATCAGCAGATACGCATGTCCTTTCACATCCTCTTTGCACGTGATCCTGATGCTCAGGAGATCGAACTTTCAAAAGAGATGATTCGCGATCAAGGACTCGTGCAGTACTGTCGAGCGATTCTCAACGCCAGTGAGTTTTTGTTCATCTTTTAGATTGACGTGGATCGTGCCAATGTCCAAACAACTTCAGCAAGATCGCCGCTCGTTCCTAACTGAGCATCTGACACGAATCACTGGGATGTCACTCGGTAGCCTAGCTGCTGTGGATCTGCTACTGCGGGATCGAGTCCTAGCCCAGCCGAATGAAAAGACACCTATACTTCCAGCGATCGATCCGGCCAACCCCAACAAAGCCAGGGGCTCGCACTTTGAACCAAAAGCCAAACAGGTGCTGATGATCTTCTGCGCCGGAGCTTGTAGCCATCTTGATACTTTCGACTACAAGCCATCGCTGATCGAGAATCATGATCGCCCTATGCCCGGTTCCGAGAAACTCATCACCTTCCAAGGAGGGCAGGGGACTTTGCAAAAAAGTCCCTGGGAGTTTCGACCTCGGGGCCAGTCAGGAAAGATGATCTCCGATCTCGTCGGAAACCTCGGGAACTTAGCGGACCAGATGTGCTTCGTGCACTCACTGACAGGGAAAACCAACACGCATGGTCCCGGCGAGAATTTCATGAATACGGGATTTACCCTCGATGGATTCCCGAGCATCGGAGCTTGGACCAGTTATGCACTCGGTAGCGAAAACGAAAACTTACCAGCCTACGTTGCCATCCCGGATCCTCGCGGCGTTCCGCAATCGAGCGGCAATTGCTGGAACCCGGGTTTTTTGCCCGCCGCGTTCCAAGGCACCGACTTTAACGCAGCGGCCCCGATAAGAAATCTCGCAAAACCAGAAGGAGTCTCTGATCAAACAGATCGAAAAACAAGGGAATTCCTAACGCGGCTAAACCAGCATCATCTAGATCGCTATCCCGGGGACAGCGAACTTGCCGCACGAATCTCAAGCTTTCAACTCGCTGCACGCATGCAGCTTTCCGTGCCAGAGGTTAGCGATCTTTCCTCCGAGACAGCCCAAACCCTTGCACAGTACGGAGCCGACCAAAAAGGAACTCCTGTTCTTGAAACCAAGGCAGCCTACGCGCGAAACTGTATTCTCGCAAGACGCCTGATTGAGCAAGGTGTTCGCTTCGTTCAGCTATTCAATGGAGCTTACCAAGTCGGCGGAGAGGGAACCAGCAATTGGGATGGGCACAAGATTCTCAAGGATCAGTACACCAACCACGGCGAGATTTTTGATCAGCCGACGGCTGCTCTGCTGAAAGATCTCAAACAACGAGGCTTACTGGAAAATACCCTTGTCGTATGGTGTACGGAATTTGGTCGGATGCCGACGTTCCAAGCTGGAGCCAAAGGCCGAGACCATAATCCCGCAGGCTTTACCGCTTGGCTAGCAGGTGCAGGCGTTAAGGCTCCTTATAGCTATGGAGCGACTGACGAGTTCGGTTACAAGGCTGTCGAAAAAATTGCGACGGTCTACGATTTCCACGCCACGATCCTTCATTTGTTGGGTCTGGATCACGAGCGTTTGAGTTACTACCACAATGGGATCCAGCGCCGATTGACCGACGTTCATGGCCATGTCATCCATGAGATCATCAAGCAATCGTAAATAGTAAATACCCGTGGAGAGCAACCTTTTGTAGCAAATGCAGCATCTTGGTATCTAGTCCTCGACGACTACAGTCTCACCACCCGACCGAGTCCCCATCGCCTTCCATATCTGCCTATGAATCGTCTGAGATGTCGTCCTCACCGATCCATCGAGCATCAACGAATTCACACCGCCTGCATGGTAACTGCGACTAGTGACAACGGCATAGGTCGGCAATGTTGTGCTTCTGCCTTCTCGCATCGAATTGAAGTCAATGTCAAACACCTTGCCACCCGTTGTGTAAGGAACAACCTCGTTAGGAGAAAAAGTGGTGGTAAATCCGGTTTGATGCGATCTTGCATCGACCCATTCGGTATGACCCGAATCCGATTTAAACTCCCCTCCAAATGCGGCGACCTCGGTCGGTTGTGAAGGCACAGGAGCGGCCCCGGCAGGGATCCCTGAATCGCGCAAATACGGTGTAAAAGCTTTGACCTCAGCCATGGCCAAAGTGTTGCTTGTTCCATCAGTGAGCGACGCAAGATTCATGTCCTGGTTGACAACAAAAGCACCAGTTCCACGGCCGAAAGGGGGTTCCATGATCAGCCACTCGCCGATGTTAACGCCATAGTTCAGCGGGTAATGAATGAAGGTCGGTCCATCTGGCCTTTCCTTGTCATTGATCTCACTCGGGCAAAGCAAGAATGGAATCCTCTGCCGAGCAATTTGAGGTTGTTGGCTGATCGGTAGCGCAAAGTTGATCAATTGATGGAGACTACTCATTTCTGCGTAAGGTAGAAGACGACTTTGCACACTCCAATAAACCAAGTTCCCATGCATTCTGTAGTCCCCCTGCGATGGTAGTTTGTTCCTTGCAGATTCAAAATTCTGAAGACTTAGGCCGAGTTGTTTTAGGTTGTTTTGACAAGATATTCTTCTTGCAGATTCCCTTGCGGCTTGAACCGCCGGCAGCAATAACCCAACAAGAATCCCAATGATTGCAATAACTACCAATAACTCAACCATGGTAAAGCCGTCGCGTCGCATGTAGAGCCCTTTCAAGCATTTTTCCTTTCAACAACGCAATCATTCTCGCTCTTGAAATCACTTACTGTTAGGCCCCCAAACATAAATTCAAGGTTAAAACCCGCTTCCCTAGGGTTGCTGACGTCGTTAAGGATCTCCGGAGGTGCTGCCGCTGGAGACCAACAACCCTTGAACGCTTGGCCACCCAAGCCTTAGCTTCGACCGATTTGGCACCTTCGAGCTCAAGGCCGCAGCTGGACGACTATCGCAAAGATCCAGGGGGGGGCACCCGCAGACGCTTCGGATTCGATTCAATACCGCAGTGGAAAAAATAAGCCTCAAAGAGATCGAACGAATCGGATCCTAAGTCTCAACTCCCTGGGCGTTTCCCTATTGCAAAACATCCCAAAACCACCAGTGCCAGGCCTGCGAAAACGGCACCAGCACTCAGCGCAACACCCGATCCGTAAACTTGCCACAACCAACCCGCCAGTAAACTAGCAGCAAAAGTCGTTACCCCCGTGATCGCATGAAATACCCCCATGGCTGTCCCTCGGTAGGCAGAAGGTGCATACTGAGCAATCAACGCCTTACCCACCCCCTCGGTAAGTGCCATGTAGAGTCCATACACGGACATCAAAGGCCATACGCCCCAAGACTGCTGGCGTGGCAACCAAGCAAAGGCCAAGTACACAAGTAAGTAGATACCCCACCCGAGACCAATCACCCGCCATCTGCCAACCCGATCACTAAGCACCCCCACAGGATAACTCACCAGTGCATAGGAAACATTAAAAAGCGAATAAGCGAGCACCACCGCCCAGGGTGAAAAACCCAATTCCCGCACCCGAAGCAACAAAAAACCATCACTGCTGTTTGCAAGCGAGAACAAGACCAACATCCCAACGACCCACCAATAGGAACTCGGCAGATACTTCCACTGGGACAAAGAGTCTTTCAGCGAGGTTCTCACCCTAGGGTTGCTCTCTTCGGATAACTGCGACGGACTGACCGCGTTATCTGCCTGAGGCTCTTGTTTGCGAGGATCGGTAACCAAGAACGTTAACCCCCAAGAAGCCAATCCCAAAGCGGAAGAGACAGCGAAAATCTGCCTAAAGACCGATGCTGGAGCATCGATTTGTGCTCCTTGGATCCCGCGTGCGTCCGGAGTTCCCACCAACCACCAAAGCAGAAATGCTGCGAGCGTTGTTCCGATGAGTGCACCGGCAGTATCCAACGCCCGGTGCAGTCCGAAAGCCTCCCCAAGCCTAGAGGCCGGCACTGCGTCGACAATCAATGCATCGCGCGGTGCCCCGCGCAATCCCTTACCGAACCTATCTAACAACCGACCAAAAAGAATCCCAAGTGGGGCAGTTGCCAAAGTGATGATGCTTTTTCCCAATACCGGCAAACCATATCCCCAATTCAACCACCGCACTCGGCCACCTTGGACTCCACGCCGATCGCTGCGAAAACCCGCATAAGCGGACATCAGCGAAACAATCAATACTGCAACCCCTTCCATAACGCCCAGTTGTATCTCGCTCGACCCTAGTGCTCCCACGAGAAACAAAGGCAAGAGCGGAACCATCATCTCACTGGAGATGTCGGCAAAGAAGGATACGAAGCTCAAGACCCACACCGAACGAGGCAAGGGATCCTTGGTAGATCCTACAACGTCGCTTATCCCATCCTTTTTTTGCTGCTGGATCATCAACGGAAGGTCATCTCCATCAAAGAAACTTGGACTTCCAAGGGCATGGCTTGATGGCTATCGAGCATCGCTTGCCAAAGCTGATCTTCATCCGCGATTTCCTGACCGCCAAGGGGCACCCAAGTCAACAGCGATTTACTTCCTTGGCGGATGGTACCAACCCACTGATCTATTTCTAAAAATTTCGCAGGACTGGTTGTGCATTGCTCCATCCAATACCGCGCACCCAAATCTGGGAACATCCTGCATGCGGTCTTCCACTCTTCAAACAGCGACAAATCAGGATTGGAACATTTTGAGTCGGTGCCCAGAAAAACACTTACACCTCGACCTTCAAGCCTTCTTGCAGGATGCTCTTTGTGTCGAAAATGGCTATGGGTACGCGGACAGTAGACCACCGCTACCTTATCGCGATGCTCACCAATCCAATCGATCTGATAATCACTTAAGTAGTTTCCATGTGCGATCAGAGACCGATGAGCTTCTAACAAAAGCCTCAGATACTCATCGATCTTCCCAATATTCGAAACATGTTCGTTATCGACCCATGGCGAAATCCAGAACTTGAAAGGCCCTTTGCTTTTTTCGACATACTCAAGCTCCTCGAGGCTCTCGGCCAAATGCATACTGAGCAATCCGTGGCTTGCCGACTGAGATCTGACCGCTTGCTGAACCATTCGTTTCGATGCCGTATAAGGGGCATGAGGCGCAAGACCAAAAGGTTGCCGACACACTCGATCCGTAGTGGTCTGTTGCTCACAGAGCTTTTTGGCAAATTCCCAAGTCTGCTCGCACCGTTTTTGATTCACATCGACCAATTCGATGCAGGGTTGAATATGGATCGGAATCTCGGGCACCAAGGCCCGATAAGCCTCCGAGCTCGGATCCTTGCATAAACCTCTTGCAGATTGCTCACACCACTGGGCCGACCATGGTGCGGTAACATTGTCGACGACAAACCTGGTCCCAGACTCCCAAGCTTGCCTTATCCCTAACTCGATTGCATCTTGTTTGATTCGCTCTACATGACTTTTGGAATCCACTAGGTCCCTGCGCCTCGCCATGAGCTTATCGAGCCACCCGACCATGCTACCAGTTCCGTTGTCGGATTGAGGAACCGGCAAGGGTTGATCGATATCGCTGAGTTCCAGATGGCAATGCGCGTTGATTAGCCCCGGTAGGATCGCACCACCACTTAGCCGCACCTTGGGCATGCCGCAAAATCGCTCTGGCAGATGCGCTGCAACGTGCAAAATCCGTCCCGCTTCAATTACCATGAATCCCCCGCGGATCGCAGGGGATTCCACTGGCAATATCCAGTCCGATTCTATGACCAACGATGATGCGGACAATCGATCGTCCTAAGACAAATTGTCGACTTCGAAACCTTTGCGGTAGGTTCTTCGAAGCAAAGCGTTGGCCAGTTCGTGGTTCGGGATCGAAATCGCTTCGGCATTCCATTGCAACTCGCTTCCTGGAAAACGATTTGCAATCGTCCCTAGCAAGACGGCTTCGGTAAGCGGCCCTGCGTAACCGAAGTGGGCTGTCGTTGGAGCACCACCCAAGCAAGCGTCGACGAACAGATGGTAGTGATTGCCATCTGGAGCCGCTTCGATTTTATATTCAGCGAATTGTTTCGCGGGCAATAACACCGGCATCGCGACGTGTGGCAGCAGCACGGCACCCTTTTCACCCAAGAAGATTGAGCCTTGATCGGGCAGTCCGATCCGCTTGCCATCAGATCCTTCCAGCGGCCAAGCCGAGGTGTCAGGCATCTTTCCCCCATCGCTCCAAGTCAAAAGGAAATCGTTGGTGGTAAAGGGCGAAGCCGGGAAAGTGTAACGGGTATGATTTTGCATCCCAAAGGATTTTTTCGGGGCCGCCGAGCTGCTCGAAATCACCTTGGTCGGTGCCCCAAGTTTCAGCGCCGAAAAAACGGGATCCAGTATGTGGATCGCCATGTCTCCCATCGTTCCACATCCGTAGTCATACCAACGACGCCAATTCCCCGGGTGAAAATGACCTTGGGAGTAAGCTCTCTCAGGGGCCGTACCGAGCCACAAATCCCACTTCAGAGAGTCTGGTACTGCTGTCGGATCGGGATCTGGCCCTTCGTAGCCCCAAGTCTTGTTGCTCCACGAATGCGTTTCTTTGACTTTGCCGATCACGCCACTTTGGACCAGCTTTACTGCAGTTCGATAGGCGCTAGCCGAATGGATCTGCGTCCCCATTTGGGTAACGAGCTTACTTTTCTCGGAAATGAGCTTCAGTTGCCGCGACTCGTACACGTCGTGAGTCAGTGGCTTTTGGCAGTAAACATGCTTGCCATTGTTCATCGCAGTCATAGCTGCAGGGGCATGGGTGTGGTCTGGAGTCGAGACTGAAACTGCATCGATCTGGCCTGCCATCTCCGCGAACATCTTTCGAAAGTCGCTAAAGCCCTTTGCGTTCGGATGACGCTTGCTAGCAGCAGCCAAGTTATTCGCATCGACATCGCACAAAGCGACTACGTCGACCTTGCTGTGAGAGCTAAGCGAGCCTAAGTCCGCAGATCCCATCCCACCGACTCCGATGCTAGCCAATCGAAGGCGATCTGCAACGATCGGGGAGGCGCGAAGCCCACCGGCCAAGTGGAGCACGGCGATGGCACTGGCCGATTGCGAAAAGAAGACTCGGCGATTGGTCGAATGGTTTTTCATGGTAGGGATCCAAAGAGTAAGCTGGGTGGGAGGAAGGTACATGAGGGATTTCGGCGATCCCACTAGTTTATCCAAAGCAGCATCGGTCGTGGTAAGCTATTGGGCATCGCTCAGTGATTTTCCTTCCTTTGAGACCCTCGACCACCGAATTATGTCCAAATCATCCAATGCCCAGCCAACGAATCCAAACCGATTTCGTCCCCAAGGAACTGTGCGTTATGACCATTCGGGCCGTGTCGTTTTGGTCACCGGCGGAAGCAATGGAATCGGGCTAGCGATCTGCCGAGGTTTTTCCGATTCAGGAGCCCAGGTCGTATCTGCAGACATCGCACCTTATCCCGATCTCAACGATGCCAATGTCACGCATGTGAGCACCGATGTTTCGAGGGAATCCGATTGCCAACGAGCGGTCGAATTGGCGATTGAGAAATTCGGAGCACTCGATGTGCTGGTCAACAATGCCGCAATCCAACCAGCATCCTCCTACGTGCGTGTCGAGGATTTGCAGCACGAGGACTATCAGCGGATGCTATCGATCAATCTTTCGGGTTATACATTCATGGCCAAGTATGCACTTCGAGCGATGCGTCAGCAACAATCGGGCGTCGTTGTGAACATTGCAAGTGGCCAAGCCCATCGCACAACGCGAGGGGTACCGGTTTACGGGCCGATCAAAGCGGCTAATATCTTGCAAGCCATGCAGTGGGGGGTCGAATATGCCAGAGACAGTATACGAGTCGTCAGCGTATCGCCTGGCGCGATCGATACACCACTGGTGCGTGCAACCCTCGAGGCACAAGGTGGGGAGCGAGAACTCGCCAATCGACACCCGCTTGGCAGAATCGGCAAACCGGAAGAAATCGCCGCTGCGGTGCTTTGGCTCTCGAGCCAGGACGCTTCGTTTATCACTGGCACCGATCTTGCCGTCGACGGAGGACTAGGTGCCTTCGGATCCTTTGCAGACCCTTATCCGATGCCAAGCAAAGTTTGATGTCTGGATTTTCCAACCGCTGATGAACACCGATAAACGCTAATAAAGCCCAAGCCGACCGCTGATGAACACTCATGAACGCTAATAAAGCCCAAACCAACCGCTGATGAACACTCATGAACGCTAATGAAGCGAGTAGGGCTGTTTGGCTGTTCTCCAAACGCCTATCGCCTCCGGCCCAACGCCTGTCTCTTCAATACCGCTTGGCCATCAGGCTTTGATGGGGTAGAAGGCTGATTGGCTGCTTCTCGTAGGGTACGTGAAGCGGTTGGTAGCGAGGTATATCTCTATTGATTCCAGAAACACTAGCAAGGAATGAATCGCACTAGGATAATCCACCAACCGCGAAACGTACCATGCAGCGCACAGGGCTGTTTGTTTTCTTGGTAGACAACTCAGACTTAGTTCAAATGTTGCTGGAGATAATTCGCACGTTCGGTATTGCGATCGCTCCCGCTGAGTTTCCGACCTCGGAGTTTTTGAAGGTGTGCTGGCTGGGTATGGATGAACATCTTGTTGAGCGTTGGAATGCTAAGTCCTTCGATCAACCCAAGATTGATCCCCAGTCGCACTTTGCTCAGATAATGCATGGTCTCTTCGCTGCTGATTTTCTTGGCCGTCTTAAGAATTCCGTGAGCACGGCTTACCAGATCACTCAGATCCGCTCGGTCTTCGTTTAAGAGAAACTCTCTGGCGTTTCGCTCGTAATCGATCAGTTGCGGTACGACCTCGCGCACTCTCTGGATCAACTCCGACTCGGTCTTACCAAGCGTTGTTTGATTGCTTACCTGATAAAAATCCCCCATGAACTGGGAGCCCTCACCGAAGAGACCTCGCACGGCGACATTGATTTTGCCAAGGGCGCGAAAGACTCGCTCGATTTGCTTAGTGGCTACCAAAGCTGGCAGATGGAGCATGACACTCACACGCAGCCCTGTACCTACGTTAGTCGGACAAGCGGTCAAATACCCGAACTTGCTGGTAAAGGCAAACTGCAGGTGGGCTTCGAGCGTATCGTCCAGCTGATTGATCCGATTCCAACCGTGCTCAAGATCAAATCCACTTTGCATGACCTGAAGACGCAAATGGTCTTCTTCGTTGACCATGATGCTGAATCTTTCAGAAGGATCGAGGATCACCGCGCGGGCTCCCTCTGCATCGCTGAGTTCATGGCTGATGAGTTGGCGTTCCATGAGAAATTGGCGATCCAAATCACCGAGTTTACTCACGTCGATGTACTGGCCTTGGGTTCCGATCTCTGATCGATCGAAGGCTTGCTGCACCGTAGCTGCAATCTGAGACTTTTGTTTTGCGGAGCACTTGCGGATAAACGGGAAGTCAGACAAGTTGCGAGCCAAGCGAACGCGGCTGCTGATGACAATGTCCGACTCAGGCCCATCGCCTCGTAACCACTCTCCGGTATGTTGTGCTAATTCGTCTATTCTCACGTTGTATCAATCCGAGAGTCTGAGGTGCCTGAATCTACTTCTTGTCTGGATCTTCGAAATCATCGTCGCCAAACAGGTCTTCGTCGATGTCCTCGTCGATGTCCTCGTCGATTTCATCTTCCTCATCGGTATCCTCATCGAGCGAATCTTCATCAAGAGCCCGCTGGTCATCGAGTTCCGCAATGTCTTCCGGTAGCGACTGAAAAGCTTCTTCGAGTTCTAAAAGCTCCATCTCGTGATCATCGAGTTCCAGAGTTCCGTTTTCGACCGCTTTGATTTTGTCGCGGATACTGCTAGCGTCCTCGTAATTTTCTGCCTCGATCGCGCGTTGCAAGGCCGATCGAAGTCGATTCAGTTGGAAGTGACGTTTGGGTGTTCCTCCGAGGTTCTTTGGAACTTTACCGACGTGTTTCTGAGCACCATGGATATTGACAAGCAGCGGTTCGAGATCCTGTTCGAAAACTACGTAATCGTAAGGGCATCCCAATCGGCCCCCTTTGCGAAACTCCGAAAAAGTGATCCCGCACATCGGACACGACTTCTTGTCGGTCTCGGCCATTTCATTAGCGGCTTTTTCGAGTTGCAGTTGTTTCGCAAGCAAATTTGAAAGCGCAGTGGCCGTTTCGAGCGACTCGCCGGTCTGAAAAAAGACCCTCGCGTGGTCTTCGCACAAATGGATAATCGTCGGGCCTGACGGGTCGGTCAGTTCCGTGATGTGAAAGATCGCGTTTTTTTCGCAGTGCTGGCACTTCATCGCAATTTGTACTTTTCCGATTCGCGGATCCAAGTCAGCTTGATAGTATAAGCACATCGAGCCGATCGGGCGATGCTCATCGGCGTGTGAAACGACCAACTACGGACCGAAATTTTTTTGCCGAAAATGACCACTTTTCCAAGTTTCGAGACTTACCGGGATCTCTATGAGCGTTTCGATATCGTGCCGGTCTATCGAAGACTCCTGAGCGATCACTTAACCCCAGTCAGCGCATTTCGTCTTCTCGATGACGGAACATCCTCGGCCGGGCTTTTCGAAAGCGTGATCGGCGGAGAAAAAATCGGACGTTACTCCTTCATCGCCGTCGGCCCCCGAGCGCGCGTCGTTGCTCATGGATCCCAAGTCCAATACCATCGAGATGGCAAAGTCGATTTCTTCGAATGCCCAGATCCACTCGAGTTTCTCTCCGAGCAACTGGGCAACCAATCGATCGCTTCGGTCGATCAACTCCCTCCGTTTGTCGGTGGTGCCATCGGATATGCGGGATACGATGTAGTCAGGTACGTCGAAAAACTACCAAACACCCCTAAGGATGACCGCCTACTGCCCGACCTGGACTTTGGCTTTTACGACCAACTAGTCGTCTTTGACCACGTCAATAAAACCATCATGGTCGTGGTACTGTCGCATTCTAGAGATGGCGATTCTCCCGAACAAGCGTACGCAAAGGCGACCCAATGGATCGATCGCATCGTCGAGCGTCTCGATAGCCCGCTTCCCCAGCACTCCCTGGCCGATGTCCCTCTGACCTATTCTCCTACACTGAGTCCGAAATCCAATTTCACCCAAGAGGGGTTCGAAGCTGCGGTGCTTCGATGCCGGCAATACATCCAAGCTGGTGATATCTTCCAAGTCGTCCTGAGCCAACGCTTCGAGATCCCTTGCCAAAGTGAACCGATCGAGATCTTTCGAACTTTGCGAGTGATCAACCCAAGCCCTTTTATGTTCTTGCTCCGCACCCCTGAGTGCACCTTGGTCGGAAGCAGTCCCGAAGTCATGGCCAGAGTGGTCGATCGAGTCGTAACGGTTCGCCCCCTTGCAGGCACGCGCCCTCGCGGCAAATCCTCTGAAGAAGACAAACAGCTTTCCGAAGAATTGCTGGCCGATCCCAAAGAACGCGCCGAACACGTCATGCTTGTGGATCTTGGTCGCAATGATGTTGGTAGAGTGGCCCAGTTCGGCTCGGTGCGACTCAATGATTTGATGGTCGTCGAGCTGTACTCTCACGTCATGCACATCTCTTCGAACGTTCAAGGCACATTGAGAGAAGACTTATCGGCGATGGATGCTTTCCGAGCTTGCTTACCGGCGGGCACCGTCAGCGGTGCACCAAAAGTCCGAGCCATGGAAATCATCGATGAACTTGAACCGACCAAACGTGGCCCTTATGCAGGTGCCGTCGGTTACTTCGACTATCGGGGCAACATGGACACCTGCATCACCCTTCGAACCATGGTCATCAAGGATCAGAAGGTTTACATCCAAGCCGGTGCGGGATTGGTCGCCGACAGCGATCCGACCAAAGAATACCAAGAGACGGTCAACAAAGCCAAAGCCTTACTAGCCGCCGTAGAAGTGACCCAATTGCGAACCGCGAAAAGCCCGAGCTAACTTTGGACCTAACTTCGAGACTCGTTTTTTTGCGGCGAGATGATTTCGCTGTCGAAGTAATTGATCGCCATCCCTGCATCGACAATCAATGTTTGGGCATTGATCCCTGAGGAACGAGGGCTCAAGAGGAACACAGCCGTGTCGGCAACCTCCTGGGTTCCTAGCCCGGACTTGCGAGGTATGGCCCGCTCGGCAAACAGATAAGCATCAACGTAGCCGGGGATCCCAGCCGAAGCGCTCGTCTTTAGCAAACCAGCACCCACTGCATTGAATCTCACCTGGGAAAAACGACTGAACGACTTGGCCAAAAACGCCAACGACGAATCGAGCGCCGCCTTGACCGGTGCCATAAATCCATAGCTCTCGCTGGCCATCTTGGTCGTCGAAATGCTGATCGTTACGACCGAAGCCTCTGGAGCTAGGATTGGCCTAAGGGCATTGCAGATCGCGATCAAGGAGAAGCAAGAGATATCGACAGCCTGCAAAAATTGCTTGCGAGTCGTCTCATGGAACGGCTTGATTCCATCGCTGTAATCGGCAAAGGCAATCGAGTGACAAACACCCGCAATCGGGATGTTGTCGGCTTTCAACGCGGCGGCCATCGCATCGATCTGATCTTGATGCTCGACATCGCAAACCAAGATTTTTTGATTCGCAAAGAGCTTGGATACTTCCTGCCTGCGCTTTTCAGAGCGCACGACCAGAACCACCTCGGCACCAACATCCAAAAGGGATTTTGCGATATGGGCTGCAACACTCTTCTTGTTCGCAACACCAAACACAACCACTCGCTGAGCAGCAAGACGAAGAAAATCTGACATCCTGCCCTAGTTTCCTTGAAGGCTGTGGATCATCGAAAGCTCTTGGAGTGTCCCGGCTGTCTGATCCGAAATCCGAAGCTTGACCTGCACTGCTGGCATCGCATAGCGGAACGGAGGACTCGTATCCCGCTCGGCCTCCTCATCGATCACCCCGTTGTTGTTGTTATCGATCCCATCAATACCTTGATCAGGTAAGGGTTGGTTTGAATCGTTGAACACCGGGTTGGAACCGTAAGCGACCAAACCATTGCCAGAGAGCCCGTTGCGTTGCCAGTTTCCATCCGATTCGTAGTAGTCACTGAACGTATCAAAAGTCGGCTGCAAAATTGAATAACTCGTCGAGACTTTGCCAGATCGAAACAGCGAATCGATGAGGTTGGCGCTCAGAGGTTCATAGCCCGAAAGAGCACCGGTTCGCACGTTCGCATTGGTTGCAGCCAACCCATAGGTGCTCCTGGATGCATTTTGGATTTGATTGACCACCCTAAGCCCCCAAGCAAGATCGACGAAGGTACCCGAATTGGCAGGAACGGCAGGATACCTCATTGGATCGATCATTTCCATACGGAGTACGTTTGCGTAACCAGGGTCGCAAGGCCCAACGATCAGATCGTCTGAACCCGGCCAAGCCACCTCGCCGACATCATCGACACCCCCTGCGTTGTTCTCATCAGCCCCAAGCGTTCCCCAACCTCCGTCGACACCCGGTGTGTAGAGTTGCATTGCGGAACTGTCGTAACCTCGCACATCAAACCCCACGATGTTCGAGGCAACGATCTCTTCTTGGGTGAACTGCGAACTGTAACTGCCATTGCTTGTCGAGACCAAATTGGTTCGGCAAAAAGCCGCTGGTATAAAGCCGCGATCATTCGCAGGAACGGCACCTGACATGACCAAATTGGTCATCGTTAAATAATTGCCATTGGAGTTCGCTTCATTGGTAAGTGCCAAGACGGGCAGCGACGAATTGGATCCCGTGGCAGGCAAACAATAATGGGCAAAGCGATTCTCTGGACGCTGAAGATCCCCAAGCGAATTGGTTTTGAGCACAAAGCGACTGTTGTTCGAATCCCACTGCTTGCGTACCGACAAGTCGGTCCGCTGGTAAGCAAACCGCATTTGGTAACGAAACGAATCGGCATCGGAAGTGTCTACTGGCATCGGTGCGGCGGTTAGCTGTGAATCATTGGGCACCCCAGAAACCTTCGTGATCGAAATATCCAGATCAGGTCGAATCAGCAACACTCGTCTGCACAAAGCGACCCGATCCGGCATGCCATCGGGATCCGGAATGTTGTCCCCATTCAAATCCACCACCGGTATCACATCGTTAACGGGAGTAGAAGTCGGACTGTAGGAATAACTACCATTGGCGTTTTGTGGATCCGGATTGTTAAGCATCCCAATTTCGTTGAGCGGTCGCATGTACCAAGCAATTTCCGCATACTCCGAAGCGATCGTCACATCCGTGATCCAATCCTGAAACGTAATCGGAGTGCTACCCGAATGAATCTTCATCAAGGCCAACGGGACCCGACCGTAAAACCAATGGCCATCAGGGGCCTTGGTCGTGAACATCAAAACATCGTCAATATCCGACCAACGGTTTGCACTGAATTTGTCTTCGCTCTCGACCCCAGTCGGAACGTAATTAAATAGCATCGCCGTCGAATCGCTGATCGGGCCATCGTAGTACACGAAATACCCGAGGGGAGTTTTTGTGCTCTGAGGATGCACCTGAGTCGAAACCGTTAGTCCTTGGAGATCCGAACGAATCAAATTCGATATCGAACGAAGTTGGTCGCTGCCGGTCAATCTGGCCCTACCGGATGAAATGCTCTGACTGGTCGTCTTAAAGCCTTGGGCCAAGGCAAGCATAATGAGCATCGTCAGGGCCGTGGCGATCAAAACCTCGATCAGTGTCATTCCACGGGGTGCAATTGGCCTGGCCATCAGTTGCCTCTTTCAAATCACCATAGATTAGCGGGAGTAGATATAGGAAAAGCGAGCATCGATTCGCGACCCCAGCCTAGCAGTCCGGGCGACGCTAAGGGAGTCCAAGGTGGTTGTGTGTGGGCGATGGAGGCTGCTCACCGCCATGCATCATTAAACCCTCAAATCGCCCTAAAGTCAATGTTTTATCGAGACTTACGTCAGCTCAGAGGGACGTAAAAATCTCGAAATGTCTATTTTTGGTCCGTCCGGCATTATCGTGGCTGGCAACTCATAGCACTGGTTCTTTTCGTACTGGTACTCGTACTCGAAGGGAAGTATTGGGTTTCGCTGACAAACGCGACAAATATTGAGGTTCCAGCTTCCTCTAAAAGGCGATCGCCTTGAATCGATTCAAGCGTTTTCGAGTACGAGTAGCTCTCGGATTTACCCAAAGGCTCCTACTGTCGAAACGAACTGTCGTCCCAAACTTGAATGCCGAACTATACTGGGAACTCCCAATCGATTCTTTCATTCCCAACCGGCAACTGCTCCGTTTTGATGTCCGACCCTCGAATCATCAAGCTATCGCACGCAATCCTCGAATCGGCAATCGATGAGTGGAACCGGATTCTAGCGCTAAGCCCCGCCGAGAAACCCATCGACAACTCGATCCCGGATCTGATCCATCAAGTCCAATCGAGGATCCCCGAACTTGCACAAGCCCACGAGCCACCCTCACCGCAATCGAGCGGCCAACTCGGTTTGCTCTCTTGGATGGTGTGGCTTACCGAAAAACTCAAAGCCGTAAACCTCAGCCGAGAGAACAAGTCACCGCTTGAAAACTCCCTGCAACGCGCCGTCTCATTGCTCAGCAGTTGCAGTTCGATCCAAGAGTCGGTCGAAGCCTCCGCGCGTCGCCAAGTCTACGAACTTGCGTATGGACTCACGCACGAAATCAATAACCCCCTGGGAAATATCCTTGCCCGAGCCCAGCAACTCTTATCCAAATCTACAGACCCACTGGATCGCAAATCACTTGCTACGGTCGTCGATCAAGCCATGCGGGCCCATGAGATGCTCGCCGAAGTGATGAGAGCCGTTCAGCCTCGAGAAGTCATTCTGAGCAAAGTCGACTTGGTCAAATTGGTACAGCAAGCCTATGAGCAAAGCTTAGGGGCCGTAAAATCAAAAAAAATCACCTGCAGTCTCAAACTCGATTGCTCGGTAGCTTGGGCCAGCATCGACGGGACGGGAATCCTCGAAGCCCTCAGACTGATCGCTCAAAATGCCATCGATGCTTGCAGCCCAGATGATTCGATCACCTGGAGGATCGATGATCTAGATCTGTCTTTCCGCATAGCGATCCAAGACACTGGCCCAGGACTCAGCCCCAATGCGCAGCGTAGAGCTTTCGACCTGTTCTACAGCGGGCGAGAAGCCGGACGCGGCTTAGGTGTGTCCCTCGCGGTAGTTCGCAGACTCGTCAGTGAAAGCGGTGGAAAGATACGACTTTCAAGTCAGCAAAAACTTGGTTGCCACTTCGAACTGAATTTTCCAAAGGTAGATAGTCAACCCGATGGGGCTAGAGAATTCCCCAGTCAAGCAGCTTGGAAAATCTAGCGGCGGCTGCGTGCCGCTTCGCGATCAGCTTTCAGCGCTGCGGTCTCGTTGGCCAATTTGTTCTCTGATCCAGCAGGAAAATACTGAATATCGTCCATCAAGTAGTAGCCGCTCGGAAGCGTCTGGCCAGCCACGTGAACTTGGCATCCAGTGCTCAGAGCAAGTCCGCACAAAGTAGCAAGGGCGATGCATCCAAAGTGGACAGGGTTGGTGCTGAGATTTTTTGCGGCTTTCATCTTTGCTTTCTCATCCTTGGACTGTCGATCGTACTTGTCCAAAGATATCGGATGTTCCAGGCGTTCACTTGAGGAAAAACCTAACGGTTTTTCCGTCCGATCCGTCTGATCCGTCTGATCCGTCCGATCAGAGATCCTCGACCAACCGGTCGAGCAGGGGGGCAAAATCCTCGATGCGGGGGGTTTGCATTTGAGGATCCTTGGCCAAATCATCCCAACGCCTCAGTTCGACGGCCTCGAAAGCAAAAGGCTCGTCCCGGAAATCATCGATCTGCGACTGACTCATGACCCCACCTTGGTCATGAAAACTCTTAAGCGATGCAGGGGACAATTTGGCTAAGTACTCCGGTTCGACCGTGCACAAATATCGCTTGGCCGCTACATGCAAGCGCACAGGGTCAGCCACCGCTTTACCAAAATGCGACTTGATCCACTCATAAGCTCGCTGTTCGTGGGCGTCGTCGAGGTTCTGGTCGTCCGACTCGGGCATCGCCTTTTGGTCGATGATGTGCCCAAGATCATGGAGCAGGGCCGCTGCGATCATCGCCGATCCAGCACCTTGGCGTTTGGCTAAGACGGCACACTGCAGAGCATGCTGCAATTGCGAGACCTGCTCACTTCCATAACGCCCTTGGCCTCGTTGCTCAAAGAGTCGTATCACATGCTCTGTTGCCGAATGCACCATCGTCAAACCCTCATCTCAAGAACCACAGAACGTTCTTCCTCAACTGCCTGCTCATAATACTCCGTTAGACAACCAATATGGAGAATCTAGTCATGAAAAAGATATGAAGAGACCTCCGATTCGACGCCAGGCTCTACGACGAGCATCTCGACGTTCAGCCTCGTGATCTGGATAATACTCGTCTGCCCACTTGGCCAATCGATTTTGATTGTCCCTTCAATCTTGGCCTTGGGGACCTGGTGATCCGACGGCCTTTTCGAGGCGGGGATACCAAAGTGAAGGGCAGGGGCATTGGTCGATGCATACGAACCACCCCCAACTCTTTGGCGGATCCAACTCGTCTGACCGATGCTCAGCGTCACAACCGTACCTATCGCATCGCGGTTGGAGGATCGCCCGATGAGCCTAAGACTCAAGTACGATCCTTGCTTGGCGGATGTGTTTTCAACCAAAGCACTCGGAGCGTTGATCCTGCTGACAACCATGTCGATGAGTCCATCTCGGTTGATATCTCCAACGGCAAGCCCCCGTCCATCCTGAGGTGTCTGAAAAAAAGGGGAATCCTTGGCGCTATCCACAAAGCGTTTGGACTCGATGTTTTCGAGGATCTGAGGGCGCTGAGAATGCTTCGGTGAATAGCGTTCAAGATGCCCATTGACAACGAGGATGTCTTCGTCCCCATCGAGTTCCAGATCGCAAAGTGCAGTCCCCCACCCAACCGACTGTTCATCGGTCGCGGTGATCCTTGCAGCATTGGTTGCGTAAGTGAAACTCATGCGACCATTGTTTCGATACAGTGCATTGAACTCATCAGCATAGTTGGTAACCCACAGGTCAAATTTCTGATCGTTGTTATAGTCCCCCAGAGCGATCCCCATGCTCCCCTCGGCACGCCCTTGGTCATTGGTCGCAACACCTGCTCTTCTGCCCAATTCGGTCCATTGAAAATTTCCATCATTGCGAAAAAGGAGATTTGGTTCCACGTCGTTGCTGATATAAAGATCGGTGTCGCGATCCCCATCTAGATCGGCCGCCAATACACCCAGTCCACGCAGCGCAAGTCCTGCAAGGCACTCGGGGGTTCGCTCGACAAAAGTCCCATCGCCCAAGTTCTCATAGACCGCATCGCGCAGCCCCAAAAAGTCCGTCGGCCCACAGTAATCCCGACGATTCGAATCGGCTTGGCTTGGACACCACGGGTTGTTCTCCCAAGACCAATTCGCATAGTGCACGACGTACAAGTCCAAGTCGGAGTCTTGGTCTGCATCGAAGAAAGCCGCCCCTGTACTCCAAAGCATATCCTCAATCGGACGCAAGCTCTCGAAGGTTCCATCGCCTTGGTTTCGAAACCACTGCAATCGATCGTAACCGGTGACCACAAGATCGACCAAGCCATCGTTGTCGTAATCGGCTGCGATTACTGCGGAATGGTAAGTCGCGGAGAAATCCAAACAAGCCATCGATCCACACGGCAGGAATCGCTCATCGCCAATCTGCTTATACAGATTGCCGGGAAAGCCTAACATGACTTTGAGAGCCTCATCGGCAGTGCCACCTCCTGAGGTGATCACATCCAGACGGCCATCGCAATCATAATCGACAAGTGCCGAACCACCTCCTGTGGTCTCGGGCAAGGAAAAGACATCGTTTTGGCTGCCGTCTTGATACTCGCTTCCGGGCAATGCGTCTTGGAGTTGACCGAAACGTATATGGCTGACTTGCTCACCTGCGGATGAACTTGTTTCGGAGACCTTTACCGTTGCTGAAGAGACCAACGGCTCATCGGACTTGCGAGCCGTGCAACCGATCAACAAACACAGGACGATCAGTAACAGTGGTTTAAGATACGGTGGGTTCATTGCCTAAGGTTTCGCGGGAGGGCCGATGTATCGTTGGTGCACGGCGGCAAGTTGCCGTTGGCCAATCCGCTCGTAGTACAAAACCAAGTCCTCATGGGCAGGGGTGAAATTTTCATCGAGTTTCAAAGCTGCTTCAAGCCAATACAAACCATTTTCGCGAGACTGCTTGTGCAAGAGCAAATGCCCCAAATCATAACACTGCTGGGCTGTCCGATTTGGATTGCTCAAGAGTTCGAAAAGCATCCGATCTGCCAACACGGTTTGCTTTTGCCCCGTATCGGCAATCGCAGCATAAGCTACCGAACGAGACTCGTCCCCAAGACGCTGATAAGCTTGACTCAGGGTCGAAGCGATTTCGACATCCTCTGGCCATTGTTTGGACAATCGATCGAGCGTGTCGATCACCTTTTGGTTTTGTTCGGCGTCTAAATAGAGCTTGGCGATCTGTAGCGTCAGCGAGGGTTGGATTTGCCGAGACGGATCGCTTAGCGATTTGATACCTTTTTCAATACGATCAAGCGCCTCGGTGGCTTTTCCAAGTTTGCGAAGAACTTCCGAGTACATCAATAAAGCCTCGGCGTTATCGGGCTGACTCTCGAGGTAGCGATCGAGCATCGATTCGGCCAACTCCAACTGCTGATCCCCTCGGTAAGCGATCCCTGCCTGCAGATACAAAGGAACAAAACCAGGATGTTTTTTGAGTGCGGGCTCGATCTCCAAAAGGGCATTTTTCCAATCGCGCCTCGTGAGTTGCATCATCGCTCGAAACGTCGGTATCCAAGGAGCATCGGGCGATTGGGTTTGCCACAACGGCAAGAACCGATCGACTGCTTGTGTGTCTTGGTTGCGAAGCAGTCCGAAGACTAAGGACCTGGCTGCGGTGTCAAAGGCTTGAGGGTTGGATTCCATATAAGTGGCAATCCTAGCCGCTGGTGCATCGAGAAGTCCAAGTTGCGCATCGAAGAGCAATTCCTCTGCTTGGACAGTTTCGGCCGAAAGCCCCATCGACTCTCCAAGCTCCAACTGGCGATTAAAGGCATCCTTATTTCCAAGCTGCCGATAAGCACTCGCTAATAAAAGTCGGATCTGCGCACTGTCTCCAAACCGGCCCCGGAGTCCATCGAGCGCCGCGATGGCTTGGCGATTCTCTTCGTTGTGCAACAGTCTTTGAGCAACCTCCAGCCCGCTGCTCCACTGCCTCGTGCGCCAAGCATAGACAGCCACAGAGCCCAAAACCGCGAGTAAAACCGCTAATCGCAACCTCTGCCAACTCGACTTACCGTTGGTTGAACCCATCGCAATCAAGAATCCACTTGGTATAGAACCCCACCCTCAATTACCTTTCTTAATCCAAACTGGCAAGAGGGACGAAGGTTAAAACATTGAAATAAATTTTGGCAACCCCACGAAACCGTTGACGCGTCACAATGCCACGCTGTAGAGTATACATGGGGCAAATATCCGCGTTAGACCCGCTTAGGGTTAAACAAACAGTTATTGTTCGATCTGCTTGTGGTCTGACTTAGGTATTTCACCATCGCAATTCATGCATTTTTCATCTTTTCTGAATCTCTTCTACAGGGGTACATTGCCATGACCAAAGGTCATCAGTCGTCTCGCCGAGGTTTCACGCTCGTGGAACTCTTGGTAGTCATCGCCATCATCGGCATTCTAGTAGGCCTGCTCTTGCCAGCAGTCCAGGCTGCGCGAGAAGCCGCGCGTCGCATGTCATGCGGAAACAACATCAAACAAATCGCCTTAGCACTTCAGAACTACGAAAGTGCTTACAAGCGATTCCCGATGTCGGTCAATTACGGGTCGGCACGTGGGCGCCAGCAGTTCCATGCTTATCACCACACCTGGCTCGGTTCGATTATGCCTCAGATGGAAGGCTCAACGATCGCTTCAAGCACCAACTATCAACTACCCGTTTGGGGTCAACCGATTGTCAGTACCCGAGTAGCAAGCTTGCTATGCCCCTCGGATTCGACCGTTGAAAAGGTTTTCGCACAACACAACATCACTCCAACGAGCTATGCAGGTAGCCAAGGCTTCCACTGGTGGCCAGATGCCGGCGTTGGACCTGGTTGGGGTGGACCTAACATGGGTATTGGAGCCCTTGGGGACCTATCCGGACTTTTTGCTGCATCGCGAGCCAATGCGATGAGAGACATTACCGACGGAACCTCCAACTGCGTCGTCGTCGCAGAAACCGATACGGCCAATTTCTATGGTGGTCCATTCATGACTACCGGTACGGGCCTACGACGTGCACCGTATCAAAATGGTGTTTTCCGAGCTGCATTCGTTGGATTCTCGCACGCTGGCTGGGGAACGAACGAAGGTGGTGGACAAGGTGCATTGGAAGTCGATGGATCCGGTCCTAAAGTGGTCGGAACATGGTTCCGCGCCGCCTCGCATGCTTACGAACCGACCTACATCGTTGCTTGGGGTATCAACACCGAATGGCCAGGAGCTTCTAGCTATCACGGGCCATTTGTGCAGGCTGCCCGTGCAGACGGTAGTGCCGGAGTGGTTTCCCAAAATATCAATTACGGTGTTTGGCTTCGACTAAACGCAATTGCTGACAACAACCTTACGGGTGAAGCCGAGTAATATTTCAACTCTGATTCCATGCTCCAAAAATTGGAAAGCTTAACTATGAAGAATATGACGATGAGTCTTCTTGCGATGGCTCTTTTGACTCTGATTTGCTTGGGTTGCAGCAAAGGTCCTGATCCAAAAGCAAACCCGAACTTTCAAGAGAAGTCGCTGATGGATCCAGGTGCGATCAAAATGGGTGCGGAAGCTCCCAAGCCGATGACCAGCCAATAGATCTGCAAAGTCACCTGACAAGCACTTGAACTTACCAAACAAACTCATCGATCATCTGTTCGAGTCGACATAGCTCCTCGTTGATATCCAGCGAGAAACGAGACAACTCCGAACTGCGACGCAAACTCGCTCGCGATCGAAGCGGGGCACCATCGTCCCTACGACGCAATCGACCAACAAGCATCTGCTCTAACTGACCGAGATAACTATCCTCTAGTTGTCTTTGCTGCCTTCTGAGCAACATGATCCTTAAACTCCGACATGGGTACTACGAATACGCACGAAA
Source organism: Planctomycetaceae bacterium (assembly GCA_021298315.1). Classification (GTDB taxonomy): domain Bacteria; phylum Planctomycetota; class Planctomycetia; order Pirellulales; family Pirellulaceae; genus JBKCUI01. The sequence continues at coordinate 32,661 of JAJTFC010000029.1, forward strand.
TGACTTGCGCGAAAAAATACTGCGCCAAGTTCCCGCGATTGCGGGTTCCTGACGCCACTTAATGTTGCAACAAGATTTCGCACACGCCGATTTTTTGCCCCAACTTGCAGCTTGAATAAAAATCTTTCGCTCGACTTTTCGATACCAACGCTACCTCTTAGCATTTTCCAGAGCATCCATCCGAAGTTTCCCGGAAATAGCTAGAAAACAACTCAAGTCCTCAGTGTTGAACGATTGTCCTCAATCGTTCCCCTGCCGAGCCTGCGAGGCGTCCCTATTGTTCAACGA
>JAJTFC010000030.1 GCA_021298315.1 Planctomycetaceae bacterium
AGGTCACGTAGGGTACGTGCAGCGGTCGGGGTCGACATCCGAACAACCCCAATCGCATTGACCGCATCCATAAACCAACCGCGTCGACCGTTAAACCGACCGCGGAACGTACCTTAGCCTTGTCAACGTGGTCCATCGCTCCCTGGTACGTTGCGCGGTCCTCTTCCTCGTGGTGGTTCGCGAAATCATGGTTAGGGAAACGAGATCACGGTCCAGGCAATGATTACCTGGACCGCTTCACGTACCCTACGTACCCAAGATCGATAATCTAAAAGGAAAAAGGGTTACTTCTTCATCCGCCTCTTAGCCATCAGCCCCCCGATACCAAAAAGCGTCCCTATCACCATCATGCTTGGCTCAGGCACTGCCGGTGGGGCGGATGAAGACAGACTTGCGACGCGAAAACCTATGTTGGTCGACGCGGTAGCACTGGAAACGTCGCCGCGAAACGACGACGACAGGAAAGGGGCGCCGATGGCCCAGGTGCCGCCACGGACCCCCCGATTAGAATCCTGAGTACCAGAAACGACATTGTTCAGCAAATCGCGTGAACTTTCCTCCCATTCACGGACGTTCCCACCTAGGCCCATCACGCCGTACGGGCTAAGGCCCCCTGCTTGGTCCACATCCGCTGGGCCAAATTGATTGTAAACTGCCGTACCTGAGACCGTCCCACTTGCAACTGCTGTCGGAGCCGTGTTACTGCCGTTGGGGAAGTCGTAGTAGGTGCTGTTAGTGGGGTTGTAATACGCCGCCCTGTACCACTCGTTGTAAGCTGGGCAACACATACGTTGCTCGCTTGCTGCGGTAGGGATTGGTTGCATCGTAATCGAGCGTGTCAGCGGCAGTCCACAGAGCGATGTCGTCGTTGACGCCGCTGGTGGTGAATTTGTAAGCGGCATGCCCACCCGTGCTCGTATTGAGCCAGTTGACGAACCGGGCCGCTTCGTTCCAAGAAACACTTGTCGCGGGCTTCGCTGTGCCACGCGTGTCCTTGGTGATCGCCAAGCTGTTGGCCGTGCCAAAGTTCGCGTTGTACTTGTCGATCATGTCCTCGCTGACTTCGAACTTACCGATCCCATAGGTGTATCCAACGGCACCCGCAGGATTTGGCGCACCGGTGGTATCGGCGGCATTATTTGGATTGCCGATCGTGACAAACTCCATGCTGAACTGGTTAGCACCAGAGCAGAATGACACGACTGCCGCCTGGCTTGTTGCGGCCATACCGGCAACCGCAGCCAAGGCTCCCGCTGCAACACTCAAAAGACTCAAGCGCGTCGAACGCCCATGAAATAAATGAAAGCATCTCATCGAAAGATCGCTCCAAAGAAAGAAATCACTAAAAAGCAATCCTTGCAGATAAGTATTCCCTCCTTGTATCGGCATTTGCTTTTAATCCCCCCCCTGCACGGACAATACCTGGAAATCGGCAAAAACGGAATAATTGTCAAAATAGTTAGGCTTTTTCTTTTTCGGAATCTCAGCAGCGAAAGGCATGTCAAAGCCCGTAATCAAACGCCACAGAGGCGGCGGGATTCATCACACGCATTGTTCGATTCCTACCCTCTAGTGCCAGAACCTCCATGTCGGCAAGCAACTCAAGCCTTTCGGTTGCAGCCGTTGAGCCTCCTGCAGAGCATTCATCGATCACAACCTGAGAGATGACGATTCGGTATTTGTCTCGACACGCCCACCAGGCTCCCAATGAACAACCAGCGACAGCCAGTTCGTCGGCAGTGGCCGTCTTATTGTCTGCGTGGAAGTGCAGGCGAAGCATCTGAACTAAGTTGTCGGACAAATCGCCGACACGCCGAAGCGCATCGACGTATCGTTCGGGCGTCGGAGGATTCGGTTGGTCAGAAGTGGACATGGATTCTTACGGCGGAACGGCTGCGGTAAGTGGGCCGCCGCCAAAAAACTATGACTATAAGTCCCGCGTCATTGGCGGCTCCGGTTCACCGCTTGGTTTTCCCGCTTTTTTGCCAGCTCACATCGAGGTGAAAGTTGTTGAAGTCGGGATCATCCAAATTGCCGCCATGCCGAATGATGCCACCGGATGGTAACGAAGCCATCGTGATTTGCTGGCCATCTTGGACGACATGTCCGAACGCTTGATGTTCGATCAAGCGATTGCAAAGGTCAACGACCCCGTCTTCGAGGTCGGATGCGACATTGTGAACGCTAATATCAGGCCGGCCGAACTTCCGCATTCCCCGAGTGTGGAACCATTTCAATGAAGGATCATTTTCTTCAGACACGAGGATCACCGTGTGATGGCGTGGAACCGGAGCAGCAGGTTCAAATATCTTTTCCTTCCAATCTGACGGTTTCCAAAAGCAAAACATGAACGGATCGTAGACGGCGCATCCTCCGTGATCGATCAAATAAGTGATCAGGCCCACGGTGTCGCGTAGGTAATTGAGCGTCGAAGAATCGGTCGGTGTGCCACGCAAGATCATGCAATGTTCACATCGTCCGACGGTTGCAGCGAGATCGGGATCATTCGCCACAAACTCGTCCCAGATGTAACCGTTTCGGAAGCTGCCGGGGACGTCAGGGTGCGTACTCGGGCCGTAGGACATGACGTCGATGCCATCGGGGGCGTTGTTAGAGCGGTACCTGCTGCGCGACAATGGAGCCGATGCGTTGATGTCGCCGTAAACTACATAGAACAGCATCGGGTCGCCGCCGCCGGCCACGTAGTGCTTTCGTTCCCAAGTTTGGAACTCAGATGTCATGTAGTAATCTCAGTGGAGGTAGCTCTGATTTCAGCAACAACTGGATCGGTCATTTCAATTCTCCAATAAATCAAATGGTGTACAGGTCAATGTTGGTTCAATGCCTCGGTCTCGACACGCCCGCTCGATCCTTGGACGGCACACCTAGTGCATTCGATCCGTGCTGGTCAACGATCCTGATTTAAAACTTATCGGGGATCCACCAAGCTGCCAGCAAACCTAGTCCATAAAGCAGCGCACAGGCGGCGCCGATTTTTGGGTAACTGTTGCCGAAGACCGGCAATAAGCTTCCTGCTGCAAACACACCAAGAGCCGTGGCGAATCTGCCGACATTATAAGCAAGCCCGCACCCAGAAGCTCGCACATGAGTAGGAAAAAGCGCAGGGAGAAAAACGGCAAGCCAACCGAAGAAAAGGGTCGAAACAAGCCCCTGAACGAAGACCGTAGGATGGAATCCTGCCTGCAATGGCTGGGTCATCAAAAACATCCCCAGTGTGGTAACCACCGAGCCTGCGCTGATGAGAAAGTAACTGCGGCGAGGTCCTAGCTGGGTAGCAACATGGGCCCCTAAAAAACTTCCTATCGTCGCACCCAAAGCCCACCAACCTTGGGTCACCGATTTGTAGCTCGCATCAGAGGCAGAGGCCATCGAATCGGCCCAAGGAATCATCCACTTACTGGCCGACCAAGCAGAGACCAATGGGATCGAAGATAGGAGCATGGCAAGCAACGTTGTCGGCCAAAGAGTTTTCGAAAACAGAGAGCCCCTTTGCCAATCGTTGTCGAGCGATGCATTTTGGGCGAGACCCTTGGGCTGTGCTTGTTGATCTAACCATGTGGGAGATTCGGGCAATAACATCAGAACGAAGATTCCTAGCAGGGCTGGTACTCCTGCTAGGAAGAATAACCAACGCCAAGATTCGGGCGTAATCGGATAGTTGCGTGTGATTTGAGAAATCAGCAGGATCCCCGCATTGAGTCCGGCGCTCATGACCCCTGCAACCCAGGCTCGCGATGCTCTTGGCCAACATTCAGCGACCAGTGCCATGCCGTTGGGCCACATTCCACCTACCCCCAGACCCACCAAAAATCTCAGTAGTAGCATTTGAGTTTGATTTTGTACCCACGCTCCCAACAATGCGAAGATCGAGTAGAAAAGGATGCTGATCCCCATCGCCTTGGTTCGCCCAATGCGATCGCCAAGCTTACCAAGTGTTATTCCACCAATCGCTGCACCGAGCATCAGCGATGCGGTAAACCATGCGAACCATTCTTGACCCAGTGGCTTGGTGTATTGATCCTGCAGAAGGCTTTGCGATACAGAGAGCGATGCGACGGGCATGAGCCCTAATTCAATTCCGTCAAATAGCAGTCCGAGGCTGGCTGCTCCAAGCACGATCCATCGCGAGGTTGGGGTCAACGTCATTGGTGCGGTGGGATCGTTCACGGTTGACTCTTTGGTCGAAGGGCTTCGAAGACAGCACTGTTGTCGAGTTCCCCTAGGCCATGCGACTCGGCAAGTTCAAGAAGTTTCTCGTGGGCTTGGCTCAGAGGCAAACTCAGCTTGGACTCGCTGGCGGTTTGCAAAATCAAGCGAACATCTTTGAGGTGCTGAGACAGCCTGGCCTGAAGGCTATAATCACCTGCAACCATCTTGGGCCCTTTGGAATCCATCTGCTTGGAATACGCGCCGCTGCCTTGAAGCACCTTCAAGGCACTGTCAAGATCGATTTCGAGGGACTCTGCAAACGCAAGTCCTTCGGCGAGTGCTGCGCGGTTGAGGCCCAGGACTAGGTTGCTGACGAGTTTCATCTTTGCGGCATTTCCCGAGGATCCAACGTAGAAGGTGTCTTTTCCCAGTAGCTGCCATAGATCATTGCAAGCCTCGAAGGCACTGCGATCTCCTGCGGCGATTACCGTCGCAAGACCTTGGCGAGTCTGCTGACTCGATCCAGAGATCGGTGCTTCAAGGTAGATGCTCCCGTGGGCTGCAAGCATCGATGCAAACCGGACGCTCGCTTGGGGATCTCCGGTGGTCGTATCGATGATGATACGCGAGTTCGATAGTTGTCTTTTCCAGCCAGCCAGAACCTCTTCGACGACATCGCTCGAGTACAAGCTGATGATAACGCGTTGGCATTCGACCAATGGGCACTGCGACCACTTGGCACCCTTGGCGATCAACCCTTGGGCTTTCTCTTTGGTTCGATTCCAGACTAGAACCTCATAGCCGGCTTGTAAAAAACGCTCGGTGATTGCCGTTCCCATGAGGCCTAAGCCAACGATGCCAATACGATTGTCAGAAGGGGGCAAGGGCGAATCGATGGACATGGATTAGATGAGGGAGTGCTAGTTTTGTGAGGATCTAAGCCGAAGGAAAAGCTTTAGGCGTTATGAAATCGATTATACTACGACGGACGACAGGATTTTGATCACCGACGAAGTTTTAAAGAACACCAACAGGGATTATTTGGGTGGGGTATGGAATTCTTATCTGCACATTGGAAGCATCTATTGTTGGCCAATTATGTCGTCGATCCGGGTTTGCTAGAGCCGCTGGTACCGGCCAAAACCAAGTTGGATTTTTTTCGCGGCGATTGCTATGTGTCTTTGGTCGCGTTTCTTTTTGACCACACACGGATACTTGGAATACCAGTTCCATTTCATCGTAGATTCGAAGAAGTGAATCTTCGCTTCTACGTGGTGCCCGATCGGGATCGGAGTCTAAGGGCAGTGACCTTCATCCGAGAGATTGTTCCCAAGAGTGCGATACCGCTTATCGCTAACAATCTATTTAACGAGAACTATGTTGCCACTCCTATGAGCCATCGGTTTGAACCACAACAGGAGAATGAAAACGGAGTCAAGCAAGCCGATTACCGCTGGGGAAAGAATTTGGAGCATCGCATCGTAGCCAACATCGATCGAGCTTTGGAACTGCCGCCACCAGGATCGTTGGGAGAGTTTATCACCGAGCATTACTGGGGGTATGCCAAAGGCCCCAAAAGGACACTTGAGTATCGGGTCAAGCACCCGCAGTGGATCAGTTGCTTGGTCGATGACTATCAGATCGATGTCGATTTTGCGGAGGTATACGGAAAGAAGTTTGGGTTTCTTAGAGATCTCAAGCCTGCGAATTTTCTCTACGCCCTTGGGTCACCCGTAACGGTCTCCTTTCCAGGCACCTTGGTATAATGCCTCCATTCACCGCTAGTCAAAAAACACTAGGCTAACCTACCTTGAGAGTGTGAACCCGTTTGGACATCGAATCCTTTAGCACAAGAAAGACATGCCATGCCGATGCACGACTGGTCTCGCGTGACACCTGGGATTTATCACAATTTTCATTATCGGTGGATCGCCGCGATGATCGACCGTCTCAATGCCGGATTGCTACCCAAGGGGCTCATTGCCATGGCCGAGCAGGTCATTGGTGGTCCCGAACCGGATGTTGTCGCGTTGCAGCAAAATAACCCAGGTTCCTCCTTGGAATCGACCACCGGAGGGATGGCGACCCTCGCCCAAGCGCCTCCTCAACCTAAGACGCAATTTGTCATTCCCGCCGACGCTGAGCGTTATGCAGCAAAAGCGAATCGTATTGTGGTGCGACATCCAGTGGGAAGAGTCGTTGCGATTGTCGAGGTTGTTTCACCTGGGAACAAAGATACTCGTCATGCACTGCGATCTTTCGTCGAGAAAACGGTTGATTTGCTTTACGACAACGTCAATTTGTTGATCATCGATCCATTCCCACCGAATCCTCGAAACCCTCAAGGCATTCACAAAGCGATCTGGGATGAGATTTGTGAAGACGCATTTGTTTTGCCCGCAGACCGTCCATTAACGCTGGCCGCGTATCAGGCTGCTCCGATCAAGACAGCCTATGTGGAACCGTTTGCGGTAGGACAAACGATACCAGACATGCCTCTTTTTCTACAAAACAGCTTCTATATCAATGTCCCATTGGAAGCGACTTATATGGACACATGGTCGGTGCTCCCACAGACCCTCCGCGATTTGGTTCTCTAACGTTTCTACATCAGTGGCTCGCGCGAAGTCTCTCGCTTCGAAAACCAAGAGAAAAGGGACTTGGCTTGCTGGAGGATATGCATTAACCTCAAAGGATTGTCATCTATTCCATTCCCCTAAAGTTATCAAAGATTCGATGATGAACCGACCAAAGATGCTCCGTCGAGGATTCCTGTCAGCCACCCTTGTTGCGTTGGCATTTTCAAATCCATCCAACTTGTCCCGGGCCGACGACAGGGATCTAGAACCCAAAGAGCACACGAAGGATTCTTTGAGCACCGTCAAGCAAATGATTGCTGACAAGAAAGCCGTTCTCGTGGATGTGCGTGACTTGGTCGAATGGAACGCTGGGCATATCCAAGGTGCCTCGCTTTTGCCTTGGCGCGAACTGCAGGACAAGCTTACCGAGGCTCAGGTCAAGGAGAAGGTTCCGAAGGACAAAATTGTCTACACCCATTGTGCCGTCGGATACCGATCTCTTCGAGCTGCCAAGATACTTAAGAAGTACGGTTACGATGTACGTGCACTCAAGCCTGGCTACGATGAACTGGTAAAAGCTGGATTCGCCAGCGAAAAGAAAAACGCTCCAGAGAAGTAACCTGTCACTGCAACGAGTCTAAGCCCAGCTCATCGCTTGGCCTATCGAGCGATGAGCCTTGGGACATCGGTTCGTTGGAACCGAGTTTGTTTCTCCAAGGAATCACCACTAATCGTCCCACATCGAGTTTGGTTACTCGCACCGAGGTGCCGGGCTCGATTGGTCCCGCTTCGCTGACGGCCTCGAACTCTCGCTGATCGATCAGCACCGTGCCGTGAGGAAGAAACTCGGTTTGCGCTAGGCCGATTTTTCCGACTAAGGCTTTTGGATCATCGGATTCCGATGCGTCAGACCACACGAACTCTTTGGCTTTATCTGGTTTTGCAATCAGCATCTTGCCAATGGGCGTTTTTGGCCACAAATAGAGCAACGCGATGAGCATCACAGGGATCATCCCTAAAGCGGCCAGGAGCATCCACCATCCGCTCGTTGGTGAATGCCGAAACGCAAAGTAGATGGCAGTTATTCCGAGGATCGAGGTGACCGCGATCAGGACACCTCCAGTCGGGATCATCAAGTCGATCGCAAATACCACAAGCGCCGCTAGGAAAAACAGCATTGCGATACCAAGGAATGTCATCGATCACTCCAGCAATCAAAAACTACTGCCCGTTTAAAACTAACTCGGTTCGTATCCTAGATTAGGAGAGAGCCATCGTTCTACTTCCCTGACGGCCATTCCCTTTCGCTTCGCGTAGGACTCGACTTGGTCGATTGTAATCCGGTCTACCGCGAAATACCGAGCTTCGGGATGCCCAAAATAAAATCCGCTGACGCTCGCCGCCGGCCACATGGCGCACGACTCGGTAATCGAGTCTAGCCTGTTCGTGCAAGAGTTCCGCAAAGGCCTCTGCAAGTCTATCTGCAATTGCTTTGGCCATGATCGCAGAGTAATCATCTTGTTTGCTTTCATAGTGTTTGGCAAGCTCATCGGCTCCATGCCCGGCCGTGACGACAAATGCTCCAAGATAATCAGGGCGGCCTGAGTCGATCGGGGCAACATAGTCGGCGAGGCTTCGGAAATCGCTCTGTCCTTTGCGTTCCCACTGCTGACGCAGAAAATGAAATCGGACGAGTTCCTTCGAACGACTCTCGTCGGTAAACAAGATCACGTCGTCGCCTTGGGATGCTGCGGGCCAAAAGCCATAAATCGCGTGTGCCTTGAGCGATTCGGTAGCGATACAATCAAAGAGCATCTTGCTTGCGTCGTCGAAAAGCTTTTTGGCTTCGGTACCTACGTAGGGGTCTTGGAAAATTTTTGGGTATTTGCCTTTGAGTTCCCAAGCCATAAAGAACGGGGACCAATCGATGTATTTGGCGATTTTTTCAATCGAGTAGTTCTTCAGAACTCTCGTCCCAGTGAAGTTCGGCTTGTCGATTCGAACCTTAGACCAATCGGTCGCATACGCCTTGGAGCAAGCTTCCGCATAGGGGACGAGTTTGACTTGTCTGGCCTCGTAACTCGATCGGAGTTCACCCTGTAGTTTAAGATTCTCAGCGACATACTTAGGCTTGGATTCTTTGCTACAAAGCGATTCGACAACACCCACGCACCTGGAAGCGTCGGTAACGTGCACGGTCGGTTCTTGGTAGTGAGGTGCAATCTTGACTGCAGTATGCTTGGCCGATGTCGTCGCGCCGCCGATGAGCAGGGGTATTTTAATCCCCAGGCGTTGCATTTCTTTGGCAACGTGAGTCATCTCGTCGAGGCTTGGTGTGATGAGTCCCGATAATCCGATGATATCTACACCGTGCTTGACGGCCTCTTCGAGGATCTTCTCACAAGGGCACATCACGCCCAAATCGATCACCTCATAGTTGTTGCAGCCGAGCACGACTCCGACGATGTTCTTTCCGATGTCATGAACATCCCCTTTGACCGTCGCCATGAGCACTTTACCCCGGAAACTCTGACCTTCGAGCCCTGCTTCTTGCTTCTCTTTTTCCATGAAGGGCTGCAGGTAGTTGACTGCTTTTTTCATCACTCGAGCGCTCTTGACCACCTGCGGCAAGAACATTTTGCCGGCACCGAATAAGTCGCCGACGATTCCCATGGCCGACATCAGTGGGCCTTCGATGACCTCTAAGCAGCGTGTGCATCCGACACGAGCCTCCTCGGTATCGGTTTCGATGAACTTGTCGATACCATGGATCAGAGCATGCTTGAGCCGATCGTGCACTGGCTTGTCACGCCACTCGAGATTCTCGCCGGCTGCTTTCTTCGTGCCTGATCCCTTATAGGTTTCTGCGAGTGTTAACATGCGCTCGGTCGCATCGGCTCGTCGATTCAATAGGACATCTTCGACGTGCTCCAAGAGCACTTTGGGAATGTCTTCGTAGACCGCGAGTTGTCCTGCGTTGACGATCCCCATGTCCATTCCTGCTTGGATTGCATGGTAAAGAAAAGCCGAGTGCATCGCTTCGCGAACCACGTCGTTGCCTCGGAACGAGAAGCTGATGTTGCTGACCCCACCGGAAATTCTCGCGCCAGGACACTGCTGCTTGATGAGCTTGCAAGCTTCGATGAAATTCACGGCATAGTTGTCGTGCTCTTCGATCCCCGTTGCAACCGTCAAAATATTTGGGTCAAAGATGATGTCTTGGGGTGGGAAGGCTAGTTGGTTGACCAACAGATCGTAAGCCCGTTTGCAGATGCGGGCTTTCTCTAGCGTTTCAGTAGCTTGCCCTTTCTCATCGAAAGCCATCACGACGACCGCTGCTCCGTAGCGGCGGACGATGGTCGCTCGTCGGAGAAACTCGTCTTGGCCATCCTTGAGGCTGATGCTATTGACGATCGCCTTGCCTTGCACGTTCTGTAAACCCGCCAATAAGACTTCCCATTTCGACGAGTCGATCATCACCGGGACGGCGGCGACGACAGAGTCTCCTGCGATGAGTCGCAAGTATCTGGTCATGGCTTCGACACCATCGAGAAGCGCATCGTCCATGTTGATGTCGATAATCGTCGCACCGTTTTGGACTTGCTGCCGAGCGACCTCGACGGCTTCCTCGTATTTGTCATTGCGAATCAGATTCGCAAAAGCCTTCGAGCCTGTGACGTTGGTTCTCTCACCGACCATTGTAAATTGAGTCTCTGGGCGTAACGTGGTGGCTTGTTGGCCACTGAGTCTCGTCCAGACGATCGGTTCGGCAGGTTGGCGGGGCTCGATGCCTATGAGCCGTTGAGAAATAGCTCGGATATGATCTGGTGTTGATCCGCAGCACCCACCGACGATGTTCAGCCATCCGTTGCGTGCGAAGTCTTCGATGTAATCGGCCATTCGCGAAGGGGTCAGATCGTATTCACCAAAGGCGTTTGGCAAGCCTGCATTCGGATGGCATGAGATCGGTGCATCGGAAACTTTCGCAAGCTCCTCGATGTGAGGTCGCATGATGTCCGGTCCGAGTGCACAGTTCATGCCGACGCTGAGCATCGGAAAATGGCTTATGGAATTCCAAAAAGCTTCGACGGTCTGTGCGCTGACAAAGGTCCGGCCTCCTGGCCCAAACGTTGCGCTGATCATGACAGGAATCCTGCGACCTGTCTCTGCAAAGTACTCTGCTATTGCATACAAACAGGACTTGAGGTTGAGCGTATCGATGGCCGTTTCGGGTAAGAGCAGATCAGCTCCGGCTTCGACCAGATGGGCGACCTGAACTTTATAGCTTGCGACCATCTCAAGAAAGTTCACATCGCGATTTGCGGCGTCTTCTACTTTGGTGCTAATCGCTAGCTGCTTGGTCGTAGGGCCTATACTCCCGGCGACATAGCAACGACGGGAGGGATCTTTCTTCTTCATCCGCTCGACGGCTTTGCGGGCGCAGTCGACGGCTGCGTAATTGAGGTCTCGTGTGAGTTCAATAGGCAACTCCAACTCACCCATACCGATTGGCGATGCTCCAAAGGAGTTTGTCTCGATGATATCAGCACCAGCTTCAAGGTACGCATAGTGGATATCCGATATCGCATCGGCTCGCGTAATGCAAAGAATATCGCTGAAGCGAACTAGATCCTTGTGGTGATCTGCGAAACGCTCGCCTCGGACGGCTTTCTCGTCAAACTTCAGTCTTTGAATCATCGTCCCCATCGCACCATCGAGGATATGGATGCGTTGGCGAATCAGGTCAAAAAGATCGTTGCTCATTTGAATAAGGCTCAAGCCTGTTATAAAAAAAGGCTGACGGTATTGCCGCCAGCCGAGTGGGTTGTTGGTGCTTACATCGTAAACCGTAAACCGCTAAAACTATTCTCCGAAGGACGGCTTTTGAGCCTTTTCCTTAGTTCGATCGTTCTTGCCTACAAACTCGAGGATCGCTCGGGTGCCTGCATCACCAACACGTGGCTTGGCTAGCCGCAAAATCCGGGTGTAGCCACCTGCTCGATCAGCAAACCGTGGTGCAACTTTATCGAAGAGCACCCTGACGGCCTTCTTGTCCTTGATCATCGAGAGGACTTTGCGTCGAGCGTTGACACCGGGAGCCTTGGCATCACACCACTTCTGCCAGTTGTCGCTCTTTCTCCAAGCTTTCCAGTCATCGGTACCCCGCTGAGCAGTGGTTGCAAAAGCTTGGGCCGCCGATTCTGCAGCTAGTCCTTTTTTGGCAATCGTGATGCACTTTTCAACGATGGGGCGAATCTCCTTGGCCTTTTCCAGAGTCGTAACGATACGACCTGGAACCTTAGGCTTGTTCGCATCCAAATCGGTGAACTCTTGCTCTGTCAGAAAAATTGCAGATGCAAGATTGCTGAACAAAGCTTTGCGGTGCGAGGGGCTTCGGCCAAGTACACGGCCTTTCCTTAAGTGCCTCATGATCGGTTCTCAGTTATCAGTTAGTCGTTATGGGTGGGTTGGTATTTGGGATACGAACAATTATCTCATGGACGACGGTACGCGGTAGCCTAAATGCAGACCAATCGCCTTGAGCTTCTCGTTGACTTCTGTGAGGGTTGTTTCGCCGAAGTTTCGGACTTCCAAGAGTTGGTCTTCGCTGCGTTGCACTAGGTCCCTCACGTAGCGAATGCCTTCACTTTCGAGACAGTTGTTAGCCCGTACGGAAAGCTTCAGATCCGAGACGAGCATGTTGAGTTTGGCTTCGAGTTGGGCTTCTGCACTACCAGGGCCACCGCGAGCGACCGCGTGAACCTGACGCCCCAATTCGCTCGATTGCACGAATGGGTTAAGGTGCTTCCGAAGGATCTTGGCTCCTTCGACCATTGCAAGTTCTGGTTGCAAAGATCCATCGGTCCAAATTTCGATCACCAGTCGGTCGTAGTTGGTCTTTTGACCGACGCGGGTCTCTTCGACGGTGTAGCGTACGCGAACCACTGGGCTAAAAGCCGCATCGACAGGAATAATTCCGATTTCGTGGTCACCGGTATTTTGTTCAGATGCAGGTAGATACCCACGTCCGTTCTCGACGACCATTTCCATCATGAATTCGGTATCACCGGTCAAGGTGGCGATGACGTGATCTTTGTTGATGATCTCGACATCCGAATCGGTTTGAACATCGGCTCCGGTAATCGGACCCGCTTTGGATCGCAACACGGTTAGAACCCGAGTGTTTTCACTGTGGTTCTTCACTACCAGTGACTTGACGTTGAGGACGATCTCGGTGACATCCTCAAGGATGTTCGGGATGGAACTGAATTCGTGCTGAGCACCACGAATTTTGATTTGAGTGATCGCACTTCCTTCAAGACTCGAAAGAAGGACTCGACGAAGGCTATTGCCGATGGTTGCCCCAAATCCGCGCTCGAACGGTTCTGCGGTGAACTTGCCGTAAGTCGGGCTAAGAGTCGATCGCTCGACATTGACTTGACTAGGGAGTTCCAAACCTCTCCATCTGACGTGCATTGCTGATCCTCCAAAAATGAATTACCCAAAACCCCAACGAACCCGTATCGACTAGACTCGCCTTCGCTTGCGAGGTCGGCATCCGTTGTGAGGAATGGGGGTTGTGTCTTCGATTTGCTTTACGGTGATACCTGCTGCTTGCAGGGCGGTGATTGCTGACTCGCGGCCCGAACCCGGACCTTTGACCCTAACCTCGATCTCCTTGACCCCAAACTTGGCCGCCTTTTCGGCAGCTTGTTGGGCAGCCATTTGACCGGCAAACGGCGTGCTCTTTCGCGAGCCCTTGAAGTTACAAGTGCCGGCACTGGCCCAGCAGAGGGTATCTCCTCGAGTGTCCGTGATGGTCACGTGCGTATTGTTGAAGGTCGCTTTGATGAAAGCGATTGCGCTGGTGACATTTCGCCTCGTTTTGCGTCTTTTGTTCGATGCGTCTTTGTTGACTTGTTGCTTTGCCATAATTGAAAACTAAAACCAAATTCCAATGCTTGTTTAAAGTCTCTTGTTTACCATGCTTGGCGACGATTGACCCGTCTGACTGGCTTGTTTATTCGACCATGTCCGGTCGAACGCTTCATCGAGTCAAACGCGTCCGAAAACTGAGCAACCTAATCAGACTAACGAAGATCCTTAACCCCCTTCTTGCCTGCGACGGTCTTACGCGGACCTTTACGAGTCCGTGCGTTGGTTCGTGTCCGCTGACCTCTTACAGGAAGTCCAAGCTTGTGGCGAAGCCCACGATAGCATTTGATTTCCCTAAGACGATGGATCGACTGACCGATCTGACGTCGCAACGGACCTTCAACCGTGTAGTCTCGCTCGAGCAAGCTTGATAGACGACTCAATTCGTCTTCATCGAGCTCCCGAGCCTTTTTGGCCGGGTCAATTTTCGTTTTGACGCATGCCTCTCTGGCAATTGATGGACCAACGCCATAGAGATACTGAAGCGAATAAACGACTTGTTTGTCGTTTGGAATGTCAACACCCAAAAGACGCGGCATACTTGCCCACTCCTAAACCATTACCCGGTCACGCTTTAAAACGAAAACGAATTCCACCACCGGGGTTCCGGCGGGGCGATTCCATGTCGATGGATCAATCGAGCCCAAAAGTTTAGCCAACAGTGACTGATTCTTGCAAGGGTTAATCGGTCGTTTGGCACGGTTTTTTCTTGTTGATCGCGGTTTGGTGGAATTTCTCACCCGTGACGACTCCCATGGAGGCAATAGCGACAAAGCCATGAAAGAGCCTCTGCTTAACCCATCCGGACCTGTTTTTCAGGGCGTTTGTGGCGAAATTCGCCATGAATCCCAGGCTCAAGAAGGCTGGGGTGTTTGTAGATCCAGCGGGAAACAAAAAACCAGACCTAACAAAAAAACTAATTGGACTCTTGGTCCGGGCTGTTAATTTGTGAAGGTGGTAACGTTTTGTCCGTCGGGTTGGTGCCGGATTTTCCGACCTGATCGACTGTAATCAAGAATCGCTTTGGAAGGGACCGAAATTCGAAACCGAGGGCTTGTTGGCAAGCCCGGTACGCGACTCTCAAGCCGTAACGCGAACCGCGAGTATGAAGATGGAAGACACAGCGCTTGAATTCAAAAGCTTTTCGATGAAGCAGGCAAGGCAGATCGTCGGAGATCTTCATTCTCCGAATCCGTGGATCTACTGGCCCGATCTTTTGATCACCGCGATTTGCGGGCATATTTGTTTTGCCGCGATGATGCAAGCACCGGATCGACTTGCTGTAGAGTCGACGGCACTTTGGTGGTTGGTCAAAGGTTTTTTCTACACGGCCACAATCCTGTTGTTCCTTCGCGGTGCGATGTTCACGCACGAACTGGTGCACTTGCCACGTGAGGGTTGGACGGGCTTTCGGGTCGCCTGGAATCTGCTTTGCGGGATTCCGTTTATGATCCCTTCTTTTACCTACTATCCGCACATCGATCATCATCGACGCAAGTCCTATGGAACCAAGGAGGATGGCGAGTATTTGAGCCTTAGCCATCAACCCCCATCGGCAATCGTCTTGTACATGCTGGGAGTTTTAGTATCCCCTCTTGCAGGGATTCTTCGCTGGGGGATTCTCTCGCCGATTTGCTGGGTATTTCCTTCGGTTCGAAAGTGGACGTTCACTCATGCATCGACCATGGTTATGGATGTCTTCTACGAACGTCCCGAGGCTGGCAAGCGGGTTTATCGGATCATGATCATGCAGGAAATAGCCTGTTTCTTGGTTTGCCTTGGTCTGTTTCTCCATGGTCCATTGATCGCCAAGACCTGGCTCGATCCCCTGTGGATTCACGCTTACATCGTCAGCATCGGAATGATCTTCATGAACAACATTCGAACTCTCGGGGCCCATCGATGGACAGGTCCTGGTTCGGAATTGACGTTCGAGCAACAACTGCTTGACTCTTGCGACTACCCGCATCGACCTTGGATCACCGAATTGTGGGGGCCGACTGGAACTCGTTACCATGCGACGCATCACTTGTTTCCCTCGCTGCCCTATCACAATCTTGGGCTCGCCCACCGTCGGCTCATGGCACAACTCCCGGCAGATAGCATCTACCGGGAGACTTGCAAACTAAGCCTGCTTCAAGAAGTCGCCGATTTATGGAGACGAAGTGCCGAGGCGGCTTCGAAGGCACAGATCGCAGGAAGGATCGATGCCTACGCGAAGAAGTCAGCACCCCGCCATGCCGACGATGGATTTAGCAAGTCTGAAGCTGCGTAGGTCTACCAGATCCTGACTCGCTTATCGGGCGCAAGATACATCGGAGCACCCGGTTGTACATCGAATGCTTCGTAGAACCCATCGAGGTTCGATACGATACCATTGCAACGGTACTGGCTCGGGGAGTGCGGATCGGTCTTGACCCGCTTTCGCATCTCGGCCTCTCGGTACTTTCGACGCCAAACTTGCCCCCGCCCGATGAAGAACCTTTGTTCGCCCGTATAGCCGTCGATCACTGGAGATTTTTTGCCGTCAAGCGAAAGCTTATAAGCCGTGTAGGCGACGCTCAGTCCTCCGAGGTCACCGATGTTTTCTCCAAGCGTGAATTTACCATTGAGGTTTACTCCCGGGAGCGGTTGGTAAGCATCGTACTGGCTGACTAGCTGCGCCGAGCGTTTGACGAACTCCTGCTCGTCGTTTGGAGTCCACCAGTTTCTCAAGTTTCCGCGACCGTCGTACTTGCTTCCTGAATCATCGAATCCGTGACTGATTTCATGTCCGATCACCGCCCCGATGGCTCCATAGTTGATAGCGTCCTCGGCCTGCAAATTGAAAAAAGGTGGTTGCAAGATCGCAGCCGGAAAGACGATCTCGTTCATCGATGGGTTGTAGTAAGCGTTTACGGTTTGAGGAGGCATAAACCATTCGGTCTTATCGATAGGCTTTCCTAGTTTGTTCAACGCGTAGAAATGCTCGAACTTGGAAATTGCAGCGATGTTGCGAACCACATCCGTAGGATCGATCACCACCGAAGAATAGTCCTTCCACTTGTCGGGATATCCAATCTTCGGGGTAAAGAGTTTGAGCTTCTCTCGGGCTTGAGCCTTGGTTCCATTTCCCATCCATTCGAGCGAATCAATGCGTTTCTCAAATGCTTTGAGCAAGTTGCCCACCAACTCGTTCATGCGTTCCTTGGCTTGGGGAGAGAAGTGCTTCTCGACGTAGAGTTTGCCCACGGGCATCCCTAATAGGGAGTTGCAAGCATCGACACCTCGTCGCCAAAGGGGTTCTTGCTGCTCGACTCCACTTAAGACCGTCTTGTGGAATCCGAAATGCAATTTTTCGAGTTCCTCGTTCATCACGGGAGCAAAGGTGTCGATGGTCTGGAAAGCCAGGTAAGCCTTAAGAACCTCAACGTCCGACCCGGCTAGGATGCTTTGAGCCTTCTCAAAGAAACTAGGTTGGCCGACGATAATATCTTGGATCTCGGGCAGACCAACCGCCTTGGCATAAGTCTTCCAATGCAAGCCTGGGTTATTACCCGACAAGTTAGCTATCGGAGTCTTGTTGTATCGCTTGATTGGGTCTCGAAGCGAAACCTTGTCCCACTGAACTTTCGCAA
The DNA here is from genome assembly GCA_021298315.1 of Planctomycetaceae bacterium. GTDB lineage: Bacteria > Planctomycetota > Planctomycetia > Pirellulales > Pirellulaceae > JBKCUI01. Next base: position 17,303 of record JAJTFC010000030.1, read on the forward strand.
ATTCCGTTTCCAATTCGAGGATCTTTTTGGCCATCGCCTCGGGGCTCTCCCACCCGATTCGAGAAAGCATGTCCTTGATGAAGACTTGGTATTTCTCGCGCCGGCTTACCAGCTCAGGATCGGACTCTAGATAGTAGTCGCGGTCTGGCAAAGTCGTTCCGTCTTGATACAGATACACCGCATACTGATCGGACTGCTTGTCATCGACGTCGACTCCAGCAGCATAGAAACTGGGAATGCCATAAATCGACAACTCACCTGCCAGACGAATCGCATCCTCTTGGGTTCGAACGGCTCGGATCGAATCGAGCCAAGGTTTCACAGGTGCTATCCCAGCTTTGTTGCGAGCCTCGACATCAGTGTAGGACTTGAACAAGTTCCCGACTTGCTTGGCCTCAGCAGAAGCATTTGAGGAACTGCTTGCTTGTTCGATGATCGCCCGAATCGCACCTTTGGTTTCGATATCCAACGCAGTAAAGGCACCGAAGTTCGATTGATCCGGTGGGATGTCGGTCGTCTCGAGCCAGTTCTCATTGACGAAACGGAAAAAGTCATCCGATGCCTTGAGCGTCTTGCTGAAGTTTTCCTTCTCAACCCCCGAAACCCCAATGGTTTTGTCCTGTGCCATCACTGGCACGCCTACAACGCCTGCAACGAAGCTCAGTCCCATCAGCCCGCCCAGATACTTGGGCGCGATCCAACTTCGAAAACTATCCGTCAAATTAAAAGCTCTTCGCATTGCTAGCCTCGTAGATTGAACTTGGTTACACTCTCCGCTAACAGGCGGACAGATCGCCTATCCAGATCGCCTATCGGGGAGCGCGCGCCACGCGTCGCGTTGAGCAGAATGGTACCGAGTTTAGGGCGCCTGATAAAGCCGTTTCATTCTATTTTGTCTTCGGTTTACTGGGCTGGACGTACGTTCCATCCAATCCATATCCAGCAGAGCAAGGGTACCAACCAAACGGCTATTTCGCAGAGGGATTCTATTTTTTTGAGTCTAGGGCTAAGTGGCACGTTCCAGTCGAGCCTAACATTGTCATCCTTCGAGCCGACGATTTGCTCGTACTCGAGGGATTCGCAAGGGGCTATTCCCTGTTGAACTAGCCATCCAGATAATTCGCCGCTCGCTTGGTTCTCGAACTCGTCGATTCCTGTTTTTATGGCTAATCCATAGTCGGGATCTAGAATCCAAGTTTCCGTTTGGCTTTGGGCTTCGAGTACCACATGCCCTCCGAGCCCGATAAAGCGCGATTGGATTCCCTGAGCCCAAAGAAGATCCTGCAAGACCGCAGATCGTTCCGAGCAATCCCCCTTACCACCGTAGACAATCCAAACCGGGTTTTGCGTTCGCAAAAGGGGCGAATAGAACTGGCCCAAGATCCACTGGGCCCAGTTTTCCCATGGGGCAAGATCCCGGCTTTGGCAATGCTCCGTAATCATGTGAACATAATGATTCGCGTGGCGAAGATTCGCGCCAATGGATCCTTTCTCCAATGCGCTTGAGGCCAGCGCCCGCGTAGTCTGATAGTCGAGCAAGCGTTCCATCGAATAGGAGTCGATCGACACAAAACGAGAGAAAAACCCCAGTGAACTCAAACAAGCGATAGCTACAATGAGCCAAGTTGGCACAATCTGTGGGAATCCCGCATGAGCATCCTCCGGTACATAGTATTGCATGTTGAATCTCGAACCAAAAACGGTTCTACGAGTACGCTTGCCAAAGGACTCCATTGCCCTTTACACTAACTCCACAACCCGGCTCTGTAGGCTGGGTTTCTGGCTGTTTGAAAGTCAACCAATTTGTAATGATTACAGAACGCACAAGTTGCTTGCATGGAAGCTCCGAATCGTTGCAATACCGATAACAAGCCTCAGGCTAAATGGACCGAGTCGTTCGTCGACTTCGGCCCGGATTTGCTATTTAGCGATCCATCGCTGCACGCATGCAGTCCGACACTGGCCCGCATCGATGCGACGGATCTCAAAAGCACGGCCTCGATCCAAAAGGAACTCAAGTCCCTTGTTCAGAAGTATGTGCCTTACAGCCCTGGTATTTACGGTATCCTCGATCCGCTGAATCGATTGATCTATGTCGGCAAATCCAAAGCGCTCCGAGCGAGGCTTTTGAGTTATTTCCTTCCGGGCGTAAGCGATGAGAAAGCTGGGCAAATTCTCAAGCATGCGCGTGGGATCGTTTGGGAGACTCAGCCCAGTGAGTTTGCAGCTCTGTTGCGAGAGCAATCGCTGATCCGAACTTGGCAGCCGACACTCAATGTCGTTGGGATGCCTAATCGCAGCCAACCGGCCTACCTGAACCTTGGACGCGGCCCGGCCGAATCGTTTTACGTTTCCCGGCAATGGGATACGCGAGCCTCGATCTGCCGTGGTCCGCTCTATGGATCCACCAAATTGTTTCGAGCTGCCGAGATCCTTAACCGCTACTTCTTGCTCAGGGATTGCTCTACCAAAACCCCGATGCTTTTTTCGGATCAACTTTCCCTGTTCGATATCCCCGAAAGAGCCGGTTGCTTGCGTGCCGAACTAGGCACTTGCCTTGCACCATGCTTAGCCGATTCGCTCAGGTCTAACTATCGGGCTCAGGAAGATCTCGCGAGGGCTTGGATGCGAGGTGAATCGGCTGATATTTATCATCAGTTGGCCCAGCAGATGCAAAAGGCGGTCGAACGAACGCAATTCGAGCGGGCCGCAAGATTGCAAGAGGATGCAGCGATCTTCAAGTGGCTCCATGGAAAACTCAAGCAACTGCAGAAAGCCTCATGCGATCCACCGAGCCTCTATTGGGTTGAGACAACAGGTGGAACAAGATTTCCAAAGGGAGGTATCTTGTATTTGCTCAGGTCTGGAGGTGTGCAGTTTGCAGTCGCTCATCGCCCCAAATCCTCTTCGATTCGCAAATCTCTAGAAACCTGGCTTGGAGCCGACAAGGAGATCGAGCTTAGGTACTGCAGGCCCCACGAGACGTTAGGCTTAGTGGCGACTTGGTTTCAAAAGAATCCGTCGCTTAAAAAAAATCGTCTCCCGGTAAAATCACTGGGAGACGCTCTAGAAGGATTAGCCAAGCTATCTGCGGGTGGAAACTAGTTGTCGTTGCCGCCGGGTCGACGATTGCCACGTCCACCACCAGGACCGCCAGGTCCACCTTGCCCACCCCATTGTGGCTCAGGGAACTTGAACTCAGGGCCCTTGAGAGTCTCCATATCTTCTTTTTGTTTGGCTGTCAAAATCTCTTTGATCTTGCCTTCGGCCTCTTCCCGCATCTTGGTCATCTTCTCACGGGCATCCTGGCTAAATCCACCTTGGAAGAGCTCTCGCATCTTTTCGCCGTTCGCTTTATTGACCTCGGCCATCTTGGCCTTTTGGTCATCTGTAATTCCCAGGCGAGTGGCTACCAACTTGCTCGACAGAGACTGAAGATTACCGCGTTGGATCATTAATCCAACAAGGCGATCGAGCTGTTTTGGATCGAGGATTTCCTCGACCTTAGCTTCGTTTTCCTCAGCAGCCTTTTGCATCTTTTCCATCATGGCTTGCATGTCTTGCGGATTGAAACCGCCAGGCTGGCCTCCGCCCGCGTTTTGTCCACCGGCTCCACCTGGACCACCTCGTTGCGGGGCCATATTCCGCATCGCTTCCATCGCAGCCTTGCCGAGTTCCTCAAGCTCCGCGACTTGATCTTCATCAAGCTTGAGTTCCTCGCGGACTTCCTTCATTCGCAATAGGCCGGTTACACCGCCACCCATCATGCCGCCGCCCATCATTCCCATGCCCATGCGTCCGCCACCAGGACCACCTTGGCCACGTCCGCCACCGGGCCCCCCTGGGCCTTGTGCCAGAGCCCCAAGACTCAGGACACCCACCATACTCACGGATAAAGCAAATCTCGACAAAAGTTTTTTCATTGGCATGAGGATAGCCCCAGTACAAACAGCGGTATTGAAGGAACGTAACAGAAAAGTCTCGCAAGACCCGATCGGGGGTCACCGATAGGTTATGCTACACCATCGGGTACCCTTTGTAACCCATGGATTTCGATGTCGTTTCGCTAACTTAGGGAAAATTTTGTATGGAAATTTCCAGTGCATTACCCACCCCCGCTCAGGTTCTTGGGATGAGGGACGGGGCCATTGGCCAAATGGAGTTCGCAAGGCGCTATACCTTGGGGCTTCTTTCCGAGGTTCCCGAAGAGCTTTGGCAAGTCCCTCCGGCGGGAATTCCCAGTCATTTTGCTTGGCAAGTTGGGCATTTGGCCGTTGCTCAATACGGACTGATGCTCTTTAGGCAAAGGGGTAGGGCCGAAGGTGACGTCGAATTGATGCCTGGTTGGTTTCGAAAACGATATTCAAGAGGAACTAGCGCCATCGAAGATCCAAGCCCTCATCCGGATCGAAAAACGATGCTAGGCATGTTGGAACGAATTCATATCGCAGCCATGGAATTTATGAAACAAGCGCCAGCGGAATTGCTCCTGGAGCCAACCGAAATGCCCTATACAGCCTACCCGATCAAACTCGGGGCTTTCCTGTTTTGCCCATTGCACGAATCGATCCACTCTGGCCAAATCGGACTGCTCCGTCGGGCTCACGGACTTTCCCCCGTTCGCTAGCCCTCAATCCACACAGTGATCTACTACGGAAGATCCAAGATTGTTAGACTCCCTGAGCGAAAGTCACCGGAATCCACTCGACAAGGAATGCGTCAAAAAACATGGAGGAAGCCAGCCATCAGACTTACTCCTGGCAAGATCGGATTGCCTTCTGGACCTTTAGGCTCTTTATCGCATCGGTCCAATCGCTCTCTCTGGAGCGCTGCGAACGTTTTGCCAAGCTCCTGGCCTACCTGCTAACGCACGTGATCAAGGTTCGCCGGTCGCTCGTGGAATGCAATCTCAAGAGAGTCTTTCCAGGTTGGACTCAGGATGAATCGCTCGCAACGCAAGAGCAGATGTGGGAGCATTTGATTTTGATGGTCTGTGAAATCGCGCACGCAAGTCGCAAAATTCATCGAGAGAACTGGTACGAGCATTTCGATATTCCAGATCGCAAAGAAATGCTCCGATTGGTGCTTGATCCGCGTCCCAAAATCTTGGTCTCTGGTCATTTCGGAAACTTTGAACTGGCCGGTTTTATCACAGGCCTTTTTGGGATCTCAACAACCGCTATCGCACGCCCCTTGGACAACGGCTTTGTGCATGAGTACATCGATCGCTTCCGCTCCTGCGGCGGACAGTTCATGCTTTCCAAAAGTGGCAGTTCTAGCCAAGTCGAGGCGCTGCTGGCAAAAGGAGGAGCTTTGTCGCTGCTTGCAGACCAATACGGTGGTCCCAAAGGCTGCTGGGTTGAGTTCCTCGGGCAATTGGCTTCGTGCCATAAAGCCTTAGCACTCTTTACCCTCTCAAGCGGCGCTCCGATGATGGTCTGCTCGAATATCCGAACCTCAAGGCCTCTGCACTTTAAGATGTCTATCCTCGGATTGGCCGACCCTCAACAAACCGATTGCCCGGACTCGATCCTTGCGATGACCAAGTGGTACAACCAGTGCCTTGAAGGAGCGATCCGCGCAACGCCCAGCCAATATTGGTGGGTGCACCACCGCTGGAAAGGAACCCCCCCGGCCAAAGCCATTCAAGCCAACAAGGTGGCTTGATTTCTCTTGGACTCATCAAGCCACTATTTTCCCAATAGCCGAATATAATGCGTTGGGTTCAGTGGCACATCGCAAATCCATATCCACACAAGCGTTTTCACTTATGCCAAAAATTCACCGATCCTTAGGCCTCTCGGTCAGCTACCCCGACAACTGGACTCTTAGCGAGGATATGCAAGACCAGCAGATCGTAGGCTTTCAAATACAAAGCCCCGGCAGCGCCTACATGTCGGTCCTGAGTTTCGATTGGTCGACCACTCCAGACCAAGCCATCGAGCAAGCCTCAAGCGTCATCAAAGCAGAATACGACAACGTCGAGCAAGAGAGTTTTGCGCCCGAGCTTATTTCTCATCCAGGGCCGTTGGCCGATGCCAAAGGCAGCGAACTGTATTTCTACTACTTGGATCTGCTGGTTCGCGCAAAACTCATCGCCTTTGGAATACCAAATCAAACGATCTTGACCCAATTCCAAGCTGAAGACTCCGAATTTGCTTCTATGGAGCGAGTCTTCGATGCGATGCTTCTGACTCTTTGCCAATCGATCATGGCACAAGATCAAGAAGATGCCTAAGAGCAACGATTGAGGCCTGCTCGGCGACCAAAAGAAAAAGCCTCACCCAATAGCAGTTGGTCACGCCCGAAATCCAACCACCACTAGGTGAGGCAAGTTTAGTTTTTTTTAACTTTCAGTCTCGATTGCTTAGTTCGACACCACAGGTAGTCTACAGCATCTTTCGTCGCTTTGCTACAACATCGATCGTTTTTTTAGGGAAATTTCCGAGTTGGCATGTTCGCTTTTTGTAATTATTGCGTCACCCCAAAAAACTTGGATAAATCAACGCTTACAGCTCATTAAGTTCTTAACCGATACGGTCTTTCCCGACCCAAGGAACCAAAACCTTCGGGATTTTAATCGAGCCATCTGCAAGCTGATGATTCTCCATCAATGCGATTAATGCACGGCTGATGGCCACGGCCGTCCCATTAAGGGTGTGGGCGTAGTGTGTCCCCTTTTCCCCTTTGACACGATAACGAATATTTAATCTTCTTGCTTGATAGTCCGTGCAGTTGGATGTGCTTGTGACTTCGCCCCATTCTCCCCCGTTTCCTCTTCCGGGCATCCAAGCTTCCAAGTCATATTTTCGATAAGCCGGACCGCCTAGGTCGCCTGTAGCGGTGTCGACAACCCTGTAAGGAATTTCCAAAGCATCAAAAATCTCGCACTCGATGGCACGTATTTCCTCATGCACCGAACTGCTTTGATCAGGAGTTGTGAATGCAAACATCTCCACTTTGGTGAATTGGTGCACGCGGTAAAGTCCTCTGGAGGCCCGCCCGGCGGCACCAGCTTCGGTTCGAAAACAATGGCTGATGCCGACGAGTTTAAGCGGCAACTCTTCAGCTTCGAGCACTTGGTTGTGGTACATCCCTCCCAAAGTGATTTCGGCGGTGGCAACGAGATTCAACTCGGTGTTCTCGATGCTATAGATCTGGGTCTCTGGCCCGCGTGGAATAAAGCCAATTCCGTGCAAAATATCGGTGCTGGCCACATCTGGGGTAGTGATTGGAACGAAACCCTTGCGAATCAAAAGGCTCAGGGAAAACTGCTGCAGAGCCAAGTCCAAAAGTACCGCATCCCGCTTGAGAAAGTAAAAGCCCGCGCCGGCAACCCTCGCTCCGGCTTCGAAATCGATCATGTCGTGAATCGCACCGAGCTCTAAGTGATCCTTGGGCTTGAAATCAAAGGTTGGGATCGGTGTCGTGCCGCGTGCGATCTCCAGATTCGCATGATCATCGTTTCCAATAGGAGCCGACGGGTGGGTCATGTTCGGGACTCGCGAAAGCAAGGAATCGATCTCTCGATCCAAAGCATCATGGTCTTTTTGCGATTGCTCTTTATGGGCTCTTAGCAAACGACCCTTCTCCTTGAACTCCTCTCGCTCTTGGGCAGGTACTTTGCCAATCTGTGCACTCACCGCATTGGCTTGTCTGTTCCACTCCTCTGCCTCGGCCAATTTCGCGCGCCTTTGCAATTCCAGGGCTACAATCCGATCGATATCCGCACTGGCTCCGCGCTGAAGGCAATTGGATTTGACCGCCTCGGCGTTTTCTACAACATATTTTCGATCAAGCATGTTCAATAGGATCCAAATGAAAAATTGGCTTAGCAAACCTGGCCGTAAAGTTTAACGCATTTGGGGATTTTGAGGATACCGAGCCAAGTCGCCTAGTTTGTCCGCAATATTTCGGCGTACTTTCACAAATCCCTAGACCGATGTTCAGGGGAACGGTCCGGCGAATTCTCCCCGAAGTACGAACCCAACAAATTCTTCCGATCATGAAGCCCAAAACACCTGCAGCTCTTTCGGTTATCTTGGCAATCTGCTGCACTTTAATGAGCAATGACCTCCATGGACTCCTGGCTCAGGAATCCCAAACCGCAGTAGATCCAAAATTCGCCAGTCCTGGAGAATCCGATCCTCTAAAAGAGGACGGAAAAAAATCTAGAGGCCTGTCTCAAATCGGCAAAAACCGATTCGAGCCTTCGGCCAATCGCCAGTACCAAATCGAGCAAGCTCGGAAACAATCCCAAGCCCGCTCTGAACTATTGAGGTACTATGAAACCAGAGGGGTGAATTTCGCGCAACCCACTTTCGACGGTATGGCAATGCACCCCTATCCGATTTCAAGGCGTGGATTCTACATCCGACCTCTTAGGCCTTGGTAATATTCACTCGGTTTGGAGTGTGATTGCCATAACGACCGGCGCCGATTGATCCCTTCCCTTGATCAAGCTGATCTTTTGCAAGGCCTTGCGCTCCTTGGGCTGAATCGATAGGTATCTGATCTGCCGACCCGAGAGGTCAAATGCGAATTCGCTCTTAGGCACATCCACTCGGCGAATGTAGTCGGCAAAATGCTCGCCGTTGATCAGTTCATGGTCTTCGGTGGCTCCGTCCTCGTAGGTGATCCTAACGATCATGCTGGTGCTCCCTTCGCGACTCGCTGGGAACGACCATCCACCCACTCCGCTCAGGAAGTGAATGGCCACTGCCGGAGCATTGCAAACAACATCGACACTCTTGGGCATCTTGGGCGCCATCTTGCCATTGGGCCCATAGAGCATGATCGCATTGGGAACCCGATCCTCTTGGGGATCGACCAGAACAAAGGGCACACCTTTGAACATTTTCGGTTTCCAATCGGCAAACACCAAACGCTCTGCTTGGCCCTCGGGATCAAAGAACATTCCTCGCGTTGTGATCGATGTGGCAACCGTAGCGATCGACAGCGGCACGTACTTGCCCTTGGTGGTCAAAAACTCAAGCAGATCCTTCATCTCATCGCGGGTCATTTGACCCTCAAAACCTTCAGGCATGAGAGATTTTTGCGAACCGCTCAGCCGTTCGATATCCTCCCGCAAAACCACTTCCCGTTTTCCCTGAACATTGATCAGTTCTATGGAAGTCTTGCTCTCACCGGCCATCATTCCGGTCACCACACTGCCATCGGTTGTTTGAACGTTGTAGGTTCTGAAATTACCTTCGACGCTCCGATTCGGATCGAGGATATGGATCAACAGTTCGTGCTTGGGGTGAACGGCCATGCCCGTTAACTCAGGGCCAATTTGATTTCCTAAATCCCCATGCTTGTGGCACAACGCGCAGTGCTTCTGATACACAAGCTTGCCGTTGGTTCCATCTCCCTTGGCATGAGCTGTCTCTTCCCAAGCCTCTACGACACGTTGTCTGTCAGCGTTTGGAATACCACCGCTGTTTTTCATCATGGCCAATGCTTTTTCACGGATCTTGGCATCTGGGTAGTCGCGGAGCAACTGACGTTGGTCGAGTTGCAAGTCGTTGATGCTCAGCTCGCCGGCTTGGATCGCTGCGATCAGGTCCAGCGTGGACTCAGGTTTTGAAAGCATCACGCGCAGTGCTCCTCGCAAAAACTCAGGGGGCAAACTGCGGGATTTCTCAATCAATGCTTTGGCCAGACCAGGGGCCTTGGATCCCCCCAGCGCTGCGACGATTCCAGATGAAAACTCCGGTGTCGATTGCGGTGTGACCAAAGTCAAAAGGGAATCGACCACTTTGGAACTACCGACCTCTAGGGTCACCATTTGTTTGGCCGCTAGCAGTCGCCGATCCATGGCCAACGAGTCCTTATTGAGGATTTCGGCGAGCTCTTTACGAAGCGAAGCGATCGCTTCATCGATCTTCGCAACCCCTAGCGTTTCAGCTAGTTGAATGACTTGGCCTTTGGAGTCCAATGGTAAATCACCCGAGAGCCAAACCTTGACCAATCCCTGGGTAGCGCTTTCGGGCAAGGTCAATCGATAGTCTTTCGGCCAACCTTTTGCCAAACCTTGGATCATCGCACCGGTGACCTGCGGATTTCCTTTTTCGACAATCAATGAGCTGAACGCCTCGGCGCTTATTTTGTTTCTCGCTGCGTGTTCAGCGACAATGGCGATTCGGGCGAGCAATTCAGGCGAAGCTGTCGATTGAGCGTCGCGAATCAACCGTGGGAGAATTTCAGCCGAATGAGCGCTTGCGGCACTCGTCCAAGCATCCATCAACCAACGGTCTTTTTCGTCAAAGTTCGAGGAGAGTTTTTCGCCGACACCCTTGGTGCCGGTTGCCACGGCTTGGCTTGGACAATCGGCCAATTTCAGCAAGGCTGCCAATTTGAGCTGTGTGTCTTGGGAATCGAGAGCTCGACTTCCGAGGATCGCTTGCAGTGTTTCGGCATTGGGCTCAGCGGCTTGAATCGCATTTCGAACCACAGCGTCACTTGGGTGTTTGATCGCTTCGAGCATCGGTGCTCCTTGCCATTTGCCATGCGCACTGAGGACCCATATTGCATGGATCGCACCCGGATTCAACCCGATCCCATCGACACTCGGGTCACGAACCAGTTCCACAAGTGCTTTGACGGTCGAGTCTGCTAGGGTGGGTTTATCGGCAAGCAGCCACTGCGCGGACTTTCTCCAAAACATGTTCGGGTGCTTAAGCGCTCCGACCAACTGAACTTCATCGTCCTTAGAAAGTCCCTTGCTCACGATTCCATCAGCGGCTTTGAGAGCCTCGGGCGAAAGCCCTTGGTTGCCCTCATAAACGACGCGATAGATTCGACCGAATCGCTTGTCTCGCAATTTGGTTTCGTAAGCGTTCCCCTTACCGGTCTGAAAACCTTGAGGAGTTGGATTGTGTTGCACGATGAAGTTGTACCAATCCAGGTACCAAACGTTCCCATCCGGACCGACCTCGGCCATGATCGGTGAGCTCCACTCGTCATCGCTTGCGACCAAGTTGAACGGATTGGTCGAACGATATCCAGCTCCATCGCGATTGAGAACAAAAGCCCCGACAATGTGGCCGGTCGGTTCGCAAACAAATGCGAGGCGATTCCACCACTCCTTAGGATAATTCCGAGCGGTGTACAACGAGTGGCCCGCCGCAGCGGTATACCCACCGTGCCAATCGACCTGCCGTACCTTTTCGGTCACTGCGCTGAACTTGTATCCGTCGGCGATGTTGCTCAATACCTGAGGAGACCAACCTGAAACTTTTTCGTAATAGCGGTTTGGAATCGGCATGAAGATGCTGGGATTGCCGTTGGCAGTCGATCCGAAAATCAATCCATCTTCGCTGATGCCTAGTCCCCAAGTGTTGTTGTTGGTTGAACGTACAAACTCGAGTTTCGTTACCTTCAAGGAATGTTTGTCGAAGGCATCTGTCGGCTCTGCAGTCGTGTTTCCATCTTTATCGAATCGATACACAGGAGCTTCGCGAGTCGATGGAGCCGCTTCAATCGCGAATCTCCAGAAGCCTTGTCGGAACCCCTGCTGCTGCTGACCGTTGATAACCGGGCGTGAGTCGTTGTAACCTTGCATCGCCCAAATCCAGTTGTCCAATCCCAACTGAAAGTTGCTGACTCCCCCGTGGGTGTCCCCCATGCCCCAGCCGGTGATGAGCTCTTGCTTGAAATCCGCAACATCGTCGCCATCGACATCTTTCAAGAAAATGGTTTTTGTACCATCCTGGATGATGGCGCCACCTTGCACCGGGACGATTGCCGTTGGAATGCTCATGTGCTGTGCGAAAACCGTGAATTTGTCGGCTTTTCCATCTCCATTAGAATCTTCGCAAATTCGTATTCTGTCTCGACCAGCCCCTGGTTGTTGAAGTTCATTTGGGTAGTCGACCGTTTCGCAGACCCACAGGCGACCTCTGTGATCCCAGTTCATCGCGATGGGCTTACCACCCAGGCCAGCGATCCCCAAGTCGGCTTCTCCTTCGAGGGTGTCTTTCTCGCTTGCCCAAAGCTTTGTCGCAAAACCTTCAGGAGTTACATAATGCTTTTGCGATTCGACGGCTGGCAATGGCATTTGCATGCGGCTCATCGGTTCGGCTTGGCCGTTGCGAGCACCGGGTTGATAATTGGGAATTTCTTTACCGACTTCGGTATATGAAAAAGGAGCAACGTCCTTGCGAACTGCCGTCATTTTGGGGATATCAAAACGATTGGTGTCTTTGAAGGCAGGAAGTTTGGTTGGATCTTTCTGGGACGCCCAAGTGATCCCGCGAGCCACGAGGTTATGGAATCCCGGGTTGCTCCAAGTATCCATATTGTGCCCCCAAGCAGTGTAAAACACGCGTCCTTTTCCGTGCGTTCGAACCCATGTCCAAGGTTCCGCCTTGGTGTCTGCGGCAAGCTTACCCTGCCGGCGTTCTTCCAAGACAATGCGATCCTTTGAATTGTGCATATGGTGAACGTAGGTTTCATCCCAGCTTTCGAAACCGCCAAAGCCTTGCATGATCGGATGGAGCGGCTCGAGGATATGGGTGACAAATCGTTCTCCTCCGTGTTCTTTGAACTGCGCTCCGACGAGTTCCACATAAGCCTTTGAATTGCGGAAGCAATACGATGCGCAGTGCAAGGGCACGATGCCATGTCCCTGGGCGACATAGTCGAGCATCGCTTTTTCTTGGGGTGCATCCAACTGATCGATATTTGCATAGATCAGAAGCGTGTCGAACTCCGAGAGCCGATTGGCCGAAAGCGATGTGGCGACATCCTCGCTGTAAGTCAGTTCGATGCCATAGGGACGCAGGGCTGGGCCCAAAACTCTGTAGAGATCCGCAGGACGATGGTGCCCTTGATCCCCTAACATCAAAACTCGGATCGTTTTTTGCTCTCGAACGTTGTCTTGCCCCAAGGCAGACTCGACCGATGGCAGGCCGATCCAAGCACTCAAGAGACATAGTGCCCCGGCGATCAACCCTGCCCAATTCCTTCCGGAACTTGATACCCAAAACGGCTTAAACATCACAAATCCTATCGATTACTGGGAGATAACGGATCCATTGAGGCGCTGCAGATTATGAAAAAATTAGCGCAAGGTAAATTCTGGCAGAGGAACGATTTTGCCACCCTGTTTTGTACTCTGGTGGGCACAAAGACCAACGCAAGTCCAGTTGGCGCTGGTGACAGCATTCGGCCATGGATCTCGGTTTTCGACCAAGGCGGTCACAAACTCATTGACCAAGTGCGGGTGGGAGCCCCCGTGTCCACCACCCTGGATGAACGACAAATGATCGGCGTCTTGGATCGAACGGGTGAAGGGACGGATCGGCTCGGGGAGCAAGTGCGCGTAATCGGGCACCTCAACCTCTGAGGGGATTTCATGCTCGGGTTTCTTGGCCGTATGGATCAGATGCGGTTTGCCTTCGACCAAAGACCATTCGAAGCTCTTTTTGGTTCCGTACACGTCAAAGCTTTCGCGGTATTGCCGTGCGGTATCGAAGAGGAATCGCCAAATGTGCGCCGAGATGTCGGTGTCTTTGATCTTGATATGGCAAGACTCGACGGCGTAGGAGTTGCCGGATTTCTGAGCTAGATCCGGTCGGATTGCTCCGGATCCAAAGCAAGAGACATACTCGGCCCGTCCGTTGACAAGCCCTAATACAGGGGAGACCACGTGCGTTGCGTAGTGCATTGGGATCATACGCTCCCAGTACTCTGGCCATCCATCCATGTCTTGGGGGTGAGAAGCGGCCATGTACTGGATCTTGCCCAACTCGCCTTTTTGATAGAGCTCTTTAAGAAACAGGAATTCTCGGCTGTAGACGACCGTCTCGGCCATCATGTACTTCAATCCAGTCTTTGCTACCGCTTCACAAATCTGATCGCATTCCTCGATGGTTGTCGCCATGGGAACGGTGCACATAACATGCTTGCCAGCCTCAAGGGCCTTGAGACTCATCCAAGCGTGATCGGGAATCGGTGAGTTGATGTGGACAAAATCCACTGTCGGATCTTCGAGGACTTTCTCGTACGAGGTGTAACGATTGGCAATGGAGAATTTATCGGCAACTTCGTGGAGTTCTTTTTCGTTACGTCTGCAAACCGCGACGACTTCGGCCTGCGGATGCCTTTGGTAAATCGGGATAAATTCCGCACCGAATCCCAAGCCGATCATCGCCACACGCTTCTTGCTCGCCATACGAAACACCTCCAAGGAAAGGAATCAAAATGCACTATCGAGCTCTGATGGACTACCCATCGTCGCAAAGTGCATTGGCTGACGCCATGAAAATTTGCGCAAAAAAGATAAAGTTTTTTACACTTAGCACTTGGTGTGTCAAGCCGTCGAGCTTTAGCCGCTCTCTAGAACCCACTGGGCAGCGAACCGATTGAGTTCTGCGCTGTTGGCTTGGTTTAGCTTGATTTTGAGCTTCTCCCGGTAGGTGTCGATCGTATGGACACTTAGGTGCAACTGTTTGGCAATCGCTCCAGTGGTTTTTCCTTGGCCGATGAGCGTTAGGACTTCGAGTTCTCGGTTGGAAAGACTTTCGATAGGCGACTTGCCCACTTCGACTTTGCCTCCGATACGGCTCTTGAGAATTTTCTCGGTCATCTCTGGACTCAGATAGATCCTGCCCGAAAGGAGAGTGCGGATGGCTGGGATAAGCGTGCCTCGAGCCGACTGCTTGTTCAGATAGCCCATCGCACCTGCCTGAAGGGCTCGTTCGGCATAAACGGCTTCGTCGTACATGGAGTTCACGAGCATCTTGAGTTTGGGTTCCGACTCGTGGATTCTTCGTACCAACTCGATGCCATGTCCTGACTTGAGTGAAATATCGACGATGACAAGATCCGGATGGAGGCGTTCTACGAGTCGGATCGCTTCATTGGCATCCTCGGCCTCCCCGCAAATGGCAAGATCGGGTTGTGATTTGATTTGAGCCGCCAGACCATCTCGCATGACAGGATGATCTTCGACAAGAAGAATACTCGATGCTTCTTTATTCATGGTCACCTCCAAGACTGCAGCAGACGATCGTGCCCCCAGTCGTAGAGGTTGTGAATTCGAGTTTTGCACCGATGAGATTCGCGCGGTACTGCATGCTTTGAAGTCCCAACCCCTGATTGTTTTGTTGGCTTTTAAAGCCGCAGCCATTATCCGCCACACTCAGCGTTGTTTTACCATCCCGTTGATTAAGCAGGATGAAGATATGCCTTGCCCCCGAATGCTTCATCGCATTGCAGACGGCCTCTTGGGCAATGCGATACATTTGCAAGGCGACATCGGAAGGGAGTTGCTGCATTTTTGTTTGGCATCTTGAAGTGCATGAAATTCCGTGCAAGTGATCGGTGCGAGCAGCAAGTTCATCGAGAGCTTGAGTTAGATCCTCATGGAATCCATTGGTGGGAATCAAGCCTCTTGAGATCGCTTGAATCCCTTCCTGGGCTCTGGTGAAACCTTCGACAAGTTTCTTGGCAAGTTCCCGATAGGAGTCCAGTTTCTCTTTCGGGATCGAGTTTCTATCGTTCTGAAGTCTGTTAAGTAGGGCCTGAGAGATCAAACCAAGTCCCACGAGTTCTTGCTCGATTCCATCGTGCAGATCTTGTCCGAGTCTTCTGTGGACATCGTCGATGATTTCAAGTACTTCGTTTGCGTTTCCATTGAGTGTGGTCATCGGTTGGCCTCGTATATATGCATTTCTTTAGGTGGGAAATCTCACTGGAGTTCGTGCTGGTGCTCGAAAACCGCCATGTTTATCTACTGAGATTGTTGAATGTACGTTGGTTCAATGGGGCAGTCGGCTCATTCTAATTACAGCCATACGCCTAACGAAATCTTGTGCTCGATTTGTAATCTTCAGGCGGCTTGGAGTCTGTAAGTCACTGGTGGTTCCCACCATCTTGGACTCAGGATATTCGCGATACAAGCACGTCGCTGGTTTTGCCACAATCACCCTGTAGTGATCGAGCTTGTAAATACGTTGTTTACAAACTCGATGCGCTTGGTGAATTTCTCTATTCCTTAATGGAGTGTAAAAATGCGATTGCTGATTGCCGATTCCGATCCAACCTTGACGGAACTCTACGAATCCTATTTTTCGGATAAAGGGTACCAGGTCGTCACTGCAAGCAATGGTTTGCAGTGTCTACGTTCGATCCGAGAGGAATTGCCAGATGTACTCGTACTCGAACATAAACTCCCCTGGGGTGGCGCCGACGGTGTGCTGGCATGTCTCCGGCAAGACTACCCTTTTGCGAGTCCAGAAGTCATTTTGCTCACGAGCCAAAAGGATCCGCAATATTCGATCGGTGGCGAGATTCCCGAGGTCGATGGTTATCTCCGCAAACCTTTTTTGATGCGTGATCTAGCCAGAGTCATTCAACGCGTCGGATCCCAACATAGGGCAGCAGCTCAATAAATAAGTTCGATGGCTTAACTCTTTTGATGCTTTGGTCTGCGAGGTGATTTGTGATGGATGTTATTCGGCTTTCAGATTTAATGGCTTTGATGCAAGCAAGCCATGGACCATGTGTGACCATCATGATGGGCACCCATGTAACCGGTCCGGATCAAGAGCAAGATGCTCTGGCACTTAGAAATCTCGCAGATCGTGCACAAGACACTTTGGCGACGGGTTGGTTGCGGGCATCCCAAGCCCGCGACTGGCTCGAGCCAGTTCGCAATTGTTCAAGCGATCCAGACTTTTGGGAAAAAAGAAATCTAGGGTTGGCTCTATTCCTCGACAGCAAATCCTTGAAACGCTTTCGCGTTCCGATCCCACTCGAGGAATTGGTCTTGGTCAATCATCGCTTTTTCATAAAACCCCTTCTTAGACTCGTATCTGGAAACCAGCGATTCCTGATCTTGTCAGTCAGTCAGCATCATATCTGCCTTTACGAAGCGTCGGAATTCCAAATCGAACTTGTCGCTACACCGAATCTTCCGCAGCGAATCCAGGAGACGCTGAATATTGAAGGTGAAGATCGTGGCCAACAGCGCCATATGGCAAATCGGTGGGGAAAGGGTAAACAGACCTCTGTATTCCACGGGCAGGGTGGTGCGAAGGAAACCCATAAATCAGAACTGAGTCTTTTCTTCAAACAAATCGACGATGCGCTTGCTCCAATCCTCCGCAACCATCATTTACCGATGATTCTCGCTGGGGTCGATTATCTCTTGCCGATCCTGCGCAAGACGCTCAGTTATCCCCACATTCTAGAGAGTGAGGTCGTTGGAAATTGGGATTACTCATCGCAATCCCAACTCCATCAAAAGGCTTGGCCAATCGCACGACCGCACTTGCTCACGCAACAGACACAAGTGGCCGAGAGGATTCGGGATTTAACACATTCAGATCGAGCTACCTGCGATCCTCAAACCGCAATCAAGGCAGCTTGCGAAGGTCGTGTAGACACTTTGCTAGTCGATATCGCTGAACATCGTTGGGGGCGATGCGATCAATTCGGACAAGTCTATTGCACTCACGAACACCCACAGCCCGGCGACGATGATCTCCTGGATCACGCCGCTGCTCAGACCATGCTCCATGGCGGAAAAGTGATTGCAGTGGACTCGCTCGATATGCCAACGGGCGCACCGATCGCTGCACTACTTCGGTATTGAATTGGGATTCGTTGCAAAGGCAATAGCGGATTACACCATAAGCGGTCGAGAGAATTCATCGATTCAATCGGGCAACCATCGAATCAATAATTGAAAGAGTTCAAGCGACGATGGTACGTCGCCAATGTTATACGAAATGGGTTTGTGTCCTGGTTGGTGGTAAAGGAGATAGTTATGGCTGGATTATTAAGCACGACAAAACGAGCATTGCCTGCACCTTGGTTTAGTCGAGGACCCCTGTCCGTGTTCCGCGATATGGAAGAGCTCATGGAGAGATTTTGGGAGGAAGACGGCGAAGGCTTAAAAGCCAGGATGCTCGCGCCACCCTTGGACATGAGCGAAACAGAAAAAACGATCAGCTTGCGATTCGATCTTCCAGGTGTATCCCCTAAGGAGATCGATGTGCAAGTCAGCGGAAATCAGTTGACCATCAGCGGTGAGCGCAAGGAAGAGCGAGAAGAGAAAGGGGAGACCTACCACCGAGTCGAACGACGCGCTGGGCGATTTTCACGATCGATCTTGCTACCTTGCGACGTCCAGGAAGACAAAGTTGACGCGAAGTATCAAGACGGTGTCCTGAAAATCACCTTGCCCAAGACGGCTGAGGCGACGACACGGCACATCGAGATCAAAACCTAACAGCACAGTTTCCACCCCTCGGTGGTCTTGCGACTCGCACCTTTTGGCACAGGTAAGCGAAATGCTCCTTGCTCAGGACAAGCGGTCGCAAGACCACCTTCTTTTTGTTTTTTTTCAATAGGAAAGTCGGATTTATAACGATGAAAACAAGACTCTTTTTGACTTTGGCTGCGACTTGGTGGACCACCATTTCACCATCGGTGACGCTGGCGGCCGTTACGAGTGTCTTCGGTACTGGTTCCAATCAATTCACGATGGTCTTTGAGACAGTCGGCAATCCCGGAAATGCCGCTCATAACAGCGGAGTTCCCAATCCTGCGGGATCCGTCGGGTATAACTTCTTGATGGGTAAGTACGAAGTTAGCCGTGACATGGTCAACAAATTCAATGCATCGCAACACTTGAGTATCAATCTGCAAGACATGACGGCTTACGGGGGCAATTCACCTAACAAGCCCGCCACTGGGGTGACTTGGAACGAAGCAGCGCGGTTCGTCAACTGGCTCAATACCAGTTCGGGTGGTTTTGCCGCTTATCGGTACCCAAACGGAAATGTTAATGACAACATCCTCCTGTGGGATCCTATCGCGAATCCAGCAGACTACGATCCCAATAATCCATTCCGCAGTCGAAGGGCCAAGTACTTTTTGCCAAACCACAACGAATGGTACAAGGCAGCCTACTACGATCCGAATAAGAATGGCGGTGGCGGTTATTGGTTGTATCCGACTCAAAGCCAGACACAACCTACAGCAGTGATCGGTGGAAGTTCGCCAAACACAGCCGTCTATACCACAGTCAGTTTGTCCCAGGTAGGTCCCGCCGACGTCACCAATGCCGGAGGACTCAGCGTCTACAACATCATGGGCATGGGTGGGAACGCCTATGAGTGGCAAGAGTCGGCGTTTGACTTAGTTAACGATGACCCAAGCGAACAACGCTCGTTCCGTGGAGGTGATTGGTCCAGTACCCACCATTTTCTTCGAAATGTCAACTGGTCGTCGATTGAACCATCGAACTTCGACTACAACATCGGCTTTCGCGTTGGTGGCTACGCAGATGATCCCCCTAAAGTTCCCGAGCCTAGCTCAATGGCGATGGTACTCCTGGGAGTCAGTGGCTATCTTGCACGCCGATGGCGTCGCAAGTAGGACTTGCTTGTTCGTGCATGAGCCGACGCAAACTTGATTTCGTCGTACTCGTACTCGTACTCAGCGAAGCGGTACTCGTACTCGAAGGGACATGTTGGGATGTAGTTGGCATACGGGCTAAATACTGAGGCTCCAACTTCCTTAAAAACTGATCGACCTGAATCGATTCAAGCGTTTTCGAGTACGAGTACCGCTTCGCTGAGTACGAAAAAGCCAAGCTTTTATCCACGATAGTTCCTGAAGAACCCAATTTAGCGATGTTCTTGAACCTCGGTATAGAACATCGCTCCGGTATTGATGTTGCGATCTTCGAGGAATTCAATGTGCTTCTTAACGGCAGGGTTTTTGGCGATCTGAGGCAAGACCCAGACCCATAGTAGCCCCAGCATCAGACATCCTGCGATCAGCTTCAACCATGCCATAAGAAACGCCAGTGTTTACTTGGCAAGAAACGCCTTGATCTTGTCCGCATACAAAACGCCAAACATGATGTAAGCCATGATGAGGGACAAAATCATGCTCCAGGATTGGCCAAGCAAATACAGCAAAAGAGGCTTACCCTCTTTAAGGTACTTACCAAGCTCCCAGAAATTGGTTTCTAACCCCAAGGCGACGAACGCCAAGCAAAAGAGCCAACTGCGAAGTGGAGCAACCGAGTCCTTGGTGATCGTTTCGATGGCATCCGAACTCACTTCTAATGCCGGTAAAAGGAACGAAAACGCCAAGGATGCTGCCAAGAACCCGAGCACGAATTTCGGGAATCTCTTCCAGACTTCACCGATACCGATGCGATTCCCTCCGGGTTGATCCCCAAAACGAATCGACCAGTATCCTGCCACTGCAAACGCAATGACCCCGATAAGAACATTTTGGATAACCTTGACCGTCGTTGCAATCAGGCCAGCATCTTTACCCAGGATCTCCCCCGCAGCGGCTACCGCACCGGTCGAATCGATGGTTCCACCAATCCAAGCCGCCCCGACATTTTTATCCATTCCGCTCCATAGGACAAAGTTCGGTTGGATGACCATCATCAAAGAGGTAAACAGCAACGAGATACCAATCGCATAGGATATCTCTTCCCGCTTTGCTCTGCAGGCAGCACCGGTGGCGATGGCTGCAGAAACGCCACAGACAGACATGTCTGCCGAGATCACCATGTTCAAACTCGGTGACTCCATCTTGAGAACTCGTTGCCCAAACCAATAGGTAGTGATCAAGACCACAGGGGTGACGATCCAGGATGTGAGAATACCAGGGACGCCTAAGGCCAGGAGTTTTCCGAAAAGCACCTCGGCTCCGAGCAAAATCAGACCCAGTTTGATGATCGTATCTCCGATCAACATCGGCCGGATCAATCGAGGAACACCGATCGTATTGCTGATGATCAACCCCAAGAGCAAAGCCCAAAGAACATATTCTAAATTGAAGTGCTTGACGACCTGCTGGTTGGCCATGACGAAGGCCAGCGTCGCTAGTGCAGAAAGCACCGCATATCCAACCCAGTATTCCCGAGCACGCATCCCTTTGAACAATGCGATAGGTACTAGGAGAATCCCAAGGATCGACCATGTGAACAACAAGGCTGGAAAATGCTGATAAGGCTTCTTCTTGCCATCGGCAGGCTTATCAAGCATGACCGATTCGAGCGGATTGCTGCTCCAAGACTCTAGCTTGGCTATCTTTCCCTTGAGCAAATTGACCGGCTTGGGTTTTCCCTCCTGCGATGGTTCTATCGGAGGTTGAACCATCCAAGTGCAAGCAAGGAGTACCAGAGCGCCCAAGGGGATAACTAGCCAGTCTTCATGGCGAAACACCGATCGCAACCAAGAACCCATTAAATCTTCGCTCCAGCACCTTTGGTGAACGCCATGAATGCCGACTCAAGGTTAATCTCCTCGGCAGCAAACTTATTAAACGGTATCCCTTGATTGGCCAGCAGCATGCTGATGGACGAATAATCCTGAGCGTCAGGTTTGAGTACCACTTTCAAACTAGCCCCATCAACGGCGACGTGCTCGACGATCGGCAAGGGAGATATCGTATCGATGGCTTTGGCCGCATCCTGGGGTTTGACCAAGTCGATGAGGATCGTCGTGTTTGGGCTAACGCGTTTGATGATGGAAGCAACATCGTCGTTTGCGATCATTTTACCCGAGTCGATGATGCCCACCTTGTTGCACACATCAGCCAGTTCCGGAAGGATATGGCTGCTGACAATGATCGTTTTGCCCATGGCCCCTAGGCGTCTCATCAAGGCTCTCATCTCGATCCGTGCGCGAGGATCCAAGCCGCTAAGGGGCTCATCCAAGAGCAATACAGCGGGATCGTGTAGGAGAGTTCGGGCAAGCCCCAGTCGTTGGGTTTGGCCTCGCGAAAGGGTGTTTGCATAAGCATCTCGCTTGAAATCCAAGTCGACGATATCGAGCATCTCGTTGCAGCGTTTGCGCCTGGCTTGAGGCCCGATTCGATAAGCTGCAGCAAAGAATTCCAAGTATTCGATCACGGTCATGTCGTCGTAGACGCCAAAAAAGTCTGGCATGAAACCAACGAGTCTTCGGATCTCCTTCGGATGGGTATAGATGGAGTAATTGCAAACATAAGCCTCCCCTTCGGTGGGCTCTAGCAGTGTTGCGATAATTCGCATCGTCGTGGTTTTGCCGGCACCGTTTGGACCGATGAAACCAAACAAATCACCTTGGCCCAGATCCAGATCGATATCCCGGATCGCATACATGTCGTCGTACTTCTTGGTCAACTTGCTGGTCTTAATCACAATCCTGCTCCGAGGTCTATCGCATCGAGCTTATGGTCAATTGGTGGGGCCGTCTTTGAGCAATGTCAGTGATCGGTTTGCGTTCTGGACATTCAAGAACAAACGGACCACCGCAAGTCGTTTGCCTTGAATCGCATTTTGCTGCACACCGTCGCGTTGAAGGTTCCACTTGCTGGCCGGTTCGGGCAGCCTAGCAAAGAGGATCGCCCGGTCTAGCTTAAGCAATTCAGAGCAATCCAAACTTGCCAAATAGCGATGTTCAAGCCCTGTATAAGCCGTACCACCTGCGGAACGGAAAAAGGACATCAGTTCCGATAAGCGTTCTAAGTTATCGGTGTCCAAGGGATTCCACGCGACTCCTTGTTCCTGCCCTGCCACAAATGCCTTTCGCTGCAAACGACGCATGATATCTTTGGGAATCGAGGTCGAAATCGGAACACGTTCACCTGGACGAATTCGACCCGGAATGCTGTAGGCTCGTCCAGAAAAGTAGAGCACTCCGTCGAGCAAGTCGACGTTCAGCGGATTGGCAAAGGATCCCTGGAGCAAGTCGTCTTTGCCAGAAACAGTCGAAAGCCCATTGGACTGATCTGGGAATTGGATCTGTTCGATCCACGCGTACTCGAGTGCCTTGGTTCCCGCTGTAGGAATCCCCAAGCCATTGATAAAGCTACCTGGAGTGAAGCCTCGAATGCTGTAGTCTGGTAAACCTAATTGGCTTGTAACACTCGATTCAAAACCACCTATACCTTTGCCAGGCTGGCCAAACCAATCCAATCGATTGGATTCTCGAAACACCGAAGCATCCGATTGATAATTCAGCGAGCGATGAAAGGAATTGAAATCAAATCGCCCGCTCTTGCCCCCATAGCAATGTGCAAATCCCTGTGCATGCAACTGCTGTGTTTGATCGTCTATGTCGATCAGTTCCATCGAGTTGATCGAAGGCTCTCGAGGCTTCCAAGCTCGAAACAGCATGCCGCTGATCGCTATAGCTGCCAAGGAGCATAGCGATAAGGTCCACCAAGTCATTCGTGGCCGACGTAGGTACTTGACCGTAAAAAAATAATCCAAGGGTCCGATCAAAAGCGCCAACAAACCTGCGATCAGGACCAAATGCCCAAGATTTCCAAGTTGCAGATTCGGAAACCGATCAAGCATTGCATTGAGTTGCCCGGACATGTCTTCGTATGGCAAAAATGCATTTCGAGAAGGATTGTTCTCCGATCTCTCCCAACAGTCCTTCATCAGGTACTTCAGAAGCGATGGGCGAGTCTCCCATTCCGATAGCTGAGGCGAGTCGATCTCGGTACCCAACCAAATCACGCTTCCTGTTCCATAAGCCCATCGCGCAATCAAAGGCAATCGTACCCGTGTTGCTGTCACTCCTAAAACTTCGAGCTTCCCAGAGGTCATCTTCAAAATCGAAGCATCGAGCATGTCCAATCGATCTTGGGAGCCAAGAAGCGACTCGATCGGCCCTGGTTCACAATCGCTGGCAGATCCGATCAATGCCCCTGGAAGGATCTCTTCGAACTCCGAGTATTTCGCCAGGGTCGGACCACCCTTGCCCCAGGTAAGAATCAGTTGCCCCCCGAAGATCAACCAATCGCGTAGGGCTCTGCGCTGAGACTCTGAGACACTTGCGTTAATTTCAGGATTCGATGAGGAGAAAACAATGGCATCGACTCCACTGTAGCCAACGATGCTCGGTGGAATCTCAAGGCAACTAGTCAACTCCGAAACCCGTAACTCATCGCTTCGACCATTGGCTGATTTCAACAATCCTTGATCCAGATCCAATCGACTCGTTCCGATTCCAACGACCCACGGAGCGGTCGCAGAGAGTGCCTCTCCTCGTTGATCATCCGACAAAACATGCACCAACGAGGTTTTACCTTCGATGTAAGCAACGATCCGAATCGGACGATCTGCGCGACCGTGTTTTGCGTAGGCATCGACCACCGCAGGGGAACCAGGTGCGGCCTGAAACGACCAGCCAGGATCCGAATAGGTTACCCCGTTTCCGTCCCCATCGACCGTCTGGATTTCAAGCGTGCCGGTCAACTCTCTGGCCGCTTGGATCTCGATTCGATGCCAAGTTGGAAATCCAACCTTCCATCGGCCATCAAGCCCTGATCGCACCTTGAATGTTATCGCATCGGATTGGCCCGACGAAGTTTCTTGGGCAATGCCATAAACAGACGATACGACAGAGAGGATTACCCCAAGGATAACCCTCTGAATCCTAGGCAACATACGAGTCGAACCTTGGTTGCAACTCGCGGGTTTCAGGCAGGAGGAAACAAGCATTGAGCTTTGCGAATTCATCGACTAATCGAGTCGCTTGACCCGTAGATTCCTGAAGTAGACTTTGCTACCTGGATCGTGTGCTTGAAGGGCAAAGGTTCCCTCGTCGATCTTGCGGGTGAAGTCCGCTCCGGCTTTTTGGTCATCAGGTTCAATGTATTCGACCATGGTTTTTCCATTGACCTTGAGCGTCACCTTCTTGCCTTGCACGATGATTTCCTGTGTGTACCACTCGTTGTCCTTGGCCGCTGGCTCCAAGACATCCTTCACACCGTAAAGACTGCTGGTCTTGCGAGGATCCGAGTTGTAAGAGAGATTCACTTGGCATTCAAAGCCATACTTTGGCCATCCGGAATCTTGATACTTGGTGTGGAAGTAAATCCCAGCGTTGCTGTTTGTCTCGGTCTTGACCTCAGCCTTGAAGTGAAAATTCTTGTAAGGCTTATCGTTGCCTACGTAGAACAGGTGGGAACGCTCTCCTTTGCAAACTAAATTGCCATCCTCGACTTTCCAACTTCCAGGATTCTCATTGACTTTCCAACCATTCATGGTCTTGCCATCAAAGAGGCTTACAAATCCCACTTCGGTTTCCTGCTTAGTCGCATCTTGGGCGAATCCCATGCTAGCGCTAAATGCAAAAGCCATCGCCAGGACTCCGGCAAAAGCCGAACCAACCCAGCCCGATCCCAACCCACCATAGACACTTCGTAACATCGCCATTTGGCCTTTCTTACAAAAACCACATTAAAAATCCAATAGGCAGGTCTTGTGCAAACCTTTCCCCGGCATCCGCTGATTATAACCGAAATCCATTCTAGCAAGTACGCTTCCTGCAAGTGGATCTCGGAGAGTTCGAAGCAACCTCAGGCTTTACGCAACAAAAAAGGCATCCCCAAAAAACCGAGGACGCCTTGAGAATTTCGTTGTTTCGCAAATGGGTTGGGTACGAACCCTAAACGAGACGTTTCACCCAATAGAATCCCTCAAGAACCCTTAGGTTCTGAGGTTACTTACCCTTTACGTCGCCGCCTGGGAGCAAGCCATCCTTGATGCGTTGCCCAAAGGTCTTGTCGGAGCCTTCGGCTTTCTTGTCCTCGATCTTCTTGAGGATTTCGGCGACTTGCTTGCGAGTCCCCTCAAGATCTTCCTTGAACTTTGCTGGTGGGAAGTTCTTCTTGGTCAAACCCTCGTGTTCAAGAACGTCGCCGTAGGGGTTGTGCTTCTTTTTGTTCTCTCCGTCGATGTGACAGACGTTGCATTTGGCTTCGACGGCGAGCTTCTTGAACCCGTCATTCGTGCTTTTATCAACATAAACCGATGCCCAAGCTTCACTGAACTCTTTGATGGCAAAGGCGTTGGGGGATGCCACCGAAGCAACCAATGCCACAGCCAAATACACGATCACTTTCTTCATCGAATTGTCTCTCCAGAAGTGAGGGGCGGGGGTCAAGCGTCGCGACATCGCTCCAAAACGATAGGTCTCTAACATCACACTCGACCTCCTTGATTTAACTCCCAATCCTATCGGATGTCAAACCGGTATGGACCAAGCTCGGTGAACTATCGCTCAGATGATCCAAAAACCATCGCTCTAAACCGCATAGTATAAAGATTCAGCAGGGCTCGACTGCCAACCGCAAGGGCCAGGACGAGAATGTAGAAAAACTTATGTCGCGATCGGTGCTCAAGCTAGTAGCTACCCGCAGGAAACGGTAATGTCGTTCTGCCCCAATAGTTTGGGGCATTGGAGGATACACCCATGGGGTTGTTTGCAACTCTCGGTGCACCATAACTCGATGGCGAGGGCGGCACGGCTCCCGGTGGATAGCCTGTGTAAGGATAACCGCCGGAGACCATGGAAGCCTGACCGCCTGTTGTTCCAAAAAGACTCGTCGGAAACAAAGCTCCTTGCCAAGCATACCAAGCCGCACTCGGATTGGCTCCATAGGGATTGCCCGCATACGGATTTGCACCATAGGAATTAGTTGCATACGGGTTGGGTGCATACGGGTTTGGCGCATATGGGGGTGTGCCATAGGGACTGGCCGCGTAAGGATTCGCCACGTAGGGGTTGGCCGCGTACGCATTGGGCACGTTGGGATTGGGTGGGTAAGGATTGGGCGGATAGGGGTTACTCGCATACGTGGGTTGCGGATATCCAGCTTGTGGATAGCCTGCTTGCGGATAGCCACCCTGTGGATAGGGGTTGTAGCTGTAGCTGGGTTGCCCAGCAGGAGCTGGTGGGTAAGCGAAAGGCATCGTCGGAGGTCCGCTTGGAGGTGGAATCGGAGTTCCAGTGCCCGCATAGACCGGAGGTGAACTAGGCACGCTCGTCTGCGATGCAATCGGCACGATAGGAGCCGTGGCTGCTTGACGCGCCGTGTATTGAGGTGCACTTGCAGGCGGTGGCGGTGCCATCACGACCGGAGTATTCCAAGTAGCATTCGAGGCTGTGTAGCCATAGACGGGAGAGCCGTAAGTCGGCTGAGTTGGATAATCGATCGAGCGTGTGGGATATCTCGCGGTGGTTCTACTGGCTTGTGCGAGCATCGCCGTATCCTGAATCAAATTGCTGGTCGCTACACCAGGAGTACCGCTAGCTGACAAAGGTCGATCGACGAAGCGTTGCCGTTGCTCGCTGGCATTGACCAAAACCGGAACCATCCGACTGACTTCCCGCTCCTCGTATTTTTGATAAGCGGTCATTTGAGTTGTTTGAACGTTGCGAGGCTGATACTGGACGATCGGAACGTACTCGACGATTTGCTGTGGCGGAGCGAAGGGATTCGCACTGGGAACAGATCGAGGACGCAGTTGATAAGAGACAATCGGATCGTATTGGGTGGTTGTCGTTTGCTTGGGCTCCTGCACCCAAGTCGGAACCCAAACCTTGTCCTTGACATCACGGTACTCGTATTTGGGCACCGTGACGGTTTCGGACACGACGTACCTGCCCCAAGGTTGACCGGTGTACATATCTAGAAAGGTCATCACGGGAGCCGAACTTTGAAACTGATCGACCGACGGCACTTGCGGCGTTCCAGGAGCCTGGGCAATGGCAAGTGAAGGAATATAGACTAGAATCGCTAGCATCATGAACGATGCAAAAACGAGCCAGTACAGTTTTCCAGAATGGATCTTGGGCGTCATACGCTGCCCCAACTCAGGTAACACATTATCGTTGGCCTCGCCTGATCTACTCAGCCAACTTGCGGACCGACACGTGCAGGCCCCTATTCTCAATAAGATCGGTCGTACAATTTCAGCGATTCCAACGCAAGGTCTAGTTTCCCAAGACGGACGCTGGTTCTATGCGATCGAACAAGGAATCCCATGTCTATTGCCCGACGAAGCCATCGAGCTTGAGCCAAAAGCAAGTCCAGGAAATCGATAAAAAAGAATTGCTAGTATTCCCATGACGGATATAAAAAGTCCACAACTGCTGTATCTCAAAGGGGCTTTGATGCTCCTAACAGGGATACTGGCAAGCGTACTTCTGATTGCTCAAAACCCATCGCTTCAGAGCATCGCTTTGTTGATGATCGCGATCTGGGGATTTTGCCGCGCCTACTACTTTGCTTTCTACGTGATCGAACACTATATCGATCCAGGATACAGATTCGCGGGACTTACCGACTTTCTGCGCTACTTGCTGGGAAAACGCGAGTCGGGTTGCCAAAGGCAGAAAAAGCACTCAAGCCGATTCGCGCCTGGGTTGGTAGAGACATCTCGCGACGGAGAGTCTGAGACTGGGCTAGAGCGTGCAAACCCTTGAAAATACTGCGTAAAAACGCCAACAGGCCCGACGTCTTGAGGCGTCGGCCTGTTGGTATAACCGGAGGGTCAATCTGAGTTCGATTTCCCTTATTCAGTTGAGTGAGCCGAACTTTTTTCAAACCGCTCGCGAGATCGCAATG